>NZ_CP047593.1:647112-970669 GCF_009905215.1 Tichowtungia aerotolerans | reverse complement strand
CCGGCATGAAGCTCGGCCTGCCGAAAGAATATTTTGTGGAAGGCATGGATCCGGAAGTGGAGCAAGCGGTGCGCGATGCCGTCGAGCATTGTAAAAACCTCGGCGCAGAAATCGTCGATGTCAGCCTGCCGAATGCGAAATATGCAATTGCTGTGTACTACATTATTGCCACCGCCGAAGCCTCCGCCAACCTCGCGCGCTTCGACGGCATCCGCTACGGCATGCGCCTCGACGGAAAAGATCCGATTGAGCTTTACGGCAAAACCCGCGCCGCCGGATTCGGCTCTGAAGTGAAACGCCGCATTATTCTCGGCACCTACGTTCTGAGCAGCGGTTACTACGATGCCTATTACCTGCGCGCCCAGAAGGTGCGGACACTCATTCGCAACGACTTCATCGAAGCTTTCAGACAGTGCGACGCCATTATTGCTCCGGTTACGCCGACCCCTGCTTATAAGATCGGTGAGAAGAGCGCGGACCCGCTCAAGATGTACCTCGACGATATTCTGACGACGCCGGTCAATCTGGCGGGCATTTGCGGCATGAGCATTCCGTGCGGGTTTTCATCCGGCGGCCTGCCGATCGGCCTGCAGATTCTCGGTGACTCGTTCAAAGAGGAGAATATTCTCAAAGTCGGCCACGCCTACGAGCAGACCACCGACTGGCACAAACGGAAGCCTGCGATTCAGCCGGTCTGATCCGGTTGATCAGCCGTTCTGTGGCGGTCGATCCGAGCGGTTCTGCCTGATGACCGACCGGAGAGAAACTGTCTGCTAAGTCTGGAAAGTTTTTCAGGAATCTATATTCTGTGCGGGATATGGATACCAAATATTACGTTACCACCCCGATTTATTATGTGAACGACAAGCCGCATATCGGCCATGCGTACACTACGATTCTTGCGGACGTGCTGGCTAACTACCACCGCCTGCTTGGAACGCCGACCTATTTTCTGACCGGCACGGATGAGCATGGGCAGAAAGTGCAGCAGGCGGCGGAGAAAAACGGAATCAGTGCTCAGGAGCAGTGCGACCAGACGGTGGTGCGCTTCCAGGAACTCTGGAAACGGCTCGAAATCTCCAACGACGATTTCATTCGTACCACCGAATATCGCCACAAAAAGATTGTGCAGGAGGTTCTTCAGGATCTCTATGATCGTGATGAAATTTATCGCGCAGAGTACGAGGGGTGGTACTGCGTCGGCTGCGAACGCTTCTTTACGGAAAAAGATCTCGTTGAGGGCAATTGCCCCGAGTGCGGGCGAAAAGTCGATGCCATCGTCGAAACCAATTATTTTTTCCGGATGAGCCACTATCAGCAGTGGCTCATCGAATACATCGAAACCCATCCTGAATTCATTCAGCCCGATTTCCGTGCCAACGAGACGCTCGGGTTCCTGAAAAACAATGAGCTTCAGGATCTCTGTATTTCCCGTCCGAAAAGCCGTCTGGCGTGGGGCATTGAGCTTCCGTTTGACAGCGATTTTGTCACCTACGTCTGGTTCGATGCGCTTCTGAACTACATCACCGCCATTGGCTATAAATCCGATGACGACATGTTCAAAAAATGGTGGCCGGTTAATCATCAGCTGATCGGGAAGGATATTCTCACCACGCATACTGTCTATTGGCCGACCATGCTCAAGGCCATGGGGGTTGAGCTGCCCAAAACGGTTTTCGCTCACGGATGGTGGCTGACCGGTCGCACCAAAATGAGCAAGAGTCTCGGCAATGTGGTCAACCCCATGGAAATGATTGACCGCTACGGCGTCGATGCCTTCCGCTATTTCCTGATTGCGGAAATGACGCTCGGACAGGATGCCTCTTTCACGGAGGAAGCCTTTGTGCGTCGTTACAACTCAGATCTCGCCAACGACCTCGGGAACCTGCTCAGCCGCACCTCCAACATGCTGGGACGCTATTGTGACGGGAAATTTCCAGCCATTGGAAACGATGCTGTTGCCGACGGTCCTGAAAAAGAACTGTGGGATGCCGTGCAGCAGGCGGTGACGGACATGGAAGCGAGTATCGGCTCCATGCACCTGAACGGCGGCATTGCTTCGGTGCTCGCCGCCGTCCGCAAGGTGAACCAGTATTTCGAAATCAAACAGCCGTGGACCCTCGCGAAAGAGGGCAGGACGGAAGAGGTGGAAACAACTCTGGCAGTGGCGGCTGAGGCGCTGCGTGTCAGTTCTGCGCTGCTGTATCCCGTCATGCCTGAGCGCATGGGAGAACTGCGTACGCTGTTTGGTCTTGGCATGCCCGATATGGAACACCTCCGCGTGTTTGGGGTCATTAAAGCCGGGAGCGAGGTCCCGAAAACGGATCCCCTGTTCCCGAGGGTGGAGCTGCCGAAAGAAGAGAAGCCGCCGAAACCATCTGAAAAGGAAAATGCAGTGACTGAGAAACAGGAAAAGCCCGAAGGCGTTATCACCTACGACGATGTCATGAACGTGAAACTGCGCACAGCCAAAATTCTGGAAGCTGAAAAAGTGGAAGGTGCGGACAAGCTGCTCAAGCTGCAGGTGGAGGTCGGCGAAGAAAAACGCCAGCTGATCGCCGGTATTGCCCAGCACTACAGCGCGGAAGAGGTGGTCGGAAAAACAATTGTGATTGTCGCCAACCTGAAGCCGGCCAAAATCCGCGGCGTTGAATCCCAGGGCATGCTGCTGTGTGCGTCGGTCGGCAAAGAGCTTCGTCTGATCACCGTTGATGGCGAACTTCCGGCCAGCGGCGCGGCTGTAAAATAGCGGTTTTTATTAATGTTTTTTAGGGTTTTCCGTTGCAGAAAAACTGGATAAACCCTTGCGTGTGTTTCGCTCATCCGTATAACAGAGGGTTCCGGCAGAACTGATTCTGTTGGGATATTCTGTTTCTGATTCAGAAAATAGCGGAGAAAAAACACACAAAAGGAGAGTTGGTTTGCTGTTTAAACAAAACCGGAACACACAAAAAAGCACGTATTATTTTATTGTTTCATTTTTACTTTGTTTGTCGTCGTCGTCGTTTGCGACAGACGGGCTTTATGCCGGGCCGGTACGTATCGGTGGTGCTGCCCGTGTCAACTATTCCTATCGGGATTGGGATGAAGACTACAAGGAGCAGGGCGAGTTCGGTCTGGATACTCTGCGAATCAATCTCGACCTGAAGACCAATAACCTGATCGGTTCTCTCGAATACCGTTATTACCGGGACAAGCATGCCGACGGGCATGACTACCATATGCTCCATCACGGCTGGTTGGGCTGGGAGGAAAAGGACTGGCAGGTGCAGGTCGGGGTGCATCAGGTTCCTTTCGGGATCCTTCCTTGGGCATCGCATAACTACTTTTTCCAGATGGCCTACTATGTCGGCCTCGAGGATGACTATGATTTCGGTGTGAAATATATTCGCGACAGCGGTCCGTGGAATGTTCAGCTGGCCTACTATGTGGAAGACGAAGGCAGCTGGGGCGGCGACAGCGACGACAGCGCCCGTTATTCAATCGATCCGGTGGATGAAGGCGGTGCCGGTACGGAAGAACAGCATCAGGGAAACATTCGCGTTGCATATACGGTTGAGCACAGCGAAACCCACACCAGTGAGTTCGGAGCCTCGCTTCAGGTGGGCGGACTTCACAACGAAAACAGCGGTGATGACGGAACGCACTATGCTGCTGCGCTGCATTTGAATGAAACCTGCGGCCGATGGAACCTGATGCTGGAAGCCCTTCGTTATGAATATTCCGCGCTGAGCGGTGATCCCGGCGGCGGAAGAACCATTACGATGGGGTCCTATGATTATTCATATAATGTGGCTGCCGCCGGTAACATCTACAGTGCAGGTGTGGCATATGGCCTTCCGGTCGAGTGGGGGCCGATCACAAAGCTTACGTTCTACAATGATTTCAGCATCCTGCAGAAAGATGATGATGCGTTTTCAGACAGTATGCAGAACATTCTGGGCTGTTCTGTTTCCGCGGGGCGCTTCTTTACGTATATCGACATCGCTTCGGGAAAAAACCAGCCGTGGCTGGGGCCGAACTGGACTGATGGTCTGGGCCAGGGCGGTGATGACGGCTGGTCGACCCGCTTTAATGTCAATATCGGCTTCTATTTTTAATCTCAGACCGGGGAGAGCTCATGAGTATTATAAAGGTCAATGGCCTGTTTAAGATTTTCGGACCCGACCCGCAACGGGTTTTTCCGATGATTGAAAAGGGCCTGACAAAAAACAAGATTCTGGACAAGACCGGATGCGGTATCGGGATTAACAACGCTTCGTTCGAGATTCGCAAAAAAGAAATCTTCGTTCTGATGGGGCTGTCCGGCAGCGGAAAATCTACGGTAATCCGCTGCCTGAACCGCCTGATCGATCCGACGCGCGGCGAAATTCTGATTGACGGTCAGGACATCATGAAAATGAGCAAGGAGGAGCTGCTGCAGGTGCGGCGCTCCAAACTCTCAATGGTGTTTCAGCACTTTGGTCTTCTGCCGCACCGCTCCGTGATTCGCAATGTGGAATACGGATTGGAAGTGGCCGGTACGCCGGCTGCCGAAGCTCGCAAAAGTGCCGAGGAGGCTCTGGAGCTGGTCGGTCTCAAAGGCTATGAAGACAGCATGCCCGACGAGTTGAGTGGTGGAATGCAGCAGCGCGTAGGCCTCGCCCGCGCGCTGGCCAGTAATCCGGAAGTGCTGCTGATGGACGAAGCCTTCAGTGCGCTCGATCCGCTGATCCGAACGCAAATGCAGGACGAACTGCTCGAACTGCAGTCGCGTATGCATAAAACCATTGTTTTTATCACGCACGATCTGGATGAAGCACTCAAGCTCGGCGATCGTATCGGGATCATGAAGGACGGTTCCATTGTGCAGATCGGAACCCCGGAAGAGATTCTGACGAACCCGGCCGATGAGTATGTGGAACGTTTTGTCGAAAATGTGGACCGCAGTAAGGTGATTGCCGCTTCGTCGCTGATGCGCAAGGCCCGCACGATTACGGTTCCGAAAGATGGGTCGCACGTTGCTGTTCGCGCAATGGAAAAGCAGGGGATCTCTTCCATCTTTGCAGTCGATGCGGATCGTCGGTTGCAGGGGCTGCTCACGGTGGATGATGCCGTCAAACTCGAACGGGCGAAAAAACAGGATGTAACGGAAGCACTTCAGACCGATCTCTTTGTGGCCGGTCCGGACACGCCGATTGCCGACCTGCTGACCACCGCAATGAACACCCGTTATCCCATCGCCATTCAGGACGATGACGGCCGGCTTCTCGGACTGCTCGATCGCGCGGCCATTCTGGCGGAAATGTATGAAGACAGCGGTGAAGAGCAAGCCGTGACCCCGCTTGAAGAGGTGCTTGCAGAGGCCGAAGAGGCCAAGGACGGTGACGCATGACGATTCCAAAAATTCCTGTTGGAGAAATGTTTGAGTCGTTGATCAATTGGTTTACAGACAACCTCGAAATGGTGTTCGACAGCATCGGGAACACGGTCACGGCAATCCTGGCCGGGTTGAAGTTCCTGCTTCTTCTACCCCATCCGCTTCTGATGATTGTGCTTCTGACGGCATTGGCCTGGTGGACCGCGAAGCGTGGCGTTGCAATCTTTACAGTGCTGGGCATGCTGCTGATTTACAACATGGGCTACTGGACCGCCACGATGGAGACACTCTCTCTGGTGCTTGCCTCGGTGCTGATTGCGCTGTTCATCGGCGTCCCGCTCGGTATCTGGTCCGCTAAAAGTGATGTGGTCGAACGCATTGTCCGTCCGGTTCTTGACTTTATGCAGACGCTTCCCGCCTTTGTGTACCTGATTCCGGCGGTTTTGTTTTTCAAACTCGGCGAGGTCCCCGGCGTGATTGCCACGCTGATTTTCTCGCTGCCGCCCGCGGTTCGGCTGACCAGTCTTGGAATCCGGCAGGTTCCATCGGAAATTCATGAAGCCGCCATTTCGTTTGGCTCCAACCCGCGGCAGTTGCTGTTTAAAGCGGAACTGCCGGTGGCGCTGCCGACGATCATGGCCGGAGTCAACCAGACCATTATGCTGGCGTTGTCCATGGTGGTGATTTCCGGAATGATCGGTGCCGGAGGTCTGGGAAACGAAGTGCTCAAAGGAATTACGCAGCTTAAAATTGATATCGGGTTCGAAGCCGGGATTTCAATCGTCATTCTGGCGATCTTTCTGGACCGTGTCACCCAGAGCCTGACGCATTCTGACCAATAAAATAAATATCGACCACAAAACTACAGGAGATACACAGCATGAAAAAACAACTTTTGATTCTCGCGACCGGCCTTGGACTGGGTGCATTGATGCTCAGCGGCTGCAACCCGCAGACCGTTTCGGGAAAAACAGCGGAGCTGGTTTATGTGAACTGGGCCGAAGGAGTGGCTTACACCCATTTGGCCGAAGCCGTTCTTACAGAAAAAATGGGCTATGATGTCAAGCTGACCGCCGCGGATGTTGCGCCGGGTTATACCGCCGTTGCTCAGGGCAGCCATGATGCTTTCATGGAGTGCTGGCGCGAGCTGCATCAGGACTACCTCGACCGGTACAGCGATGATCTGGTCAGTCTCGGGACGATCTATGAGGGAACAGAAACCGGCCTTGCGGTTCCCGCCTACGTCACCATCGATAAAATTTCTGAACTCGAAGAAAACGCGGACAAGTTCGGCGGACACATCACCGGCATCGATGCCGGTGCCGGTGTGATGAAAAAAACAGAAGATGAACTGATCCCGGCATATGGGCTCAAAAGCATCAAACTGATGGCATCCAGTGGTCCGGCAATGACTGCCGCGCTTGCCGACGCGGTGAAAAACAAAGAGTGGATCGTGGTTACCGCCTGGAAGCCGCATTGGATGTTCGGGCGCTGGGATATGAAATTCCTCGAACAGGATGATGACCAGGTCATATGGGGAAAAGGTAATATCGAACTCATTGGCCGTGCGGATCTCGAAGAAGATAAGCCTGAGCTGGCACAGTTCCTGAAAAACATGTACCTGACCGATGCCGAACTTTCGGACCTGATGGTTAAGGTGAATGACTCTGATGAGGATGTCTCTACAGTTGCCAAAAAATGGATGCAGGAAAACGAAGAGGTAATCAGCGACTGGATCCCTCAGTCATAAACTCGCCAGGTTGGCATCTGGAAAACGCTTCGAGGGGGTTCTTCGAAGCGTTTTTTCGTGCATTGAAGAACGCTTTATTGTAGCAAGGCACGCTATGAAAACACTGATTCTGGTTCGACATGGCGAGTTTATGCACAAAGATCCTTTTGTGCCCGATATCGGCCGTCCGATGACGCGCAAAGGCCGTCGTGACCTGCAGGCCGTGGCCGCCCGGTTTGCCGAACTGAATATTGTGCCGGACCTGATTGTCACCAGCCCGGCCCGCCGGACCGGTGAAACCGCTGAGATTTTCGGCAGAAAGGTGGGGCTTTCGCGCGATCAGATGCAGGTGAATGAAGACCTGTTCGAAGCGGAGAAACGGGAAATCCTGCGGGTTGTCCATCTCCTGGATGACAAACTGGATACGGTCATGCTGGTTGGGCACGATCCCGCCATGAGTTCCATGCTGCATCACCTTGTGAATGCGGATGTCTACAAGCTGAAGTTTGCATCTTTTGCTGTGCTGAATATTTCAGGCCGGTGGCGCGATGCATCCTTCGGGCGTGCCGAACTTGTACATCTGGATGTTCCCAGGCCGGTGCCGGTGAAAATCGGCTGGCGCGAAAAGCTGGCTTGCTGGAAGCGTGAGCGGATCCAGAAGCTTGAGGTGTTTTCTGTTTTTATGGTGTGTCTGCTGCTGATTCTGGCGGCTGTCGCGGCGATGATCTATTTCACGGCGCATAAAGCCTCCGGCGGCACGCCTTAGCAGGAGCGTTTTGAACCGCTTCATCGTTTCCTGCTGGATCCTGCCCATGCAATGGCGGAGCGCTCACACCAGCGAGCGCGGCAACAAACTTCGGCGGCAAAGGCCATAAGGTGGGACCCCCATCTCTTAAATGGGTGTTTTGAAAGCGTTTGAGGCAGTGCTGCGGCGGATCATGAAAAAGTATGAGCTGGCGAAGGAGGATATGGCGCTGTGCTACGAGGCGGGACCGACAGGGTTCGTACTGGCAAGACGTCTTATTAAACTGGGGTTTGAGTGCATTGTGGTTGCGCCGTCGAAGATCCCGACGCAGTCCGGCGATCGGGTCAAGACGGACCGACGCGACGCCCGCAAGCTCGCACGGCCCTATCGTGCCGGCGAGTTGGAAGGCATTCATATTCTTTCCGTCGAAGACGAGGTGATCCGCGATGTATGCCGGGGACGAACCGATGCGGTCAACTCCATGGCCCGGACGAAGAAACAGCTGCTCTCCTTTTTGCTTCGGAATGGATACCGCTACAAAGGGAAAGCTCATTGGGGCGAGCCGCACATGCGTTACCTGCGGGAACTTGTACTGGCCGATCCAGCGCAAAAAGTGGTTCTGGAAGAGTATCTTCAACGGATCGATTTTGCAGTCAAACAGGTCGAACGCATTGACGGGCAGATGGAAGCCCTTTTACAGACCTGGTCTCGCAAGCCACTGGTCGAAGCTCTAATGGGGTTCAAGGGTTTTAAACGAACAGCGGCGATGGTGATCGTCAGCGAAATCGGACACTTTGGTCGATTCGAACATCCCAAACAGCTAATGGCCTATCTCGGGCTGGTTCCATCGGAGGACTCCTCCGGTGGCCGAAGACGACAGGGCTCCATTACCAAGTGCGGCAACTCTCACGCGCGTTGGATGCTGGTTGAATCAGCCGAGCATTATCGAAAGCCGCCCAAAATAGCCAAAGGACTCTCCGTGCGTCAGGAAGGGCTTTCTCGGGAGGTGAAAATCATCAGCTGGCATGCCCAGAATCGATTAAACAAACGCTGGAATAAACTGATCTTCCGGGGAATGCACCCGAACAAAATCCGGGTTGCCGTTGCCCGTGAACTCTCCTCATATATTTGGGATCTGGCGAAGATCGTCGGATAAAACTTTTTCCAGAATCGAACCCGGGGGTACGGAAACGAGAGTTGCAGAGGCCGGTACTTGATGAACGTTATGAGCTAAGCCATGAATGCCTGACGGGGCAACGGTGAGTGCTCGCCACCCAGACAAAGAACAAGGCCGCGGTGATCAAAGAAAATGTGGTACCCAGTCCACGGATATGAGCATACCCTGCATGCGGAAACAACCGCTCACCCTGCGTGCGCTCTTCCGGCCCCCGGGAACGATCGGAAGACCCTTTCCCAAACATTGGGAAATGTGGGTCTGAACTTTTTTTGCCTTGTTGACAAAGCTTCAGCCATATGAACGTCAAAAGTGAGCTTCGGAAAAGGCCGTGCCGACTTCCACTCTGCGCGAACTTTTGATTTTAAAAATCACCACCGGGGTTTTCCGTAAGTTCCACTTTCTGGTTAGATGAGATTTTTTACCACATACTCTCGCCCTGCCTTACACAATCCGTATTTAGCTGGAGATGCAACTCCGGAGACAAACCCTCGCGTTCCTCCCTGCATTCGTCTAATCATGTCGTGTTCAGAAAGCAGGTCAAAGTGATACCTCACAATTGATGTTTGAATGTTTAGTTCACGAGCAATTAGTTCGGCAGGAATCGAATCATGGACGTCAAAGAATAATTTTAGAATAGCGTCGGTCGTATCGTCAAAACCTTCAGGTTTAGAGGTGCCATCAGACTGCGATTCCAGAAGAGACTCTAATTGTTTTCGTAAGTCATAGTTCTCTGATTTTAATGAGGAATTTTCACTGGTTAGATCATCAACTTTTTCGTCTAGCAGGTTGATTTTTTCTTTGAGCAAATCAATGACATCTTTGCTTAGGCCTGCTGTACCTGCGATTCTCAGTGCTTCTTTTGCTAAGTCGGATGTGCCCATATTTCTCCTTTCTTACTACATCTAACGCCTAAAAGGACCCTCGTGCCTTGTGCTTCGACCGGATCGACCCGGAGTGTCACGTAAGCTCACTTGACTTATAGGTATTCCACTTGTAATTCCGGCAGCCGGAGCGGAGAGCGAAGCGAACGCTCTGAGTGGAGGCTGCCTGAGTTCAATTTTTGTTCCTTTTTCATGTTAGTTTTGCCCCGAGGGGCACGCACCGGCTTGGTACGAACCTGACTTGATCAGCGCAGCAACGCTTGAAACCAGCCATTCGACCTCGCCGGTGTGCTTCGACCGACAACGAATACTCGGATGTCGTCAGATCATGACCGACTATAAGTCTTTCGCAGGTTCGAAGCCAGCGTGTTCCGCCAGTAAAAATGAAAGGAGTGCAGGATGAAAAATCAAGCAAAGCGTTTTGCGGCGGTCATCGGGTTTGACTGGGCGGATCTGAAGCATGACCTCTGTCTGTGGGATGCCGATTCCGAATCGACAGAGTTTTCTCAGGTTGAACATCGACCGGAGGTGATTGAGCAGTGGCTGATTACTTTACGCGAGCGTTATCCTAACCGGCAGATTGCGATTGGTCTTGAGCAGAAAAAAGGAGCCCTTGCCTATCAGTTAATGAACTGCGGATTCATAACCGTATTTGTTGTTCATCCATCCACCGTGGCAAAGATGCGTGATGCATGGAGCCCGAGCGGGGCCAAAGATGACCCGGATGATGCCGAACTGATTATGGAGATCGTTCGCGACTCAAACTATAAGCTGACGGCGTGGAAACCGGATACACCGGAAACCCGCCGATTGATGCTGCTGTGCGAACATCGGCGCAAGTTGGTTGACCTGCGCGTAAAGCTGACCAATGAACTGCGATCCTGTCTGAAAACCTACTATCCATTGGCCTGCAAGGTGGCCGGGGATAAGCTTAATGAAAAGCTGGCTCTCGATTTTATTGAACGTTGGCCAACTCTCGAGTCATTAAAACGAGCGCAACGCTCAAGTGTAAAGAGCTTCTACACCCGCCACAGCAGTCGCTATATGCAGACCATTGAAAAGCGTCTGGAGCAGATTAAACAGGCCGTGCCGGTTACGACCGATGAGGTGATCATCGACTGTTACAGCCGACAAGCTTTGAGCATAGTCGTTCAGCTGCGGGATCTGCTTAAAAGCATTCGGGACTACGACAAACACATCTATCAGGTTTATACCGATCATGAGGATGCACAGATTATTTCCAGCTTCCCGGCCACGGGTCGGGTGTTTGTACCTCGACTGATTGCGGCACTGGGAACCGACCGGGAGCGGTTTGGTTCTGCTCTGGATCTGGAGAACTACTCCGGCATGGCGCCGGTCACCGAGCGCAGTGGAAAGAGCGAATGGATACACCGGCGATGGAAGTGTTCGAACTTTATTCGTCAGAGTTTTCATGAATGGGCTGGCGAAACCACAAAGCATTCCATCTGGGCACGTGCGTTTTATATCCAGGCGCGCGAAAGGGGAATGGGACATCATCAGGCAGTTCGCGCCTTGGCATACAAGTGGATACGCATCCTCTATAAATGCTGGAAAGAGCGGGTTCCGTACGACGAACTGCATTACCTCAGCGTCCTTAAAAAACGCGGGTCGAATTTATGGAAGATTATTGCAGAACACCCCGATGCTATAAGGCTCAACGGGCCGATTGAAAGTCAGTTTTTATGTTGACGGACATCCTCAGATGGCTGGTTGGAATTAGTTTGTTTTTGAGGTGATAGAAATCATCAGCCAAATAAATACCCCTGCCGTTAATATCCCGTATGAAACCAAATTGAAAATCCAAACAGCCCTTTTGATGACTGTTCGCTCGGTGTCCTTCCAAAAGAGCTGACATAAAAGGCGTTCTGACCAAACCGAAATAAGAAAGGCGGGAATAAATAGCACCATCATTGCTGTCGGAACCATCCAGTTTAAATGCTCTTCATACGGAAGTAACCATGCCGCTTGTACGGTAACAGCTACGAGCATCGCAAGAGGGCCGCTGTACCCGCCACCTCCTGTGGTGAGCAATTGTAATCCAAGCATGAGGCCCCACGACAAAGGAACCCCTATGAGCGTTGAAACGATGTTTGCGGCTGAAACGCCTAGAGTGATCCTTTTCCAGCTTAGCCCACAGAGTCGTTTTGCTACGAATAATTCTACGACAATAACCGGAATGAGCGCTATGAGCATCAACGGCATTTCTAAGGCGATCATTGGAACGCCTGCATTAGCTATAATTGGTTGATAGATCATTTTTCAATT
Organism: Tichowtungia aerotolerans; assembly: GCF_009905215.1. Lineage (GTDB taxonomy): Bacteria > Verrucomicrobiota > Kiritimatiellia > Kiritimatiellales > Tichowtungiaceae > Tichowtungia > Tichowtungia aerotolerans. The sequence continues at coordinate 958,492 of NZ_CP047593.1, read as the reverse complement.
CCAACGTCAAAAGTGAGCTTCGGAAAAGGCCGTGCCGACTTTCGCTCTGTGCGAACTTTTGATTTTAAAAATCACCACCGGGGTTTTCCGTAAGTTCAACTTTCTGGTTGGAATTTTTTGTTTTACCGGAGTTTAAATATGCACCTAATGCTGAAAATCCTAGAGCAATCGGGAAGCAGAAACAAAAAACAAGGATAGACTGAAGGCTGGCATGGATTGCGATGCCCCATGGGGGTCTGGTTTCTGTTGCTGCTGTAGCCGAAAAAATAAATCGTAGTGGTGTGTTTACTATCTGGGAGACCAACAAGACTGCTGTGCCAGCAAATGCAGAATGAATTATTGAATAATTTGCCTGCGATGCTTTTGCTCCTGCCCAGATGAAAAGTGCGATATAGGCGCAAAAATAAACCAGCGGGTTCATGAGCAGGTATAGCTGAGGATAGATTTTGGGAACAGCGAGAATTAGTGGCAGAAGAACAGCCGCCCCGATACACCATCGTAATGTTTTTAAATAAATTTTCATCTATGTGATTCCAACGATCAGCATCACTCTGAACCGCCGGAGGCGGTGATAGAGTGTGGGCACTGGTTGGCAGATTTTATGTGATCTGCCAGCTTGTCTGCCAGTTCTTCGTTAATGTCATTTTCGAAATCACCTCGGTCGTATTGCTCTATAAAACGTCCTAGGCAGGACAAGGAATACGAAAGGGCCTCATCCACCTCCCCATTCTCGATCAATTTCTTCATCAGCAAGGCGTGCTTTGCTTCTGCATAAGCTTGAGAGTTCAGGTCAGTGACCTTTTTGCTTCCCGTTTTGATTGCGAACTTGCGCAGTTCCTGCAGTTCGTCTTTCGTCATTGTTTTTCCAATGGAGACGCTTTGCGTCACCAGTTCCCGAAACTCAGGAGTCCACGTTTTCTGTATTTCTTGGAATGCGCAACGGGATTGGTAGGTCGCAATTCCCCATCCGATTCCGACTCCAACGATCAGTGTTATTACTGGAATTAAATTTTTCATATTTTTTGCTGCCAACGTAACAGGCATCAGCTGCCGGGCGGCCAGCTTCGCCTGAATCAATCCAATGTCAACCCGGTCAGCTGCATGCCATTGTTAGAACTTGGAGCGACGGGGGCGCTTCAAGTTCGACTCCATTGTGTGCTTCCCCGCATCGCACAGTTTCTACGTGACGCTGTTCCAGTCGCCCCGCACAAAAAAATTCAATTAGTACCTTTCAACGTTGCGGTAATCTTAAAATCCCGGTCGCCATCAACTCCGTTATGCCGCCGGGATTTTAAGATTACCACTCAAACAACTTTTACTCAACTTGTGCGCCCCTTAACAATCATTACCGGTTCCCCACCAGAGGTTTAACCCCGTCGGTCCTTCTAACGTTTGAAAGGAGCCTCGTGAAGTGTGCTTCATCTGGGCGACGGGCGTTATCACGTAGGCTCACTTGATTTGTTCGCTGTGGTTATATTCTCAATTTTTAATTGGAATCATTAGAACTGTTCCTGGTTTAAGATGCGCCCCATCGGTGATCTTATTAATGCTCATGATTTCTTTTTGTGACACACCATACATGTTTGCAATATCGCAGATCGTCTCTTCTGGGAAGACGGCATGGGTGTAATAAGAACACTCAGTGTTATTCGTGATGCTTTGCATGGCCAATTGTCGTTGAAGCTCGATGTCATTCTCAAATGATTGAATCACCTGTCGCTCAAACTCTTTGTTGACTTTTCTTTTTTTCAGGGCTGAAAGAGTGATGCCACATACAACCGCTAATGCCAGAATACTCAGGAGAACCCATGCTATATTTTTTGTTTTCATTTTATTTCAGCGAACGTCTGAGAGGACCCTCGTGTCTTGTGGTTCAATTTTGACCGACCGGGTCATCACGTAGGGTCACTTGATTGGTTCGCTTAGTTTTTGTCTTAATGCTGTTTCAATATCATCAGGTGACCATAGTTCCCCATCAGGTCCTCGCGATACTACAATTGGTATGTTATTGATTATTTCATAATGGAACGGTTGTCCCCACGGGTCGGACAGTTTGTTTTCACGTATATATGGCCCATTCCAATTTTTAGCGCCAGAGTTTTGAGATAGGTTCAACAACTGGTCAGGGTATGCGCCTGTATCAATTCGGTACTGATCTAGGCTTGTATTGATTGCCACAATATCAGCTTTTGTTGCGCGAGGGAAAAGTACACGCCTAGCATACTGCTTAGATGTTCCCTGTATAGGTGTGCACAAAACTATCAGCAGAACGATTATCGCCGCACCAAGGAGGCCAATTCCTATTTTTAGTTTTATACTCATATTGCTAGCGAACGTCAAAAGTGAGCTTCGGAAAAGGCCGTGCCGACTTCCGTTTGGTGCGAACTTGTGATTCTAAAAATCACCACCGGGGTTTTCCGTAAGTTCAACTTTCTGGTTCGAGTCCTTTTTTGTGTATAACTTCTCAAGCAGTTCTGTACAGCCCGCTTTCAAAAACCAAATGAGAGCAATCATTCCAAAAGCAGTAGCGAAGATAAGATTCTTAGGTTGATCGTATTTGATGCCAAGGATGAACCATGCAAGTGCAATAATCATGAACAGTACGGAGAATATCTTGGAGTTTTCTCCTCCGGACAAAAAACCTTTGGCCAGTTTCGCGCTCAGACTTAATTTGTTTTGATCCTGTTTCATATTTTGTTCTCGAACAGTGGATTAGGTCGCATTGTTTGCGACCTATTTCTTTCTTTAAGCCAGTGTTGTTTATGTGATAGGTAGCTTACCTTTTTGAAAGGTTGGTTGAAAGAAAAATGACCGGTAAAGAGTCTGTGTTTTGGGGTCGTTATGCTGATTCAGTGAATAAACACGGCCTTTCCGGATATGCGGCGGAATGGACGGCGCGCCGTGCTCAGCAGGTTGTGTATGGTCTTGAAGGGCGCAAATTATGCGAAGTCGATGCGGCCTATCTCGATCAGTACCTGAATGTGTTAGGCCGCAATGACTCTCTGCAGGACTGGCAGATGATTCAGATGGTCAGCGCATTAAAAATTCTGCTGGTTGATGTGGTTAATCTGGGTTGGGCGGATGCCGCGCTCTGGAGCCGACACATCCGGTGGCGAAGGCATCGGTCCTATTGAATTAATGTTTTGGGTTGTTCGAGCATTGCCGCAATGCGGGGTACATATGATTTTTCCACCCATGATTTTGTGAAAATAGGCCGCAGTCCGATTCTGTTTTTAGAAGCCTGCTGCCGTTTGCCTGCAGTGAACGAACCGCCTGCTCAGGCTGGACTTTTCTGATTCGCAGGAGGCCTTTTCCAAGGTTTGGAATTGGGGGACGGGCGAGGTCCCCAGAGCCCGGCCCGCGAGGATGCGGTCCCTCCATGTCTGGAATTTTTTCCAAGCCTTGGGAAAATATCGCAAAACGTCGTTTGATGCGGGGGCGTAGTAGAGATCCCGACTTTTTGCGTAGATACAAAACACCCCGCATTCTGAGACAGAAATGCGGGGTGTGAGGGCTGGTCGATTAAAGATGCCGCAGTGTTTCGGTGCGGATCAGTTCTCCCATTTCTGAGGTGGATGCCGGGGTATATCCTTCGTGGCAGAGATCGGCGGTACGAAGGTTGTGGCCGAGCGCGGCTTCGAGCCCCTGTCGGACAGCGGTCGCGGCTTTTCCTTCGCCCAGATCGTCGAGCATCATCGCGGTGGAAAGAATCATCGCGATCGGATTGGCTTTGCCCTGTCCTGCAATGTCGGGAGCCGATCCGTGAACCGGCTCAAACAGTCCGGTGCCTTTTCCGAGGCTGGCGGAAGGCAGCAGCCCGAGCGATCCGCCGAGTGTGGCGGAGGTGTCGGAAAGAATATCGCCGAAAATATTGCCGGTCAGGATGACGTCGAACTGACGCGGATTAATCACCATCTGCATGGTTGCGTTATCGATATACATGTGGTCGAGCTCGACATCCGAGAATTCCTTTTTGTGCAGGGCCTTTACTGTATCACGCCAGAGACGGGAGACTTCCAGTACGTTGGCTTTATCAACGGATGTCACTTTGTTGCGGCGTTTGCGTGCCCATTCGAACGCCACGCGGGCCACGCGTTCGATTTCTTCGACGCTGTAGCGCATGGTGTTGAAGGCTTCGTTGCCGTCGTTGCCGACCGGCTGGCCGAAGTAGATGCCGCCGGTGAGTTCGCGGACGGTCAGCAGGTCGACGCCGATGACGGCGGCCGGGCGCAGCGGAGAGGACTCTGCCAGCGACGGCGGAACGGCCACCGGACGCAGATTGGCAAACACGGCCAGTTCCTTGCGGATTTTCAGCAGGCCGGACTCCGGACGCATGGCGCCGGTGAGATCGTCCCATTTCGGTCCGCCGACTGCTCCGAGCAGGACGGCGTCGGACGCTTTGCAGGCGTCAATGGTTTCCTGCGGCATCGGATCGTTCCTGGCGTCAATGGCTGCGCCGCCGGCGAGGGCTTCGGTGTACTCAAACGAAAAGTCAGACTTCTCGGCAATGACATCGAGCAGTTTGACACTTTCAGCAACCACTTCCGGCCCGATTCCATCGCCGGGCAGAAGTGTAATTTTATAGGTTTTAGACATGATTCTATTCCTTCTTTCTTTAAAGTCGAAATCTGAGCGGAGGTTTTTACCAGTTTTGTAAAGGCGAGAGAAGGGGATTATGGAAAAAGAACAGGGGTGGATTTTTTTTGATATTGACGGCACGCTGCTCTACGCGCGCGGCGCCGGGCGCAAAGCATTCCGTCAGGCGTTCGAAGAAGCGCTCGGTTGGGATCAGGGCGTAGAGCACATTAATTTTTACGGCGCGACCGATCTCGACGTTTTCCGCCGCATCTGTGCCGAGCGCGGCGAGAGCTCCACGCCGGAGATGGAAAAAACATTTTTTGAACGGCTCGGCGTTCGGCTGGACGAGCATTTGGCACAAACCCCGCCCGAACTTTTTCCAAATATCGCCCGAATAGTTCCAGAGCTTTGCAGGCATTGGAAGCTGGGCGTGGTGACCGGCAATATCGAGGCGACCGCGAAAGCCAAGTTGAAGTATGCCGGGCTGCTGGATTATTTTGAGCCGGACGGATTCGGCTGCGGGTGCGATCATCCCGATCGTGTTGAGATTGCGCGACTGGCGCTGGAGCGGGCGGGGAATCCTGCGAATGCTGTTCTGGTCGGCGACACGCCTCGCGACGTCGAGGCTGCCACGGCCAATGGAATGATTTCTATTGCCGTTGCCACCGGGATTTTTGATGTCCAGACCCTGGAAAAGGCGGGGGCAGATTACGTATTTGAAGATCTAACGGATGCGGAGCGGCTGATGTCTATCCTAACAGACTTGGGATGATGAAAAAACAGAGGAGGTGGATATGCAGGCAGTGATTAATGCGGTGAAATGTATTCCCTCCACAGGCCTGTGTCTTATGTTCCTGTTTTGTTCCTGTGCAAAATCAGAGGAGGCGGTTATGAGCGATCAATTTCCCGTTCACAAAACGGATGCTGAGTGGCGAAAAGAACTGACGCCGGAGCAGTATCGCATTCTGCGCGAAGCGGGGACAGAGCGTCCGTTTACCGGCGAGTACACGGATCTCGACAAGTCGGGCGTTTACCGCTGCGCCGCTTGCGGAGCCAAACTGTTCACGTCTGAATCCAAATTTCACTCCGGCTGCGGCTGGCCTGCATTTGATCAGGCGGTTTCAGACGGAAGTGTCATCGAACGGCGGGATCTCAGCCACGGCATGATCCGCACCGAAGTGCTTTGCGCCAATTGCGGCAGTCATCTCGGGCACGTGTTCAATGACGGTCCGGCCGCGACGACCGGCCTGCGCTACTGCATCAACTCCCTTGCGCTCAGGTTTGAGCAAAAGAAAACCGAAGACTAAAGCGGGAGGTCGGGGAGGTTGACTCCCAGGGTTTTGAGCTTGTCGATATAGATGCCGTAGCGTTCTTTGAGCGCACTCAGCTGTTCGGTATACCGGGAGGCCTGCTCTTTCAGAGCGGCTCCTTTTTCACTGAGGAGCTCCATCATCGACAGGTCTTTCAGTTGACTGGTCAGCCCGGAAAGCTGTTCTTTTTTCTCCAGAATGCTCTGTTTGTATTGTTCAACGCGGGCCATCAGCTCGGGCTGGCTGTATGTCGCAACTTTTTCTTTAACCGCAGTGACCGGTTCGGTGATCTCACTCAGGATCTCTTCTGCTTTGACGGTATACGACTGAACGGTTTCCTTCGCCACGTCCTCCGCTTTGGCGGTATATGATGAAACCGTTTCCTTTGCGTCTTCAACAACGGCCTGTGCGGTTTTCTGAATTTCGGTTTTGGCGCCAGACAGTTTGTTCGACGATTCGGCCGGCGAGGTCATCACCGATTTATCCTCTTGTTTTTCGCAGCCTGTGTTGAGCATTAATCCGGCGGTAAGAATCGTGAGAATCAGAGTCGATTTCATATACTGTCCCTTTCTGTCTGCAGAAGACGCTAACGAAATCCTGGGCAGCGCACAACGTCTGATTGCCATGAATGGCTGCGGCCGCGCTTAGCTCTTGGCGGACGTGAACAGCGAAACCGAGATGAACACAATTGCGGAAAGCAGGATTCCGTAAAAGCTGGGCGCGAGGCCGAGAGGCGGGTCGGTGCCGATGAGCAGAATCGTCAATGAGAGACCGCCGCCGGCGAGCATGGCCGCCAGTGCTCCTGCAGATGTGCTGCGTTTCCAGAAAAAGGCGCCGAGCGTCGGAACGGTCAGGCCGGAAACCATAAAGGCGTAGGCGTGCAGAATGCCGTCGAGCACGGTCTTGAAAGACAGAGCCAGGATGATGGCGGCAACGCCGATGACGAGCGTGGCGACCTGTGAAATGAGTACGTGTGTTCTGCTTTTCCAGGGTTTGGAACTCATCTTCTCGAGCAGATCGTTCACAAAGTTTCCGGAGGCGGCCATGAGGCAGCTGTCGGCGGTGGACATGACGGCGGAAAAGTAGGCCGCGACAACGATGCCGGTCAGTCCGACCGGCAGGACGGTTTTGATGAGCATCGGCACGGCCATTTCCGATTCGATGCCGCTGAACAGTGCGCGGCCGCAGGCTCCGAGCGCGACTCCGATAAAGGCCATGGCCGGGTACTCAAACAGTCCGGCAAGGTACCACGCTTTCTTTGCGGCGCGTTCATCGCGGCAGGCGAACATGCGCTGGTAGAGGGTCATGCCAATGAGCCAGATTGGAATGATCGTGATCATCCAGTTGATGAATGTGATGGGTTCGACCTTCATCAGGCTGAGGTGCCCGGCAGGCAGCGCCTCGCACAGCGCGGCGACGCCTCCGATTTTCCAGAGGGCGGCGGGCAGCGCGAAAAAGAGCAGTCCGCTAAAGAGCACAATCCACTGGACGGTGTCGGTGTAGATGACCGCTTTGATTCCACCGAGGACGGTGTAGAGCACAATCACAGCACCCATGACGACGAGGGCGAACTTAAGTGGATCAATGCCGAAGACTGCATCCGGCAGGACGGTCCCTGCCATGAGTTTGGCTCCGGCGAGCACCTGTGCGCCGGTGAAGCCGAGGTAACCGATGCCGGAGATGAGCGCGGCGAGCAGGGCGACGCCTCGGCCGTAGCGATGGGCCAGGAAGTCGGGGTAGGTGAGCATGCCGTGTGCCCGGTCTACTTTTTTGACGCGCGGAATGATGAAGACGGCCGAAAGCCACGCGCCGATCAGTCCGGTGAAGAGCAGCCAGCTGCCGGAAAGTCCAATGGCGTACCCGAGTCCGCCGAGTCCGATGGAAAAGCCGCCGCCGACGTCCGTGGCGGCAATGGAGAGTCCGACGTGCGAGGGCGAAATATCGCGTCCGCCGACGTAGTAGTCTTCGTGATCTTTGTTCTTTTTGAAGAAGTAGAAGCCGATTCCAATGATGGCGGCCATATAGAACGCGAAAATGATGTAATCAATCCAGGTCATGATGTGATGGGTTCCATAGGCCGATCCATATGGATGTGATGCGTGTGTGTGATAATGTCGTGCTGCTTGAGTTTGAACACGAGTGCTTTTCGGATGTCGTGACTGAGCATCCAGCCGTCGGCGGGGGTCACGGCCCAGGCCACAACCATGCATTTGACGCCTTCGCGGCCGGTTTCGGCCACCCAGAATCGCGGCGGTTCACGATCTGAATAGTACTGGCTTCCGAGCGGGGATTCTTTGGCGAGGCGTTCGACCAGTTCCATGTCGGCCTGATAGTCGATCCAGAATTCGACATAGACCCAGCGGTTGTTGTCGTACAGTGAATAGTTGACGAATTCCTTGGTCATCATGGAACTGTTGGGGACGACGTAGCGCAGGGAGTCCCAGCGTTTAACAACGCTGTGTGTGAGGGTGAAGTCCTCGATGGTGCCGTAGACGTCGTCGATAACAACGGTGTCGCCGATGCGGGCGAGTTTGCCGAAACAGAGCACCAGCCCGCAGGTGATGTTTTCAATGATCGGCTTCGCGGCGACTCCGATGACGACGGAAACGGCGGCGATGATGATCGGCAGAACGGCCGGCGCAAGCTGCGCCAGATAAGGGATGGCGCTGATTGAGATGCCCGAGAGCAGAAACAGAGCGATCAGCGTCCGGCGGGTGATGCTGATGCGGGATTCCATCCGACGGATTTGCTGTTCCCGGACTGCTTTTTTGCGGGTGCGTGCCGGGACCGCGCCCGGTTCGGGATGGCGTTTAATGGACTCCCGCCGCTGATCCTGAAGAATTCGCAGACGCCGAAGGGCGGGCCACGCTGCAAAGAGCGTGATCAGCCCGACGAGCAGAATGTAGAGGTGTGTCAGGTTCATGCGTGGACGGAGTCAGGGGCTTCGTCGCGGCGGTTATACCGTTCGTTGCCGGATGGAACCAGAGAGATGGCTTTGTCATCATAGCTGAGCAGTTTTTCGATGCCGATGGACTGGTATTCATCGGCATCGTCGAGCTTGAGGGTCAGCTGGCAGTTGTCACATTTGCGGTCGCAGAAAATCGGTTCGTAGGAATCGGGTTCCTGATAGCTGGTGATGACGCCTTCGTAGTTGCGCAGAATCACTTTGTGTGTGCTCCACGAAATGAGGTAGTTGGGCATGACCGGAATTTTTCCGCCGCCGCCGGGTGCGTCGACCACATAGGTCGGGACGGAAAAGCCGCTGGTGTGGCCGATGAGGCTTTCGATGATTTCGATACCTTTGCTGACCGGGGTGCGGAAATGAGTGAGGCCTTCGGAAAGGTCGCACTGGTAGATGTAATAAGGCCGCACCCGATTCTGCACCAGTTTATGAACCAGTGTTTTGATAATGCGCGGACAATCGTTGACGCCGGCGAGCAGTACAGTCTGGTTGCCGAGCGGGAAGCCTCCGTCGGCCAGCATCTGCAGCGCGGAGCGGGATGACGTGGTGATTTCGCGCGGATGGTTGAAGTGCGTATTGATCCAGAGCGGCTGATGCTTTTTGAGCATTTGAACCAGATCGTGTGTGATGCGGTAGGGCAGGACCACCGGCATGCGGGTTCCGATGCGGATGACCTCGACATGCTTGATTTTTCCGACTTCGGTGAGAATCCAGTCCAGATAATCATCGGAGAGCATCAGCGGGTCGCCGCCGGAAAGCAGGACGTCGCGAACCTGCGGCGTGTTGCGGATATACTCGAGTCCGGCTTCGATGGTTTCCTTGTTGGGGATGAAATCCTGATCGCCGACTTTGCGCTTGCGGGTGCAGTGGCGGCAGTACATCGAACAGACGTTGCTGATGTGAAACAGCACGCGGTCGGGATAGCGGTGGGTGATGCCCGGTGCCGGGCTGTCGGCATCTTCGTGCAGCGGGTCGGCCATGTCGTGTTCGCCGATGATCAGTTCGCTCGGGCACGGGATGCTCTGTTTGAAGACCGGATCGTTGCGGAAGTCTTCGCGGTCGATCAGAGAGAGGTAATAGGGCGTGACGCTCAGCGGAAATTTATCGACGGTTTCTTCGAGCGATTTGCGCTCTTCAGGGGTGAATTCAACATCCAGCAGTTTTTCGAACGTGGCGATGTCCCGGATCGAGTGCTGGAGCTGCCACTTCCAGTCTTTCCAGTTGCCGAGGGTTGTGTTTTCGTCGATCTGTTCGGCCAGTTCCTGCTGTTGTTCGCTATAGATGGGGCTCGGGCTCATATGTCTCCTTGGGTTCCTGTGAACTGAGGAAAATGAGGCGCGGCCCCGAAAAAAAACAGATGTGCGGATCGTGTTGTGAGTTTTCCTTTTTTATATTGTGTAATGCCTGAAAAAAAACTCCGCACACAGACATCAATCCTTTTCAACCTAACAAACGAAGAGGTCATGTCAAGGGAAGGTCCGAACCAATCCGGCGGGAATGTTGTCGGAAAAATATAGAAAAAACCGATTTTTCGGGTTCCAGACATGGGGGTTTCTGCGCCGTATTTTTCCAATGGCTGGAGAATTCCGGGCGGCCGTCCGGCACACTTCGAACGGTTTTTTTCTTTACATGATTTTCAGATTGGCAGGGACGTGAAACAGGAGTATTAGGCGCTTTAAAATTGAATCGAGGCGCATGAATTCATTGAGCGTACGTTTGGCGGTGCCGGCGGATTTGCCGGCACTTGAGCTGATTGAAATCCGCTGTTTCCGAGGCAGCCGCCGGGCTTCCCGGAGGTCGCTGAGGCGCAGCCTGGTCAGTCCTGCACAAAGTGTTTGGTTGGCGGTTGTGTCGCACGAAGGACGGCGGCTGGTTGCGGGTGCGATGATCCTGCATCATCACGCCCGCTCCATTCGTATTTATTCGCTGGCGGTTCTGCCGGCATTTCGCGGCAGCGGTGCGGGACGTCGCCTGGTGCGGCGCGCGGTTCTGGTGGCCCGCAGGAACGGCTGCCGGGCAGTGACGCTCGAGGCGGATCGCCGAAACCGGGTTTTGACCGGCTGGTATGAACGGCTCGGGTTTGAGATCGTTCGTGTTTTGAAGGATTATTATTCTCCGGGGCGCCACGCGGTCCGGATGCACAGGGTCCTGAAGCAGGACCAGAAAAGCGAGAGTGTCTGTGGCCGTTCGTAACCTGATTGTTCTGAATAATCCGGATCATTGGACCTTTGATCTTGATGAGGTGGAGGTGGTTTCTGCCAGAGACTACCTGAGTGACAGCCGGTATGCGTCGATCAAAAACGCGCGCGTTTTCAACCTCTGCCGTTCCTACCGCTATCAGTCGGTCGGCTATTATGTGTCGCTGCTGGCCGCCGCCCGCGATCACCGGGCCATCCCGACTGTGACCACGATGCAGGATTTCAAGTCGCAGACGATCATCCGCACGATTGCCGAAGATATCGATGCTCTTGTCCAGAAGACATTTTCAGACGTGCCGCAAAAAGAATTTGTGCTGCATGTCTATTTTGGCCAGACGGTTCGGCCGGTAGACCGGTTTGTTGGGCGGGCGCTTTATAATCTGTTTCAGGCGCCGCTGCTCAAGGTGAATTTTGTGTTCAGCGGAAAGTGGCTGATTCAGCAGATCGTGCCGATTTCAATTGCCCAGATTCCCGCCGGGGATCGAGAGCATATTTGCGATTTTGCCCGAAGCTATTTTTCCCGCAAACGGTTTCCGAAAAGCCGGATTCAGCAATACGCCTACGATCTGGCCATTCTGATCAATCCGGATGAGCCCAATCCCCCGTCCTGCAGAAAGGCGCTGAAAAAATTTGTGGAAGCTGCCGATAAGCTGAATGTGTATACCGAATTCATCACCAAAGCCGACTACAGCCGGCTTTCGGAATTCGATGCGTTGTTTATTCGCGAGACGACGTTGGTGAATCATCATACCTACCGTTTTTCCCGGAAGGCTCATGCCGAAGGACTGGTGGTGATTGATGATCCCTGGTCGATTCTGCGCTGTGCCAACAAGGTCTATCTGGCAGAGCGGCTGGCTCAGGCAGGACTGCCTGCGCCGCGCACTGTAATCCTCCAGAAAGAGTCGCCCAAAAACACTCCGGCGGAGATGGGAATTTCGTTCCCGTGTGTGTTGAAGCAGCCGGACAGCGCTTTTTCCCAGGGTGTTGTGAAGGCCGGGAATGAAACGGAGTTTTATGAAAAGCTGACAGGATTGCTTGAGAAGTCCGATTTAATTATTGCACAGGAGTTCATGCAGTCAGAGTTCGACTGGCGCATCGGCATTCTGGATCGCAAACCGCTGTATGCCTGCCGATATTATATGGCGCGCGGACACTGGCAGATTTACAACTGGAGCGGAGCGCACAGCCGCCGGTTCGGAAAAAGCGATTGCCTGCCGGTGGAAGAGGCCCCGGCGGACGTGGTACAGACGGCCCTCAAAGCCGCCAACCTGATTGGGGACGGGTTCTACGGGGTTGACCTGAAACAGATCGATGGCCGGGTGGTTGTTATCGAAGTGAACGACAATCCCAGCATCGATGCCGGTGTCGAGGATGTGGTGCTGAAAGGTGCTCTTTATGACGCGGTGATCCGCTCTGTTATTCGACGGATCGAGGGCGTTAAAATTGAATGTCATTGAGAATATTGCAGTTGAATTCCGCGGCCGAAAGGAATATACGCCGTTTTGCAGATCAGAGTTCCCGTGAGGGAGCCGGACGCTGTGATGTCACAGAAGAAGGGGCGGGCTATGAATAGAATATTGGTTTCGGTATTAATGGCTGCTGTGATGGTTGCCGGCGGAGCTTTCGCCGAGCAGAAAAAGACACCGATGGACAGCAATTCCGACGGCAAAGTCAGTAAAGAGGAATTCTGTTCTGCACGCGAAAAGATGATGAAGAACGCGGGCAGGGAGTTTAACCGCACTGCCGTGGAAAAGCAGTTTGCTGCCAAGGACAAAAACAAAGACGGCTTCCTGACCGGCGAGGAGCTGAAAGGCAAAAAACAGACGCAGGAAAAGTCCGGCGACGAGGACTGACGCTCTTTGGTTTTACAAACGCCCCGCAATTCCGGCGGGGCTTTTTTGTGTTTTTACAACGTCGACATATTTACTCACAGGATCAGGACACTCGTTTGAGTGCCAGCTGCAGCTGCGGGGTCAGGTCGACCTTTTGATCGGCGCGGCCGAGTGTTCCGTCGAAAATGTGAACAGCGTCGCGTTTTTCCAGGCCTTGGAAAAGTTCCTGGAATTTGTTGGGTGTTTTGAGCTGGCGGTTCATCAGGATTTCGACGCGTGCGGAACCGAAGCTGGCGGCTTCGCTGACCATGGACGCGGAATCGGAGGTGACGAACAGATGATCGCAAAGCTGAATGAAGGCGGGGACCGGGTTGTAGGAATCCCGCGAGTTGATGAGTGTGTAGTCGAACGGCAGTGACTCGATCAGAGCCTCGATTTCTTTCGGGGTTCGACGGGAGGTGGTCACCCATCGCTCGCAGCCAATGGTCAGTTCGAAGGCCTTTTCCAATTGTTCTTTCAGTTCGGCGGCGTTGATTTCCGAGACGGCATTGGGACCGCCGATGATAAATCCGGCCGCCGGGCCTTTCGCTGGATGCTTCTGCTCAAATTCTTCAGCCTTTTCCTCAAAAAACGTCTGGTCTGCCGCACAGAGGTTGAGCGGCAGTTCGATGACGTTGTTTCGTTTGGGCGGATGATCATAGGCCGGGCAGAGAATGGCGTTGAAATCCGGGCGGTATCCCTGCGGGTTCAGAATCGCAATGTTGGGAAGAGCCAGTTCTTTTGAGAGGACTTTGTTGGGGTAGAAGCTCGTTGATCCTGTGGAGATGATCAGGTCAAAGCCGGAAGTCTGAGACTCAAGGCCTGAAACCTGAAAGAGCTTCTTTGTGTAGAGCCCCATTCGGTCGAGAAGATACGAGAGCGCTTTAGCGGTTTTGCTGCGGTAGTTGACGTCAACGAGTTCATAATCGATGCCGGTGTTTTTGCAGAATGCAACCGATTGGTTGAAATGTCCCGGCTTGCCGTCTGTGAGAATCAATGCCTTCATCATAGCTTCCAACGGTTATGCATCCAGAACCACTGCTCCGGATATTGGCGGATCAGTTTTTCAAGCTCGGTCTGGTGAATCTGAGTGAGTTCGGTAATCTGCTCTTCCACCGGTTGTCCGTTATCCTGCCATACCACCGGATCGCTGACGATCAGACGGTATCGCCCGGATTCCGCACGCACCATGGTCATCGGCACAACCAGTGGATCGAGTTTCAGCTGCAGATACGCTGATGATTTGATGCCAAGGGTTTCTTTGTCGAAGAACCGGACCGGAACGCCTTCCCGGGCATTGGTTTTGATGTCGATCAGCAGTCCGGCGTGTCCGCCGCTTTTCAAGGCCCGGGCAATGCGCGGCAGGGCACGTTTTTTGTGGACCACTTTGTTGCCGAACGATTCGCGCATGGGAGTGACGATTTTTTCATCAATCAGCCGGTTGTTTCCCTGTCGGGCCACGACGTGTCCCTGCCGTTTGAACAGCATGCCGGTGTAATGCGCAAGCAGCTCAAAGTTTCCCAGATGACCGGTGATGAACAGGATGCCTTTATCGGTTCCGGCTTCCAGGTCGAGCAGTTTCTGCATCTGTTCTCCGTCGACCATTTCCAGCAGTTTTTCGCGATGGATCTTTTCTGCCAGAATCATCGCGGATTCTGCAATCAGTCGTCCAAAATGTTTATATGCCGCCCGGGCGATCCGGAGCCGTTCCTTTTCGGTTTTCTCCGGGAAGGCCAGCTCCAGATTCCTGAGGGTCAGGTTCCGGCGCTGGGTGCCGAGCCGGTAGGTCAGAGAGGCAACCATATGGCACGCACCGTAAATCACCGGCTCGGGACAGAGGCGCAGAATCAGGAAGAAGCCTTTTGTCAGGCGGTATTCAGTTTTCTCGCGGAATGGATTCATTCGTTTCCGACCGGCGTGAGAAGATCGTTCAGATAGAGCTGCGTGACGAGGTCGCAGTCGAGGCGGTGTCCGGCTTTGTAGGAAGTGATTTCTCCAACAAAACGTGCGTCTGGAACCAGCGCGATTGCCGCCAGCAGATCGAGCACTCCGCGGTGCCAAACCGCTTCCAGTGATTTCCCTTCATGAACCAGGCGCGGTTCGTTGTGGTACCGGCCTTTTTTGGCGATCAGAATATTTTTGTCGGTATAGCCCAGGTTCCGGATATCGGCGAAGATTTTCCCGATGGTTTTGCAGTAGAGCATTTTTCCATATGGCGTATTGGTGCGCGCCTCTGCGCCGCTCTGAAGAGTTTCGTGATTTACCGGGAACACAATGCGCTGCTGCCCAATGGCGTTTGGGAAGTTGACCGCGGCATCAACCGTCAGTTTCGGCTCTGTGCCGCTGAGCGGTGAGAGAGTCAGGAATTGTCCGCGATCCCACCCCAGCGTAACCGGCTCTTTGACCGTGACGTATTTTACCGTGCCGGGAAGAGTGCGCCGGCCGGCGCTGTCGAGCGCTTCAAGCAGGTCGAGGCTGCCGCGCTCAAACAGCGGCGGATCTCCGGAATCGATTTTGATCATCAGGTTGTCGATGTCGAGTCCCATGCGGAGCGCAATGACATGCTCAACCATACGCACATAATTGTGCGGATTTCCGGCGCGCAGCACGATGTTGCTGACGATCGATCCGGTCGTCCAGACGTTGTCAACGGCTATGCGGATCGGGAGTGAATCCGGCTGGTCGGTGCGGTCGAGCCACCAGCCTTCGCGCTCGGTTGGCTCGAAGGTAATCGTTGTGGTCGATTTCCCGGCAAATGTTCCCGGGCCGGACACGCGGACGGCTTTGTCGATGGTTTGCAGGTTTGTGCGGGGCGGGAGACCGGGCCGGTCGGTCAGATCCAGATTGACCGGGATGCTGTTGAATTCCTCATATGAGGCTGCCACGATGTGAGGATCGCCTGCCAGCAGGCGGCCCGGAGTTTTTTTATTTTCCATAAGAATCAGATCCGTCGGGGTTAAATCTCTAAATTCTGTCGCCTAAAATACGAAAGCCGCTATATTGTGACGAGTTCCAAACCTTGGAAAATGTATCATGAATAGAGATCGTTTTAAGCCGCTGTTCGCATTATTGCTCATTTTTTGTGCTGCACCACTGCTCGCTGCACTGGTTTCTCCATGGATCTACATGGCGGTTCAGTCCCGTGCGGCAGAGGTTATGCAGTGGGTTCATCAGTCAGAAGCTGCCGGAACCAACCTGTTTTGGGCGGATATCGCCGATTCCGTTTTCACCTCGCCGTTTCGACGTGTCAATGATCGCATCGTGCTGATTCTGGTGCTCGGTCTTCTGGCTCCGGCCTATCGTCTGAGCGGCATGGGCGGCCGGGCCGATTTCGGAATTCCGAAACGCAGAGACTGGCTGCGCCTGTTTGGAATCGGATTAATCGTGGCCGCGGCCAGTATGCTGATTGTCTATGCCATTGGCCTTTTTGCCGGCGTGTATGGCCCGGTGAACGTGGACGGTGATGTTGTTTCGGAACTGCTGAAGATCATCATCGGGATGCTGCTGATCGGTGTGATCGAAGAAATTCTGTTCCGAGGATTCATTCTGACGGCATTTCGCAAAAGCTTTGGGCCGGTGGCCGCTGTTCTGCTGAGCAGCGCGCTGTTTGCCGCCGTACACTTCATCAAACCCGCAGAGCCGGAAATTACGAATCGCTGGTTTTCCGGCTTCCTGCTTTTCTCCCACCCCTTTAGCGGTGCGGGCAGTACATTCTGGCCGGAAGTCTGTACACTGTTCTGTATGGGCACCGTACTGGCGACGCTGAGCACGTGGACCCGATCGGTCTACATTTGTATCGGCCTGCACGCCGGCTGGGTCTGGGTTATGATGCTTTTTCGTCTTTTTACCGAAAATCAGGGCCGTCTCATCTGGCTCTACGGCCCGGGCGAATGGATCTCCAAAGGATGGATCGGACCGATTACGGCGCTGATTATCTGGGCGGTGGTCTTTGCAACCCGCAAAACATGGATGACTCTGGGCGCAGAGGACTAAATGGATAAGGGGCGTATTCTAAAATCGGTGGGAACCGTCGGTTCTTTCACTGCTTTGAGTCGCTTTCTGGGCCTCGCCCGCGATGTGCTCATGGCCGGATTTTTTGGCACGTCTCTGGTTATGGATGCCTTTGTGGTTGCCTTTACCGTTCCCAATCTCTTCCGGCGGTTGTTTGGGGAAGGCGCTCTTTCCTCCGCCTTCGTTCCGGTACTGGTGGAAACCCGGCAGAAAGAAGGCGATCCCGCCGCATGGAAGCTGGTCAACCGTGTGCTTGTTCTGCTTGCCGCCGTACTCACGCTGATTACGCTTGCCGTAATCTTATTCGCGGTTCTTGTTCCGGTTCAGAGCGAAAAAGCAGTTCAGGTGCTGGGTCTGCTCAAAATCATGATGCCCTACATGGTTTTCATCTGCCTCGCTGCCGTCTCCATGGGCATCCTGAACAGTTTCCATCATTTTGCGGTGTCCGCCTTCGCTCCGGCAATTCTTAATATTCTCTGGATCAGTACGGTTTTGTTCGTTGTTCCAAACATTGGAACCTCGCCCGAAGAAAAAATACGCGCAGTTGCCTGGGCCGTTCTGCTGGCCGGCTTTCTGCAGTGGGCCGTCCAGTGGCCGATGCTGTACAAGCTTGGGTGGAGAATGAATAGGGTGCAGGCTCAGCCTGCCAAGGTTGGAAAAATTCTGCGCCTGATGGGACCCGCCGCACTCGGCATGGCGGTGCTGCAGCTCAATGTCGTGATCGACCGCACTCTCGCACTGTGGGTCGGCGGCGGCGCGCCGTCCGCGCTCTTCTTCAGCGAACGGCTTATCTATTTTCCGCTGGGTATTATCGCCACCGCGCTCGGAACGGTTCTTCTTCCCACGTTTTCCGGGCAGGCGAAAGATCCGGAAAAAATGAGCGAAACGGTCTCCGACAGCCTGCGTCATCTGCTGTTCGTCATGATCCCTGCGTCAGTCGGTCTGCTGGTGCTCGCGACTCCGGTTGTGCAGATGATTTTTGAGTGGAAAAATTTCGGAACATCCTCCACCTGGATGACCGCCATCGCGCTTCAGGCCTATGCCCCCGGCCTGGTCGTATTCAGCCTCGCCAAGGTTTTTGTTCCAGCCTTCTATGGAATGCAGGACACCAGGACGCCGGTGCGGGTCGGAATGATCGCCGTCGTGCTGAACCTGGTTCTGAATATCACCTTTGTGCTGACTCTGCCGCAGGCGGTCAAACACGCCGGGCTGGCGTTCGCCACCGTACTTTCGTCGGTCTTCAATATGAGCTGTCTTGCACTGATCCTCCAGCACCGTCTTGGCGGCATCGGGTGGAAAGCTGTGGCTGCCACCGCCGCCCGCTCGTTTGGTGCCGCTGCGCTGATGGGCGTCGCTGTCTGGTTTGTATACGGGCTTTTTCCAAACCTTGGAAAAATCGGACAGGTCATTGCGGTCGCCGTCAGCATCGGCATTGGCGGCGCAGCTTATCTGATTGCATCACTTCTTTTCCGCGCGCCCGAGCTACGCGAGTTTGTCCGCACGTTCCGCCGCTGATCGCTTACCGTTTTGTTTTCCACAAGGTAACGCCGATGAGCCCGATGGTCAGGGCGGCGCCACAGAGACGGCGGGCCGCCGTGTCAGTTAGGTCGAGTGCAAAAAACAGCAGGACCATATATGTGACAAGGGTAGCCCATCCCTGCCATGAACAGGGTGTCCAGCCAAGCTTGCGAATTTTGAACCAGCTCTTACTCATGGCGACGACCTTTTGGGATGAATAGAATGAGCGCCCAAACCGCGACAGCGGCGCAGGCGATTCCGAAGACGGGGGCGGCGCCGATGGCGGCGATGAGCGGGATGGCCATGCCGGTCCAGAGTCCGCCGCCCATGATCGGTTCGTGCATCAGCTGTTTGCAGGCGAAGGCTTCGGCGGCCGGCGTTTTATAGTCCGGGTCGACCACGCGCAGCAGGAGCAGTCCGGTCGCAGTGACGCCCATCGACTGGCCCATTTCAGCAATGCTGCGTTCGAACCATGCGGTTTTGAAAACGCGGCGGGCGAGGAATAGAACGCAGGCGACGTTCCAGAGAATCCCGGCGGTGACGAGAATCAGCAGCGGCAGCCAGCCCTGTGCAACAACGTTGAGCCGGATGGTGGCGATGGCGGCAACGACGAGAAAGTCGAGCGATGTGTTCTGGATGCGGCGGGTCAAACCGTGGTCAATGTGGTCGTTGGGATCAAAGCGGTTGGCAAAAATCTGGATGAGCAGTCCGCCGAGCATACAGAGGGGGAACAGCGGGAAGCTTCCCAGCAGATCGTGTTTTTCCGCAAACGGAATAATGCCCTGGATCAGCAGGAGCAGCTCTTTGAGTCCGTAGCCGATCAGGATTGCACCGGCGACGATGACCAGATGCAGGCTGAGTGCTTCGATGACATCGCTCGAAACGGTCAGCTTTCCGGCCTTGGGCCGCTGGTCGTGAGGGATGCTTCCGGTCCAGTCTTCTTCCTCAATATTTTCGTGCGGCGGCTTTTTTTCGGATACATAGCCTTTGCGAACCGCCCAGTTGACCAGCACCATGCCGACAATGATTGCGCTGACAATTCCGGCGGTGGCGCTGGCGAGCGCGAAATCTTTTCCTGCGGCCCAGCCCAGTTCGTCGAAAACCGGACCGAGGCCGCCGGCGGTTCCATGGCCGCCTTCAAACCCTACCGGCAGGGTCGCGCCGAAGAGCTCATTCAGACCGAACAGCGGGGCAAGCGCGAAAAGGGCGATGCCGATGCCGACAACGTATTGGCCCCATGCGACGATCTGGCCGTAGGCCAGCTGTCGCCCCGCGCTTTTCCAAACCTTGGAAACGCCGGGAATCTCGACGCCGAGAAACAGACAGGCAAACACCAGATTAATCAGAATGCCGGGCAGCCTGCTCCACCCGGCGGTCCATATGTCCGGAATGGGCAGCGTGTTGATCAGGATCAGTCCGAGCAGTCCGGCGATGACGGATGCGGGCAGGTAGAGCCGCTGGAGAAAGATGAGTTTGCGGCGCAACCAGTAACCGAGCCCGAGCAGCACGGACAGACAGACAAACGATAACATGAGAAACTCCTTTGAAGGAATGGATTAGTGGAGCGGTGGATGGATGGAAGGTTTGCCGTCACGGGAGTTTTGTTCAATCATTCAATGCTCCCTCACTCCGGCACGTCTCTTTAAACAACCGTGACCGACTCGCCGTTGTATTCGACAGTTTGGTCGCGGCGGATTTTGCAGCGCTTGCGGGTTTCTACCTCGCCGTCCACGGTAACCAGCCCTTCTTCAATGACGATTTTGGCTTCGCCGCCGGTTCCGCACAGGCGCGCGGCTTTCAACAGCTGGACCAGATCAATGGTTTCTCCCGACAGTTTGAATTCATCCATGTTTTTTCCTTTCGGTCTGAACGAGTTCGAGATCGCGGAACGCTGCGCGGCGGCGGTGGTAGAGATGGTCAACTTTTTCTTCCAGCGCGGCCCAGTCTTCCGGGGTCGGCGGGGTGTCGTAGTCCCACGATTCTTCGTCGGAGCGCTTAAACTGCCATTTGATCTGTCCTTTGCCGGGGAATTTTACACGCACAGTGCGTTTGACCCCGTCATCCAGCCGTTCTTTCCATTCAATATCACGTTTCATAATCGATGCACCCTAGCGATTTTCCCAAAGGTCGGAAAATGTTTTTCCAATCATTGGAGCATTTAAACGAACAGCAGCAGGCTTACCGCCATGACGGCCATTCCGGCGACAAGACCATAGATGGAAAGGTGGTGTTCGCCGTATTCGCGGGCGGTCGGCAGCAGTTCGTCGAGCGAGATGAAAACCATGATGCCTGCCACGGCGGCAAACAGAATGCCGAATATCGTGTCGGTCATGAACGGCGCGAGAATGGTGTAGCCGACGAGTGCCCCGACCGGTTCGGCAAGGCCGGAAACAAAGGAAAGTCCGAATGCTTTGCGGCGGCTTCCGGTTGCATAGTAAATCGGCACGGAGACAGCAATGCCTTCGGGAATGTTGTGGATGGCGATCGCCACCGCAATACTCATTCCCAGCGCCGGGTCTTTCAATGCGCTGACAAACGTGGCCAGCCCCTCCGGAAAGTTGTGAATGGCGATCGCCAGCGCGGAAAAAACGCCCATGCGCAGGAGTTTTCCGGAGTGCTCCTGTCGGGCCTGCGCCGTCATATCTTCGACCACATGAGGTTCGTGCGGGTTTTCAAAATCCGGGACCAGTTTGTCGATCAGTGCGCTGACGCCCATGCCGCCGAAAAATGCAATGACGGTGACCCAGTATCCGGGCCGCTCTCCCATTTCCGTGCAGAGAGCATCTTTGGCTTTGAAGAAAATCTCAATCATGGAGACATAAATCATGACTCCGGCGGAGAAGCCGAGTGCGATGGAGAGGAAGCTCTTATTGGTGCGTTTGCTGAAAAACGCCAGGGCACTGCCGATTCCTGTGCATAGCCCGGCGAACAACGTCAGCCCGAAGGCGAACCAGATGGTTGAATTGTCCATTTCCAATCTCCTTTTTTTGTTAAAGCACCGATAGGGCGGCGGCAATCAGCATGCCGAGTACGGTTCCCAGTACGGCGTAATGATATTTTCCGAAAACGTGCGCGGCGGGCAGCAGTCCGTCGAGTGCGATGAACACCATGATGCCCGCGCCCGCGGCCGAGAGGACGCCGAGAGCCTGTTTGTCGAGAAACCGGTAGACCAGGGTATAGACGAGCAGTGCGCCCAGCGGCTCGGCCAGGCCGGTCAGCGATGAAAATACGCAGGCTTTGGAGCGGCTTCCCGTTGCGTGGAACATCGGCAGGGCGGTCGAAATGCCTTCCGGAATATTGTGCAGTGCCAGTCCGGCTGCCGCTGCGACGGCCACCGGCGCGGGCGCGTGCAGCGCGGCGATGAATACCGCCAGCCCTTCAGGGAAGCTGTGTGCAGCAATCGCCAGTGCGGCGGGCATGCCGGTTCGGCGGAAGTCGGGGTTGTCTTTCAGTTCCTCAATCAGCATGGGTTCGTGCGGGTTGCCAAAGTCCGGGACCAGCCGGTCGATCAGCGCGCTGATCAGAAATCCACCGAAAAAGATCACCGTTGCCAGCCGTGGGTTGGCCAGATCCTGTTCGGCGATGGGCAGCAGTGCGCGGAAGGCCGTCCAGAGCAGCAGGCCTGTCGAGAGGCCAAAGAGCAGTGATGCGCGGCGCGTGCTGCTTTTCCGGGTAAACAGCGCCAGAAGGCTGCCGATGCCGGTTGCCATTCCGGCGGCGAGCGTCAGTCCGAATGCAAACCAGACGGTTTCCGAGCTTTGGAACAGTTCCTGGTTTTCAATCAGGCGTTCGATCAGCATTTTTGTGCCGAGCCCAATCAGAACCAGCCCGCCGGTCACTTCCATCTTTTTCTCATTAAAATGGCCGAAATAACGTCCGAAATAAACACCCGCAAATGACAGCACAAAAGTCACCAGTCCGATCAGCAGCACCGGCGTCAGAATGGCCACACGCAGCATCGATAAACTGATCCCGATAGCGAATGCGTCAATACTGGTTGCCACCGCCAGCGTCAGCAGCGTCGGAAGGTGCAGCGGATCTTTCGGGCCGTCTTCGTCATCGGGCTGCAGCGCCTGAATAATCATGTGTCCGCCGACAAACAGCAGCAGTCCAAACGCGATCCAGTAGTCCACCGTTGAGAGCAGGTCATAGGCCCAGCGTCCGATGGCCCAGCCCAGCAGCGGCATGCCCGCCTGAAAAAGCCCGAACGCCGCGCCGACAAGCAGGGCGTGGCGTGCCTTCAGGTTTTTGATCGTGATTCCGCTGGTGATCGACACGGCAAACGCGTCCATCGCCAGGCCCAGCGCAATCAGCAGTATGGAAAGAAGCGGCATAACGCAGAAACCCTACTTGCTTTCCAGGCATTGGGAAATGTTTTTCAGCCGTTTGGTAAAACGGTGCGTCTCGATGCAATAAAGTTTCCAAACCTTGGAAAATATTTTTCCAATGGGTGGGAAAAATGATTATTCTCGGTGAATGCAGAAGACGCCGTTTGTTTTGTTTGGGGTTCCGTTCCACAATGTCACTTTTGAGGAGGCGATTCAGTGGACGATTGATCGTGTGCGATCCGGCAGGCCGGGAGTCATTGCCACTGTTAATCTGGATTTTCTCGTTCTGGCTCAAGCCGACCCCGAACTGCGCACGGTTCTGCGCGAAGCCGATCTGGTGATTGCGGACGGCTTCCCGCCTGTCAAGCTGGCGCCGTTTTTCGGTCCGCCACTCAAGGGTCGAGTCACCGGAAGCGACATTACGCCGATGCTGGCAGAGCGCGCTGAAAAAGAAGGGATCAGCATCTACGGCCTCGGCGCGGCCGAAGGCGTCGCTGCCAAGGCAATGGAGGTGCTCAAAAAACGTCATCCGAATCTGAAAGTCGCCGGGGCGTGGTCGCCTCCATATGCGCCGCTCGAACAGATGGAGCACGCCGAAATTCTGCGCCGGCTCGACGAAGCAAAGCCGGACATTCTGTTTACGGCATTCGGCGCACCGAAGCAGGACAAGTTTAACCACATGCATGTGAAAACATGGAACGTACCCGTCGCCATCGGCATCGGAGGTACGCTTGACTTTATTGCCGGCGTGCAGACGCGTGCGCCGGTCTGGGTGCAGAAACTTCAGTGCGAATGGCTGTGGCGCTGGGGAACCAACCCGAAACGGCTGACAAAGCGCTATGCCTCCAACATCGCCTTCCTGATGCGTGCGGTCTGGCTGACGATGCAGCTCAGACTGGGGCGCAATATTCCGGCGGCAGTCGATTCCTCCGCACCGCCGCATTGGGCCGAACACGGCGTTGAGTATCACGAGTTCCAGTCTTTGGAAAAACTGCCGGAGATTTCCGCTGCGAAAGTCGTGGTGGACCTGCGCGATGCGGAATGGCTGGAATCCAACGAAATCGGCGCGCTGCTTGAGCTGAGCAAGCGGTCCGAAAAAACCGTTCTCCTTCACGCCGGTTCCAGGATTCGGAAGCTCTGGGAGTTTTCCAAACTTTCCGACGGACTCCCGCTGGCATCAAACTGCACTGAAGCGCTTGCTCTGCTCGGGTAGAACCTTTATCTGTTTTCTTCAATGGATATTGAGCGCATAACAAAAATTCTGAATTCCGGCTTTAAGGCCTCTTTGGCTGTAACGGGCGGTGGCTCGGGTGCGGTGCATGCGTTGCTTTCAACGCCGGGCGCGTCGCACTTTGTCGCCGATGTCCGCATTCCGTATTCGCCGCAAGCGCTTGCAGGTTTTCTCGGCGAAACCGTTGAACACAGCTGTTCCCTGGATACGGCCGCGAAACTGGCTGCGGCCGGAATGAGGTTTGATTTGTCGGTTGGCTGCACGGCTGCCTTGCAGACCGACCGCAAACGCCGCGGCGATGACCGCGCGTTTATCTGCATTAAAACCGAAGAGTTCGAAAAACTCTACGCACTCTATTTTTCAGAAGCGCCGCGCGCGGAGCAGGAAAAGCTATTGAGCGACTGGCTGATTGTTCTGATCGAGCAGGCGGTTGGTGCGGAGCAGAACCTGATTCTGCCCGGATCGTTTAATCCCGTTCACAAAGGTCATCTCGGAATGCTCAAGGCTGCCGAAGAAATCACAGGTTTACGTGGTGTGTTTGAGCTCTCTGCCGCCAATGTGGATAAACCGGATGTCACGGAAGACGAAATTCTGCGTCGCGTGTCCGCAATTCGCGATATACCGGTTGCGCTGACGCGTGCACCGCGCTTTACGCAGAAGGCGCAGCTGTTTCCGAACACGACCTTTGTGATGGGGCATGACACCGCTGAGCGATTGATTGGCTACGCCGACGGAAGCGAGTGGGAGCTTTTCCAAACCCTGGAAACAAAATTTCTCGTCGCTGGCCGGCAACTGCGTTGCGGCACAGAAAAATTCCAATGTTTGGAAACGCTGGACTTGCCTGTTGGGTTTGAAGATTTATTTGAGGCGATTCCCGAAGATATTTTTCGCGAGGATATTTCATCGACAGAATTACGGGGCGGAACGGTATGAAATTCCATCGCACAAAAATACTGATTGGTGATGAGGCTCTGGAGCGGCTGACGGGTACGCATGTGATTCTGTTCGGGGTTGGCGGCGTCGGCAGCTGGTGCGCCGAGGCGCTGATCCGATCCGGACTGGGGAAGCTGACGATCGTTGATAACGATGTGGTTTGTGAAACCAATATTAATCGGCAGATGCAGGCGACGTCGAAAACGATCGGTCAGCTCAAGGTGGAGGCGCTGAAGAAACGGCTGCTGGAGATTCATCCCGATGCACAGATTGAAACCAAACCGATTCCTTATAACCGCGATACGCGTGAGAGCTTTGATCTGTCGCAGTACGACTACGTGATCGATGCGATTGATTCTCTGTCGCACAAGGTGAACCTGATCGCGTCCGCTATGGAAGCGGGTACGACCCTTTTTTCCGCAATGGGTGCGGCGTCCAAGATTGATCCGACGACGATTAAGGTGGATTCCATCTGGAAGAGCAAAGGGTGCCGACTGGCGCGGTTTGTCCGCAAACGGCTGCGCAAACGCGGGGCGGACGGCGACTGTCTGTGCGTCTATTCGCCGGAACGTTTTTCGCTGTTTGGTGACGCATCGGAGCCGGAAGAGGAAGATGTTGATGCCTGGAGCGAAACGAAAGCGCAGACCAACGGCTCCATGATCCACATGACCGGCACCTTCGGCTTTCACCTCGCCGGACTCGTTGTGCAGGATGTGGTGAGAATGGCGATGGAATGAACGTTTCCCTTCGGGTAAACGTTGCTACATGCCAACAATGAACGTTTTCTTCCCTACGGTCGGGTAAGCTGCTACATATGTAGTATCGCTTACCCCAAGGGAAGCGATATCGATTAATATCGGATTTCTGTGATCTGCCCTTGATACGGCCAGTCGTCCGGATTTCTAACGAGCCCGTCGCAGACAGGATTGTTTTTTACGTAGTTCCATTTTTCGGAATAGCTTTCGCTGTGCCGCAGAAGGTGATCGAAGAAGCCCGGCTGCCAGTGAGGCAGCGGGTCGGTGATGGCTGCCGACAGCGAACGCTTGATTAGGCGGATCGTTGTGCCGAGCGTCTGGTCGGGTGCCATTCGGATGAAGCAGTGGATGTGATCCGGCATGATGACGTATTGCCCGATCGCTACGCCGTGTTGAATGGCGTTCTCGGAGAAGTTACAGAATTTTTGATGAACGCTGTCGTTGGACAGAATTGGTTTCCGGTCTGCCGTGCAGAATGTAACGAAGTAAACGGGCGGGTTGTAGTAGGAAAAGATTTCGGAGAGGCGGTGCGGTTTGTCCGGGTGCGGTTTCATGGCTATGATTTTTGCCGAAGTCCGGTGAATTTGGAAGCGAAACGTCGAACGTTTCCCTCGTTCCTCGGGTAAACGTTGCTACCTTTATCAAATGTTTTGCAGAATGTAGTATCGCTTACCCGAAGGAAAGCGATGGTCTTAATTTTAGTGTTGGCGTTTTTGTGTTTTCGGTTTGATTAACCATATTCCACAAACTAAATAGCCGATTCCGAATGGATATTGAATATAGGGAATAACATTGGGTTCGCTATTTTCGATTACGGCGCTTTTTCGGTTTTTTGCCGTATTTGGCGTTTCCGTTGAAGGCGACGGTTTGTTTTTTGCCTTTTTTGCGGCGCTGCGGTTTGCCTTTTTTCTTGGCAGAGAACTGTTCCTGTCCGGTGAGGTGGAAATCGACAAAGTTGCGCTGTACGTCGACTTTGACGAGGTCCACTTCAATTTCGTCGCCGATCTGGAAGCTTTTGCCCCAGCGGGTGCCGGTGGCTTTGGTTTTTGAAGCGTTGAGTTCGTAGCGGTCATCGGTGATGGATGAGAAGGCGACGAGTCCGCGCTGAAGGGTGTCTTCAAGTTCGATGAGCAGACCTTTTCCAAGCACTTTGATGACGCAGGCGGTGTAGGGACCGGTTTCCCCTTTATAAAGCAGGTCGCGGTAGTATTCGGCACGGCGCAGGGCGATACTTTCTTTTTCGGCGGCGTCGGCTTCGGTTTCGGTGCGGGTACACTGCGCGGCGATGGCTTCGATATCATTGCTACGGTACGGCTGTTTTCCGTTTTGTTCGAGTGCGGTGAGCAGGCGGTGGACGACGAGGTCGGGATAGCGGCGGATGGGCGAGGTGAAGTGAACGTAGTCGTCGAAAGCGAGGCCGAAGTGGCCGGCGGGCTCGGCGGAGTAGCCGGCGCGCTTGAGGTTGGTGAGGATGGCCATGTTGGCGGAGTATTCCATCGGATGGCCGGCGACTTTTTCAAGGACGGCATTGATATCGGCGCGTGTGGCGGGCAGGGCGTCGATGCCGAGCGCCTGAAGTTCCGCGCCCATTTGTGCCCACATTTCTGCGTCGGGTTCTTCGTGGATGCGGTGAATGGCGGGCCACTGCGCTTCTTTGAGTTTTCGGGCGACGGCGACGTTGGCGAGCAGCATGCACTCTTCAATCAGCTGATAGGCCTCTTTGGCTTCGCCTTTTTCGATGGAGGCAACTTTGCCGTCTTTACCCAGGATGCATTTGATTTGAGGGGTGTCGAGCTCGAGCGATCCGTCGTCGTCGGTGCGCAGTTTGCGGATGGTGCGTATGAGCGGACGAAGTGCTTTGAGGGCTTCAACGACTGATGCGGGAATTTGGTCATCGGTTTCTCCGTCGAAGAGGGCCTGTACCTGATCGTAGTTGAGGCGGGCATCGGAGTGGATGATGGAGCGGCAGGTTTGCGCGGCGACCATCTGTCCGTTTTCGGTGATGGTCATTTCGACAGTATGCGCGAGGCGGTCTACATTGGGGTTGAGGCTGCAGATTTTAGTCGTCAGTTCGGGTGGGATCATCATGACGACGCGGTCGACGAGGTAAATGCTGTTTCCCCGGTGCAGGGCTTCTTTGTCGATGGCTGAGTTTTTCGGCACGAAGTGCGCGACGTCGGCGATGTGGACGGAGAGTTTCCAACCATTGGAAACTTTTTCGAGCGAGATGGCGTCGTCGAAATCGCGCGCGGTTTCCGGGTCGATGGTGAAAGTGAGGCGCTCACGCAGGTCGGTGCGGCCTTCATAATCTTCGGGCCGCAGTTCGTGCGGCATTTTTTCGGCTTCGGCGAGGACTTCTTCGGAGAAGTTCTGGCGGAATCCGTGCGCGCGCAGGATGCATTGCATTTCGACGTTGGGATCGTCGCTGTGGCCGATGTCCTCGATGACTGTGCCGCTGAGCGGTTTAAAAGGATCGTCCCATTCGTTGAGGCGGATAACGACTTTATGGTCGTCAGGGATTTCTCCGAGCTCTTTTTCAACGTCGGCCACGCGCACGTCGTGGCCGAGGCGAAGGTTGTCCGGAATGACGTAGGCGTAATAAGGAGTTCGTTTGAGGAGGCCGACGACCTCTTGGGCTTTGCGCTCCAGTACGCTGACGACGCGGCCTTCCGGGTTGCGGAAAGCGGGGCGTCCGCGCGGTGGCTTTTTGGCCGGCAGTCGTTCGATAGAGACGCGGTCTTCGTGCAGCGCGCATTTCAGGTCGTCTTTGGCGATGTAGAATTCTTCTTTGCCGCAGTCCGGGGTGAAGATGCCGAAGCCTTTGTCGGTGACGCGGACGATTCCTGCGATGGTGTCCCTTGTTTCGGGGAGAGCCCAGCGGTTTTTGCGCAGGCTGACGACTTTGCCGGCGGTTTCGAGGTTGATGAGTGCCTGCCGCAGCTGGTTGCGCTCTTTGCTGTGGATGCGCATGGCTTTGGCCAGGTCGGGGCGGCTGAGCGGGCGGTATTTGGGGTTGGACATGTGTTTGAGAATGCGTTCCTGAAGGCCGGCTTTTTTTGATGAAGGTTGTTTCATAGAGGGAGTTTAAGCATGAATAATCCTGTGCGGCAATGCTGGCGCTTGCTGAACCGCAAATATTGAGGCGGATTTCAGGGCGTCAATCTGTTGGAGAGGCATGAGGTTTTGTGCTGTAAAAGCATATTTTGCGGTGATTACATCATGTAAATATTTGCAGTGTAGCATCTTGTGTGTATTTCCGATCGGGAGGTGTATGTGAAAATGACGTTTTTTCGAGGGGGAGCAGGTTTTTAAATCCGTAATTAATGGCTGTTTTGTTGGGGTTTTTGATCCTTTTTTTGAAAAAAGTAAAAAAGGGGTTGCGGATAAAAAACAGGTGCGTACTATACGCCGCCTTGTTCGCAACAAAACAGGTTGCAAAACCGGGTTGAAGCGGACAGGAAATGCTCTTTGAGAAAGTACAGATTCAGGGAATCAGCCATCGTTTTTAACGGGCTGCCCGGGGTGCGGAGGTCCAGTTTCGGACGGCCGGAATCCGAGCAGTAAAAAAGTTAAAAAAAGAGATTGCGGGATTCACTGAGGTGCGTATGATGCACCGCCTTGTTCGAAACAAAAACGCCGGTTGAAACGGTGTCATTTCGAGCGGGAATTTGTTCTGAAAAATAAATTTGAAAAACGGTTGACGATTCGATGTCACTGGCATAGATTGTCCGGCCGCTCAACAAAGGAAAGCAGCTGAGGTTGCTTTACAAGGTTGAGTCGAATTTTTGCTCTTTGAAAACTGAATGACTCACGATGACCATTTCGATTTAGAAATGGTGCGATTTGTTTAAGTTATGTTTCAAAAAATGTTTCCGTATATATTTATGGAGAGTTTGATCCTGGCTCAGAACGAACACTGGCGGCGTGGATTAGGCATGCAAGTCGAGCGGGATTCACCTTTTTCAATTCTTCGGAAGAGAAGTTGGTGATGAGAGCGGCGAACGGGTGAGTAATATATGGGTAATTTGCCTTAGAGCTCGGGATAGCCATCCGAAAGGGTGGGTAATACCGAATGTGCTCGGGTGCTGCATGGCACCTTATGTAAAGGTGGGGATCTTCGGACCTGCCACTCTAAGATAGGCCCATATCCTATCAGCTTGTTGGTAAGGTAATGGCTTACCAAGGCTTACGGGTAGCCGACCTGAGAGGGTGACCGGCCACACTGGGACTGAGACACTGCCCAGACTCCTACGGGAGGCTGCAGTCGAGAATCATTGTCAATGCACGAAAGTGTGAACATGCGACGCCGCGTGGAGGACGACGGCCTTCGGGTTGTAAACTCCTGTCCTGAGGGAGTAAGTGCGAATGAGTTAATAGCTCGTTTGTTTGATAGTACCTCAGAAGAAAGTCACGGCTAACTCTGTGCCAGCAGCCGCGGTAATACAGAGGTGGCAAGTGTTGTTCGGATTTACTGGGCGTAAAGGGTCCGCAGGCGGTCCTGTGTGTCGGATGTGAAAGCTCACGGCTCAACCGTGGAATTGCATTCGAAACTACAGGACTAGAGTACAGGAGGGGAGTAGGGAATTCATGGTGTAGCGGTGAAATGCGTAGATATCATGAAGAACACCGGTGGCGAAGGCGCTACTCTGGACTGATACTGACGCTCATGGACGAAAGCTGGGGGAGCGAAGAGGATTAGATACCCTCGTAGTCCCAGCCGTAAACGGTGTGCACTTGATGTTGGAGGTTTACCCCCTTCAGTGTCGGAGCTAACGTGTTAAGTGCACCGCCTGGGAAGTACGGCCGCAAGGTTAAAACTCAAAGGAATTGACGGGGGCCCGCACAAGCGGTGGAGCATGTGGCTTAATTCGATGCAACGCGAAGAACCTTACCAGGGCTTGACATGATACTGCATACCACCCGAAAGGGAGGTAGCCTTCGAGGGTGTATCACAGGTGCTGCATGGCTGTCGTCAGCTCGTGCCGTGAGGTGTTGGGTTAAGTCCCGCAACGAGCGCAACCCCTATGTTTATTTGCCAGCACGTAATGGTGGGAACTCTAAACAGACTGCCTGTGAAAGCAGGAGGAAGGTGGGGATGACGTCAAGTCAGTATGGTCCTTATGTCCTGGGCTGCACACGTGCTACAATGGGTGGTACAGAAGGAAGCAAGACCGCGAGGTGGAGCAAATCCTCAAAACCATCCCCAGTTCGGATTGGAGTCTGAAATTCGACTCCATGAAGTTGGAATCGCTAGTAAAGGCGTATCAGCTACGACGCCTTGAATACGTTCCCGGGCCTTGTACACACCGCCCGTCACATCATGGAAGTCTGCTGTACCCGAAGTCGCTGATCTAACCAATTACTTGGAGGAAGGCGCCGAAGGTGTGGCCGATGACTGGGATGAAGTCGTAACAAGGTAGCCGTTGGGGAACCAGCGGCTGGATCACCTCCTTTCTAAGGAGAATCGATTGCTAATCGGTCTGCATTTATTCGCAGGCGGACAATCGATAGGGTAACGGCTCAAAGTAATCTTTGAGTCGCCGCTCCGGAGCGACCCGGAGCACCACGTAATGAGAGCAAATCGCACCGTTTCTGGATCGAAATGGATATCGTAAAGAGTCATTCAAAAGGCTGTTGAAGTGAGCCGGTCGGACCGTACCGGGGGTATAGCTCAGTTGGTAGAGCGCCAGCTTTGCAAGCTGGATGTCGTCGGTTCGAACCCGTCTACCTCCACCAATTTCCGGGGGGCGTGTAGCTCAGTCGGTTAGAGCGCATCCCTGATAAGGATGAGGTCACAGGTTCGATTCCTGTCACGCCCACCATTCTATTATTCGTAAAGGTGGCAGACGCACAGAACAGCAGCCGCAACATTTTTTCCCTTCGGGGAAGTGTTCTTTGAAAATTGCATAGATTAGGGTAACTGCAACTATATAGAGATAGTTGAGGTTCACAGTGAGAACTGTGATCTGAAAACTGAAGATATAGCATGCGTGTCGTTACATTAGTGGACTTTTGATTAAGCTACTAAGGGCGCACGGTGGATGCCTTGGCATTGATAGGCGATGAAAGACGTGGTAAGCTGCGATAAGCTTCGGAGAGGTGCAAACAACCTTTGACCCGGAGATTTCTGAATGGGAAAACCCGGCTGGAGTCATGTCCAGTCACTGGAGTCTGAATTAAATAGGGCTTCAGAGCGATACCCGGTGAAGTGAAACATCTCAGTAACCGGAGGAAAAGAAAACAACAGTGATTCCGTAAGTAGTGGCGAGCGAACGCGGAACAGCCCAAACCACCTTGTTTACAGGGTGGGGTGTGGACCACGACGTGGTATTTGGATGGATAGCGGAACGTTCTGGAAAGTTCGGCGATAGAGGGTGACAGCCCCGTATGCGAAATCCTGAAGAAACCTAGTGGTATCCCGAGTAGGTCGGAACACGTGAAACTCTGACTGAATACAGGAGGCCCACCTCCTAAGGCTAAATACTCATCAATGACCGATAGTGAACCAGTACCGTGAGGGAAAGGTGAAAAGAACCCCTGTTAGGGGAGTGAAATAGAACCTGAAACCGTGCGCTTACAAACTGTAGTAGCCCCTTCGGGGGTGGCTGCATGCCTTTTGCATAATGAGTCCGCGAGTTACCGTATGTGGCAAGGTTAAGGCATTACGTGCCGGAGCCGAAGCGAAAGCGAGTGTTAATAGCGCGTCCAGTCGCATGCGGTAAACCCGAAACCGGGTGAGCTACCCATGGCCCGGGTGAATCCTGAGTAAAATCAGGGGGAGGCCCAAACCATTGTATGTTGAAAAATGCTTGGATGAGCTGTGGGTTGGAGTGAAAGGCTTACCAAACTCGGTGATAGCTGGTTCTCCTCGAAATACCTTGAGGGATAGCCTCGATGAATGCTCGTAACGGAGGTAGAGCACTGATTGGAATAGGGCCCACACCTGGGTACCAACGCCTATCAAACTCCGAATGCCGTTTCAGACACATCGGGAGTCAGACTGCGGGGGATAAGCTCCGTAGTCGAGAGGGAAACAGCCCAGACCGCCGGCTAAGGCCCCTAAATGACTGTTAAGTGATGAAGGAGGTAAGATTGCATAGACAGCTAGGATGTTGGCTTAGAAGCAGCCACCATTTAAACAAAGCGTAATAGCTGACTAGTCGAGTGATCTTGCGCCGAAAATGATCGGGACTAAAACAGTCTGCCGAAGCCGCGGGTTCACACTTAGTGTGAGCAGTAGAGGAGCGTTCTATAGGCACTGAAGCGTGGGTGTAAACCAGCGTGGAGCGTATAGAAGTGATTATGCGGACATGAGTAACGACAAGAGGGGTGAGAGTCCCCTCCGCCGAAATCCTAAGGGTTCCTGGGGAAGGTTCGTCCGCCCAGGGTTAGTCGGCCCCTAAGTCGAGGCTGAAAAGCGTAGACGATGGGAAACGGGTTCAATATTCCCGTACCGCTGTACATGAGTGAAGGAGGGACGCAGGAGGCTAAACGAGCTGTCTATTGGATGACAGTCTAAGTGCGTAGGGTATTGTGTAGGAAAATCCGCACATGTTTGCCTGAGACACGATGGGACACTGAACTTAATTGTGACGTGGATTCGTTGATGCCATGCTGCCAAGAAAAGCTTCTAAACGTTGATTGTAAAGCGACCGTACCAAAACCGACACAGGTGGGATGGAAGAATATTCCGAGGCGCGCGAGAGAAATATCGTTAAGGAACTCGGCAAATTAGCCCCGTAACTTCGGAAGAAGGGGCCCTCGAGTGGGTGAATTATTTACTAAGTAAGCCCGTTTGAGGTGCAATGAAAGGGTGGCTGCGACTGTTTATCAAAAACATAGCACTATGCGAACTCGCAAGAGGATGTATATGGTGTGACACGTGACCAATGCCAAAAGGTTAAGGCAAGGGGTGCAAGCTCCGACCCGAAGCCCTGGTGAATGTCGGCCGTAACTATAACGGTCCTAAGGTAGCGAAATTCCTTGTCGGGTAAGTTCCGACCTGCACGAATCGTGTAACGATGGCCACACTGTCTCAACGATAATCTCGGTGAAGTTGTAGTTCCGGTGAAAATGCCGGATACCCGCGGTAGGACGGAAAGACCCCGTGAACCTTTACTGTAATCTGATATTGGGTTTAGACCACTCATGTGTAGGATAGCTGGGAGGCTTTGAAGCGACGTCGTAAGGCATCGTGGAGCCATTGGTGAAATACCAGTCTTGGCTGGTTTGAATTCTAACCTCGACCCTTGAATCAGGGCGGGGAACAGTGTCAGAGGGTCAGTTTGACTGGGGCGGTTTCCTCCCAAAAAGTAACGGAGGAGCGCAAAGGTACACTCAGCACGGTCAGCAATCGTGCGTAGAGCGTATAGGTATAAGTGTGCTTGACTGCGAGACCTACAAGTCGAGCAGGTGCGAAAGCAGGTCTAAGTGATCCAGCGGTAGCTAGTGGTAGCGCCGTTGCTCATCGGATAAAAGGTACTCCGGGGATAACAGGCTGATGATTGCCAAGAGTCCATATCGACGCAATCGTTTGGCACCTCGATGTCGGCTCATCGCATCCTGGGGCTGGAGAAGGTCCCAAGGGTTGGGCTGTTCGCCCATTAAAGCGGTACGCGAGCTGGGTTCAGAACGTCGTGAGACAGTTTGGTCCTTATCCACCGTGGGCGCAGGAAGTTTGAGGAGATTAATCTTTAGTACGAGAGGACCAGGATTAACGTACCTCTGGTGTTCCAGTTGTTCCGCCAGGAGCATCGCTGGGTAGCTATGTACGGAAAGGATAAGCGCTGAAAGCATCTAAGCGCCAAGCCCCCTCCAAGATAAGACTTCCCTATTCCGTCAGGAATCTAAAGGCTCGTTCTAGACTAGGACGTTGATAGGCTGGGTGTGGAAGCGTGGCGACACGTGAAGCTGACCAGTACTAATTAGCCGTGCGGCTTAATCTTTACTTTTCTAACAGCACGCATGCTGTGCAGTCCCCTAATCTATGCAATTGATTTTTAATCATGGTTAACAGTTATCTGTTAATGGTTGTCAGTAAATACTCTGTTACTGACTGATAACTAAAAACAAATAACCAATAACCCGATCGCAAAGCGATCGATACCACTTTTCCGGTGGTTATGGCGAGAGTGACCCACCCGTTCCCATTCCGAACACGGAAGTTAAACCTCTCAGCGGCAATGGTACTGAGGAGTTGACCTCGGGAGAGTAGCACGCTGCCGGATCTATGAAGGCCCTGTTCGTTTCGACGAGCAGGGCCTTCGCCTTTTTCAGGCCCGTCGGTTCCACATGGAACCAACGGGCCTCTTTTTTTGCCTCACCCTCAGCAGTGGATTGACGGAAAACGTTCCTGCAGCTTTTACAAAAACATATTGCTCAGACCATTCCGTAGATGGTTAAAGATGGGACACTGATGCTGTAAATATCTGAAACAGGTTTTATTTTAATCTGTTTTTAAATCTTACGATAATACATTCTTGTGCGACGTCCATCCATTGTCTCTTTTTGCAACGTTTGACATTTTATCTCATATTAGACGGGATCAATGAATCAGGAGTCAGTGAATGAAAAACAGAGAGCGGGTTGAGGCAATCCTACATTATCAATCTTACGATCAGCTTCCGGTTGTTCATTTTGGATTCTGGAACGAAACTCTTCAGAAGTGGCTCGCAGAGGGGCACATCAATGAAGAAGAAGCCGGAACCTATTACGAAGGATGCCTCTCCCTGAATCAAAAACTCGGTTTCGATTTCAACTGGTTCAGCACGTTTTTTTATCACAGCACACTCAATCCGCTGTTTGAACGAAAAGTGATCGACGCGATGCCGGACGGCTCGAAAAAGGTCATGAATGCCTGTGGAGTGGTGGAACTGGAAAAGCCGGGTACCGGATCGATCCCTATGGAGATAGAACATACGCTGACGGATCGTGTCTCGTGGGAGGAACATTATCTGCCTCGCCTGCAGTTTTTTGCGGATCGCATTCAGAAGTCAGTCGTGATGAACCCGGACTCCGGCACCTTTCAGGTGTTCTCAGAGAACGGGGTGAATATTTTGCGTGATGAATCACGCTCGCAGCATTACGGCCTCTACTGTGGAAGCCTAATCGGCGATATTCGCAACTGGCTTGGAGTCGTGGGGCTGAGTTACCTGCAGGTGGACGATGAAGACCTGTTTCACGAAATGGTTCAGACCGTGGCGGATCTCGATTACCGTTACACAGAAGAAATTCTTAAAAGCGGAGCAAAATTCGATTTCGCCCATTTCTGGGAAGATATCTGTTTCAAAAACGGTCCCCTTGTTTCTCCAGCTGTTTTTGAAGAGGTGATTGGTCCGCACTATAAACGAATCACTAATCTGGTGCGCCGTTACGGGATTGATATCATCTCGGTGGACTGTGATGGATGCATTGATTCGCTGATTCCGACCTGGCTCGAAAACGGGGTGAACACCATGTTCCCGATCGAAGTCGGCACATGGAATGCATCCATTGCACCGTGGCGCGAACAGTACGGTCGCGAGCTGCGCGGTGTTGGTGGCATGAACAAAACGGTTTTCTCCAAGGATCGGAAAGCAGTGGATGAAGAAATTGAGCGTCTCAAACCGCTGGTGGATCTTGGTGGCTATATTCCGTGTCCCGACCATCGTCTTCCGCCGGATGCCGAGTGGGATAACGTACGCTATTACTGCGATCGGATGCACGAGGCATTCCGGCAGTAATTCTGTAAACCGAACGACGTATTTCCGTGCGGTTTTTCAGCCCTCCCGCTTGTTTATATTGCAAAAAACATATACTGAAATTTAACTTTAATTTTTAATTTCTTCGTGGAGAATGAATCCATAAGGTGAACTGTATGAGTAAAAAACAGATATTCAAACTGGTATGTCTGGAATGAAAACGATGTTTGTCTGCGGTCAGGCCGGCGTTCTGCTTTTGGCAGTGTGTTTGATCGCTTTTTTCCTATAACTAAAATCCGTGCCCTTGAAACCCGCTGTCTGCTTGATGAAAAACATAAACAGATTCCTGAGTAATGCCGTATTTCTGCTGGTTGCAGGAACCCTCCAGGCTGCTGTGAAAACCGGCGGCCCGTTTTCGTATAAACCGCCGGCCGCCGGCGGCGAAGAGATGGTGTGGTATCTGGTCGACTGGGGAGACGGAACGTGGACGCCGACGTCTCACGGGCTGGCAAAATTTTCGCCGCGGTTTTCCAAGGTTTGGAAAAAATCAGGGCGGTTCCAACTGAAGCCGCGGGCCATTACGCTTTCGGGACGCAATATTCCGCTGAAGGGGCGATCGGTTGATGTCACTGGGACGGCATTGTCCGATGAGGACTCTTTGATTGGGTTTACGCGCAGCAGTGATCCGTATCCGAAACGGGACCGTTATATCCCGCAGAACATCACGTTGAAGTTCGATCAGGTGGAAGCGGTCGACGCGGTGATTCTGGAGAGAGATCGGACCGATCCTTTTCCAGAAAGTTTCTGTATTGAAATCAGCACGGATGGCGGTCGGGTTTGGAACGATATTCCGGCCGCGAGCTGGAATCATTTTCCAGACCCTGGAAAAAACAAAGTGCTGATTCCGCTGCATGGCGTGATGTGCGATGCGCTGCGCATCGTTTCATACTGCACACCGCCGATTGACGATCGTCGGTTTGCGCTGCGCCTGGGAGAAATCCAGATGTTGCGCGGGGAGCGGCTTTTTGATTTTGATGCAGACCCTGAAACAGTGGCCGACTGGAATAATATGTGGCTCAGTTTCGGATCGGCAGAAAATGAGGTGCTGCATCATTTCGACGGATGGTGGCCGACGGACCGCCCGGACGAAGGCGGACTGCTTGGCATCGGAAGTACCATCTGGGCGCTGTGGAATTCCATGAAACTGTCGTGGATGGATGATCCGTATTCGAAGGGTTATTTTGAACGGACGGTGAACACCTATCCCCAGAATGAAGAGGGACTGATGGGGGTGGCCGGCGACGGATTTCTTCATCTCGGTCACTCGAAACATTATGTAACGCCGGCTGTTTTTATTTCCGGAATATCGCACTGGACGCTGATGCATCGCAATTTTGAGTTCCTGCAGACAAAGGATGCTGTAACCGGCGTGTCGCTGATTGAAAAGCTGCGTAAAGCGATGCGCTATCAGCTGGAAACGATGGAAGGCAAAACCGGTGTGCTGACGATTCATGATCCGGAGCACGATGGCTCTGCCTCCGGTCTTAGCGGCAACTATTGGGATGGCTGGCGGTTCGGATATCAGTCGGCTTACGCCAATATGCTGTTTTTCCAGTCCCTGGAATGGATGGCGCGCCTCGAAGAGGCGCTTGGCAATGCGGACAAATCCGCCGAATACCGGGCGCTTCGACCACTGGTTAAAAAACGGTATAACGAGCTTTTCTGGAACGAGGAAACCGGTCGTTTCGCCGGCTGGATTTCCAAAGAGGGGGTAATGGCTGATTGCGGTTTTACATTCGTTAACCTGGAGGCGATTGCCTGCGGGATTGCCACGGAGGAGCACGCTGAACAGGTTTTGCGCTGGCTGGACGGATCCCGAACGGTTAAAGGGGATACATCCATTGGAGACGATATTTATTTCTGGAAAGTTGCGCCACGCGCCAACACCCTTGATGCTGCGGTGAACGACGGAATGTTCTGGGAAAACTGGACGATGCAGGTTGGACCTGGGACGGTCGGCGAATACGGCGGACAGATTCAGAATGGAGGTCATATTTTTTATGTGTCGCATTATGATCTGATGAGTCGTTTACGTACGCGCGGAATTACCGATGCGATGCGGCGCATGGAGGTGATTCTGGAAGAGTTTCATAAAGATCAGCTGCACCGCAAGCCGTGTAACTGGCACGGCGTTACCCACGTGGAGGGAATCTTGCGAGAGTTTCCGGAGTCGGGTCTGGTACCGCTGTTTTATCTGACTGGAATTTTCGGTTTGGAACCGATGGGGAACGGATTAATCATTGCTCCGAAGCTGCCTGAAAAGTGGACCTTTGCCGGGGTGAATGAATACTGGTTTGCTGGGAAAAAGTTTTCTATCCGTATTCAGCGTGAACTGGAAGTTCCGGAAACAGAAGATGAATGCATTACAGTTCCAGTGTTCGGAAAATGGCTGCTGACGCCGCAAGGGGAGGTGCGCCGTGTCGATTAAGCGCAGAGAGATACTGACCGCAGCCTTCTGCGGAGCGGGAGGCATACTGGCAAGTCCGGTGTATTTTAATTTTTTCGGTTCGCCGGTCCGCACCGACCGCTATCAGCGTAACACGCGTGATCTGGTTTCCACCCGAGTCGTGAAAAAACCGTCTCTTCGCGGAGGGCATTCGCTGGAATTAACGTTCCGGTTTTCAGCCAAAGAACGGCATGGCAATCTGATATGGGATATCGCGGCCCGTCAGGTGAAGCGGATTCGATTTTCCGTTTTTAATCCCAATGACTCGGGTTTTGAAATAAAACTGCAGCCGACTCTGATCGATGTACAGCGGCGTAGCTGGCAGCCGAAAGCTCAGATTCTGCAATCTGAGCAATGGACCGCATTCGATGTGAACCTGTCGGATTGCCGGGTTACGCAGGGAAAGGACGTGCTGGCTGCATCTTCGTTGGGCGATCCTGTTGTCTTTCACATGAATTTCAAATTTGAGGTTCCGCAGTTTTTTCCACAGTTTGGAGAACCGGTAAATCTGTTTTTTGACGGATGGGAACTGTTCTGATGGAATAAACTTAAAATGGTTGCTGTTGGCCGACCGGGTTCTGGTGAATTTTTCGGTACTGGCCCGGGGTTGTGTTTTCATGTTTTCGGAAAACGGCTGAAAAATACTGCGGGGTTTGAAAGCCGCAGCTGTAGGCGATTTCCTTCAGGTTCATTGACGGATCTGTCAGCATCTTCTTGGCTCGCTGGAGCCGCTCGCGCTGAAGGACTTCATGCAGGGAACTGTTTATTGCTGCCTGGAACCGTCGGTTGAGTGTTGTATGGCTGGAATTCACTGCCGTGCAGATGTCTTCCATTTGAATGGGGCTGTGACAATGTTCTCGAATGAACTGGAGAGCGTTTTGAACCAGAGGATCCTGCGGTACGGAAATGTCGGTGGATTTTCGTTCAATCAAGGTGAATGCGTCGAAGGGAATCGTTTCAGGAGAAGGTGGGGAGTCGCATAGATGGGTGTCCAGTAACGAGGCGGCCTGATATCCGATGGCGCGGTAGTTTAAGGAAATGCTGGTCAGTGATGGGGTCATGAACGGACAGATCGTTGGGTTGTTGTCGATGCCCATCAGAGCGACGTCTTCCGGAATGCGAATGTTGTTTTGGCTGCAGCATTGCAGGATATCCATTGCCCGGGCATCATTCAGCGCAATAACAGCAAAAGGACGGGGTGCAGACAGCAGCCATTGCCTGATGTCTTTGAGCAGGGACATCTGATCTTTTTCAATGCAAAGACGAGGGGCGTAAATGGAGGCGGCTATGTCATGTTGTGAGCAGCATTGGCGAAATATCTCTTCCCGGCGGGTAATCCACCGGCGCGATGGACCG
The DNA here is from genome assembly GCF_009905215.1 of Tichowtungia aerotolerans. Taxonomy (GTDB): domain Bacteria; phylum Verrucomicrobiota; class Kiritimatiellia; order Kiritimatiellales; family Tichowtungiaceae; genus Tichowtungia; species Tichowtungia aerotolerans. The sequence goes on along the minus strand of NZ_CP047593.1, from coordinate 918,256 downwards.
TGAGAGCAGCTTGCCAGGCCGATGGATTTGAATCCTTTGGAAAGCAGGTGTTTAAAGGCTATGGTAATCAGGGTGCGATGACTGATTTGAACGGCGTTCTGGGGAGTGGTTACCGAAGTGGAATCGCCGCGAATGAACACGACCGTCGAATTTTTCTGGTTGAAGAAGAGCGGATCTTCCTGCGGCGTGATGATGCCGTCGAAGTCGACGGGAAACGGGGTGGGAGTTGACAGTCGGCGGGTATCAATCACCCGAATATCCCAGGAGCAGTTGTGTTCCTGAATGTACTCCTGAATTCCTGTGATCATGCGTGTATGACTGATCGAGTAGATGTCGAGGATTATGCCGATGGTTTTCTTTTTCTGTTTTAAATCCATAAGACGGGCGGGTTTGGTTGGAAAATGTAACAAAGCTCATTGATTGTAATATTGAGTCGTTGGTGGTCAAGAAGCTTCAACGTAAGGTCGTACCGGTCGAAACAGATATCGTCTGGCCTCAGTCGGCATATACGAATTCGTTTCCAACTGATGAGTCGGTGAATTTTAATATGAAAAAGTAGAGAGAGTTCTATGAGAATAAGAAAAGAAATGAAATCTGTTGTTCTGGCTGGTGCTGTCGGGTTTGCCGGAGCAGCAGCGGTTGCCGCATCGCGTGACAGTCGTCCCAATATTCTGTTGTGTCTGGCGGACGATCTGTCCGCCATGAATGTGGGATGTTATGGCGATTCGCAGACGAGAACCCCGAATCTTGATAAACTGGCGGCCAAAGGCATTCGGTTTGAACATGCGTATTGTTCCGCGCCGTCGTGCGCGCCGTCTCGGGCATCGATCCTGACGGGGCGGATGGCGATTGAGCTCGAAGAGGCGGCCAACCTGTTTGGCGGATTTCAGAGCAAATATCAGGTTTATACCCGGCTGCTGGAGGAGGCCGGCTACGCAGTTGGTTTTGAACGCAAAGGCTGGGCTCCGGGAAACTGGAAGGATTTTGGATGGGATCACAATCCGGCAGGGCATGAGTTTGGAAGTTTCGCCGAGTTTATGGACCAGCGTCCAAAGGATAAGCCGTTCTGTTTCTGGTTCGGATCCCTTGATCCGCACCTTCCATATGACGATGGCTATGCCGAAGCCTGCGGGTTTATGCCTGAAGATATAGTGTTGCCGGCGTTTCTGATGGATTCGCCCGGAACGCGCAAAACCTTTGCCGGGTATTTGGCAGAAATTGCCCGGTTTGATCGTGAAGTGGGAGAGCGGATTGATCTGCTGAGAGAAAACGGTGAACTGGATAATACACTGGTTGTGGTTTCCAGTGACAACGGAATGCCGCTGCCCGGAGCCAAGACCCGACTGGAGGATCGAGGTACGCAGATGCCGCTGATTGTCTATTGGGAAAAGGGCATACTGAAAGGCGGGCGTGTCGTGAAAGATTTTGTTTCCACTTCTGATCTGGCTCCTACATTTCTTGACGCAGCAGGGATTCCCATTCCTGAGACGATGAGTGCCCGCAGCCTGATGCCCTGGCTTGCCTCAACAAAGTCCGGACAGATTCTGGAATCCCGTGATTATATCGTGACCGGTCGCGAAAGGCATTGTCCGGCTCAGCCGGATTCCTGGGGCGGGTATCCGATGCGATCTATTCGTACGAAAGATTTTCTTTATATCCGGAATTACGAGCCGGACCGCTGGCCGCAGGGAAACTATCCAACCTTTGTTGATATCGATGCGTCCGCGTGTAAAAACGACTACGTGGCAAATTGGAACAATCCGGAATATCGTGATTATATGGCGCTGCTTCAAAAACAGCCGGAGGAAATCCTGTACGATCTGCGCCAGGATCCAAACCAGCTGAAGAATGTTGCGGGCAGCGTTCAATACGCGGCTGTAAAAAAAGAACTGGCCGAAAAAATGATATCCCGACTTCAGTCTGTTGATGATCCCCGCATGTCCGCAGAAGGCTGGCGTTTTGATGCCTATGAGTGGTTTACGGGCTGGCAGCATCCGGCGTTTGGCGGAACCTGGCGAGAGTGTGGTCAGGAAGGATTATAAGAAATCTGTTGCGGATATGCTGGTCACCGCAGGCTCTGAAATCAACCGATGGAGTCAGTTGGCTTCGGTGGTTGTAAGGATGCCGGGCAGATACGCGCCTATGCAACAGGTTGCTGAAGCATTTCATAGAGGTTGCGGTAATAGCCGGCGCGGGCCATGAGTTCGTCATGGTTCCCGGAATCGACGAGTTCTCCGTGACGCATGACGAGGATGCGGTCGGCGTTGCGGATGGTGGAGAGGCGGTGGGCGATGACGATGCTGGTCCGGTTTTTCACCAGTTTGCCAAGTGCGTCCTGAATAAGCAGTTCGGTGGCGGTGTCGATGCTGGCGGTGGCTTCGTCGAGTACGAAGAGCAGATCGGGATTCTGTGCGAGGGCGCGCGCCATAGCGAGCAGCTGTTTTTGGCCCAGAGACAGTCCGCCGCCGCGTTCATTAAGTTCGGTATCGTAGCCGTTCGGCAGGTTGCGAATGAAAGAGTCCGCATTGACGGCTGTGGCGGCGCGAACGATGTCGTCGCGGGTCAGGGCAGGATTGAGCAGCGAGATATTGTCGGCAACCGACGCGGCGAAAATGAACGGATCCTGAAAAACGGTTCCGATGCGTTTGCGCAGATCCTCTTTTTTGAAATCGCGGATATCCGTTCCGCCGATGGTGATGCGGCCTTCCTTTGCATCGTAGTAGCGCCCGATCAGGTTAATGATAGTGGTTTTTCCGGATCCGGTTGCGCCGACGACGGCCAGCACCTGTCCCGGTTCAACCGCAAAGCTGATGTTCCTGAGGACGGGATTGTTTTCGGTGTAAGCGAAGGAGACATTTTCGAAGGCGATGGTTCCGTCAATTTTATCCGTGGGCTGCGGAACGTCGGGATCGTTGACCTCTTCAGGTGTGTCCATCAGCGCGAAAAGCCGCTCGGCAGAGGCCATGGCAATCTGGAATGAACCAGCCTTGTCGGACAGCGATCCGAGCGGGCGGAAAAAGTCGCGGATGTAGGCGAGGAAGGCGATCAGTGCTCCTGCGGTGAGCGGTGTTCCGCCCGCCAGCAGCCAGAGCCCGCCGGCTGCGAGAATAATGGCGATGGTGACGGCCTGTCCGGTTTCGATGACGGGGAAATAGATGCTGAACCAGCGTACCTCCTCAAAGTGCGCCAGCCGCAGGTCGTTGTTGCGTTCATCAAATTCGCTGCGGGCGGCAGACTCGCGGTTGAACAGCTGGATGGTGGTGATGCCGGTGATATCCTCCTGCGTCAGCGCATTCAGCGCGGCCTGCCGTTTGCGGATGAGGCGATTGGCGTTGCGCAGTTTGTGGTTCACAAAAAAGAGCAGGGCGAACAGCGGTGGAAGGAGCAGGAACAGAACCATCGACAGGCGCGGGCTGATCAGCAGCATGTAGCCCATGATGCCGAAGAGCATAAACAGATCAGCAACGGTGCCGGCGACGCCGTCGGTGACGAAGGCCTGCAGTCGTTCAATGTCCGACGTGACGCGGGTGAGCAGGGTGCCGACCGGCGTGCGGTCGAACCATGCCTGGTGCATGCGCAGGGCCTTGTGGAATACGTCGACGCGCAGGTCGTAGACAATCTTCTGTCCGATCCATACGGTGAGCAGCCCCTGGGCGTAGCGCAGAATGTATCCGATGAGCGTGATGACCAGATAGGTCAGGCTGATCTGTCCGAGCAGATGGATTCGGGTCGCGGCCGGGGCGGACGTGTCGAGCAGGCATTGGTCGGTCAGGTGCTTGATGAGTACCGGTAGATAGTTGATGGAGGCCGAAACGGTCAGCACCAGAACCAGGGCGAGCAGCAACCACGGCCAGTACGGCAGGGCGTAGCGCAGCAGGCGACGGGCGAGTCCGCGACTTGGATTCTTCGGGCGGCTCATCGGTCATCCTCCAGCCGTTGCTGAATTTGCTGCAGCGTGTTGAGTTCTGAATAATAGCCCGGCTGTGCGACCAGCTCGTCGTGTGTGCCGCGCTGGGTAATGCGCCCAGCTTCAATCACAATGATTTCGTCAGTGTAGCGCAGGGTGGAAATGCGGTGACTGACAAACAGGCATGTGCGGTCGTTCATGACCGGCTGAAGCTTTTGCATAATCGATGCCTCGGTGTGCGTGTCGACGGCCGAGAGTACATCGTCGAGAATCAGAATCTGAGGCCGGCGCGCCACCGCCCGGCTGATGGCGGTGCGCTGCCGCTGTCCGCCGGAGAGCGTTACTCCGCGCTCGCCGAGAACGGTTTCGTACCCGTCGGGGAAGCTTTCGGCTTCGCTGTGCAGATGGGCCACGTTCGCTGCCCAGACAATCTGCTCCGGTACGGGCTCCTCAACGCCAAACGCAATATTGTGCTGAAGCGTCTGGGAGAATAAAACCGGTTCCTGCTCGGCAAAGCCGATTTGACTGCGAAGCGTTTCGAGCGGCACTGCGCGGGCGGGGTGACCGCCAATGCGCAGTTCGCCTTCAGTCGGATCCATTAGGCGTGCGGCCATCGAAACCAGCAGGGTTTTGCCGCTGCCGGTCGGGCCGGTGATTCCGATCGTTCTTCCTTCCGGGACGCGCAGGTTGATGTCGTGCAGCAACGGCGTTCCGTCGATTGACAGTGAAACATCGTTCCAGTCGAGTGAGCCGTTCAGAGCCCGGATGGAGTGATCGGTTTGCTCCGTATCGGCAATCTGCGGCTGGACGGCGAACAGCTCCTGAACCCGTTTCCAGCTCACCTTTCCGCGCTGAAGCAGCCCGAGCATCCAGCTCATGGAAAGCAGCGGCCACTGCAGGTAGAGCAGGTATTGAAGAAACTGCACCACTACACCGACGCTCATCGTTCCGGAAATCACCTGCCGCCCGCCGAAGTAGAGCAGCATCAGTGTGCCGATGCTGAACCAGAAGGCCATCATCGGCCACAGAAACTGGCGGATCGCCTGCACGCGGATTTCCTTATTTGCCAGGTCGCGGCTGGCACCTTCGAAAAGCCGGTTGCGGCGCGGCTCCATTGCGAAGCCTTTAATGCATCGGATGCCCGCAAAGCTTTCCTGGGCAAAGTTTGACAGCTCGGACACCTGTTCCTGCAGTTCTTTCTGGCGGCGGCGGATCACATTGAAAATCAGGAAAAAGATGACCGATACCGGCATGTACAGCGCGAAAATCAGCAGGGCCAGGTTCGGAGCGATCCAGAACATCACAATGGAGGCAAAGGTCAGCGCGATGACAGCGCGGGTGCCCTGCAGAAAGCCCTGGCCGATTGCATTGCGCACCATGGTGAGGTCGGACGACATCCGCGTCATCAGATCCCCGGTGCGCTCGCCTCGGAAAAAATCCAGATCCAGCCGGGTAAGGTGGTCAAACAGGTCGCGGCGCACATCGTATTCCACCTGATGCGACATCCGCTGCGGCAGGCGGCGCAGCTGTCGCGCGAACCAGGTCGCCAGTACGGCCAGCGCCAGATAGATCAGCACATAGCGGATCAGTGCGCCGCGAGACAGTGTATTTTCTGTCAGTCCGTCGATGCCGAGTCGCATTACATACGGCATTAGCAGATTGATTCCGGCTGTCACCAGAGCGCACAACGCGGTCATCGCAATATCGTGACGATGCTGTGCGAGGTAGCGCTTCAGACTGACGGATGTTTTCTTCAAGTCCTCAAAGCTAAAGGCTTCCCGTCGAAATACAAGCGCATAGGTTCGGATTTGCCCGGAATGAGAGTCGGCAGTCCGGTAGTTTTGGGGCTTGTGGTTTCGGGTTGTGAAACGTATTTTTCGATCCTTTTTATAAAGGTGGATTATGACACGTTATTTTCTGGTTTTAAGAGTTCTGATCGTTTTCGGGTCCGCTATGTGCGTGTTTGGAGAGAATCAGCATTTCAAGCTGGCTATCGGCGCCCGTTCCAGACTGATCAGTACGCCGTATGGTGCTTTGCCGGACTCGCAGTTTTCTGAACAGGACTCCGATTCGGAATTGCGTCAGACTCACCCGGCTCATGACGGACCATGGGGCGATTTGGAATATTATATATTCTATCTTCAGCATCCAAATACGGAGGATAACGCGGAGTTGTTCTCAGAGCAGATGTATTGGTGTTTTCCGGGCCACACAGAGGCAGAGGCCATCAGGAAGCTGGAGAAGATAGGAATCAGCAAATCTGTTTTGCAGAAGAATTCTTATATGTCCATTGTTTCAAAAGAGCTTCGCATTGTTCCGACAGGTCGATTGATCATGACATTAACGCCGGAGATTCGTTCCAGACTGCGCATGCTTTTGCGGCGTTGGCCGGAAAAGAACCCGTATTATGCGTATCCAATCGTTATTGAATCCGGTGATCCGGTCAGTTGGTACACAGGTGCCGGATTGACCCTGCAAAGTGCAGAGTTAATCCGTTCTTTGTGTTATTCTCAAAAGGGAATCGTCGTTTTCAGTGATGTACCGTATGTTCTTTCCCGTATTACGGATCCGGAAGAGAGAAATAGTTTTCTGCGGTCGTTGTTCAGGACGCGCACGCTGATGCTGCGGCTGACCATCAATGATGACAGTCGTTTGAATTCTATTCGTAACTACTGGGCGATCGACAATCGTCGGAAAGAGGTCCTGCCGATTTTCAATTCAATTGCCGAGACGCGAGGCGTTGAAAAGCTGGATGTGATACACCTCCTTCCGTCTACAGCTCGAAAACGGCTTTATACTTTTCCTGAAAAGGACAGCAAGATTTATTGCCACTTAGCTTGTATGGAGTTTTATGGCATTGTTCCGGAATGGCGCGATGTGCATTCGGACGAATGGGCGGATGTGTTCAAAACGTATTTTATTCCGGCCAAAGGTGATCTCCAGTTCGGAGATGTTGTTGTTTTGTTCAATCAGGAGACGGACGAGCCGATCCATTCTACCGTTTATATCGCCGACGACATCTTCTACACAAAAAACGGTTTCCTTTCGTATCGTCCGTGGATTTTCATGTTCTGGTCCGATATTATATCCCTGTACGGGTTCAATGAGGGAACTTATGCAAAGGTCTATCGCCTTCCGTGACCGCTTGGCACGGTTTGGGTTTCCAACCCTCGAAAAAATCGGGTAGCTTTTTTTCAATGTCTGGAAAAAAGAAAATTATCTGGAGCTGCCGGGGTCGGAAAATCGACTGCGCGGAACGCACGCTGGTGATGGGAATCCTCAATGCAACACCGGATTCGTTTTCGGACGGAGGAAAGTTTAAATCTCTGGAAAAAGGTGTTGAACACGCGCTGGAGATGCTTCAGTCGGGGGCGGACATCATCGATATTGGCGGGGAATCGACCCGGCCCGGTTCAGAGCCCGTCCAGGCATTGGAAGAAATTGAGCGCACGGTTCCAATCATTGGAAAAATTCGCGAGCAGAGCAACTGTCTGATTTCGATCGATACGATGAAGGCGGAGGTCGCGCGCGCGGCGGTGGCCGCCGGCGCAGATATTATCAATGATGTCTCGGCTTGTGCTGATCCGGCAATGGCGGCTGTGGTGGCGGAGGCCGGTGCGGGGCTGGTGCTGATGCATATGCAGGGGCTGCCGCAAACCATGCAGGAGGATCCGCAGTATGGCGATGCGGTTTTCGAGGTTCGAAAGTTTCTTGAGGAGCGCATGGCGGCGGTGATGCAGCAGGGCGTGGCCGAGGAGCAGATCTGTCTGGATCCCGGCATCGGGTTCGGGAAGACGGATGAGCATAATCTGGCTTTGCTGAACAATATTCCGAACCTGGCGGCGACGGGCCGGCCGGTGCTGATCGGGGTGAGCCGCAAGAGCCTGTTTGGACGGCTGCTCGGTCGGGAGGTGCATGAGCGGCTGGCGGGCAGTCTGGCGACCGGAGTTTTTTCGGTGATGCGCGGGGCCTCGATTTTGCGGGTGCATGATGTAAAGGAATCTTGCGATGCTGTCCGGCTTGTGGATAGACTGCGTTTTCAAGGATAACGTAAATGAACTGGCTGAACGGCATAGAAAATCCCGGTGTGACCGGGTGGATTGAGATTCTGATTCTCGCGATAATTTTTTATTCGTTGCTGAAACTGTTCCGCGGTACTCGGGGGTCCGCCGTTTTTACCGGATTGATGATTCTCCTTGCCGGGTTGATTCTGGTGACGGAGTTGAGCAATCTGACAACGCTTAGCTGGCTGTTGCAGAAACTGGTGGGATTTTCTACGTTTGCATTGATTGTGATTTTTCATCCTGAAATCCGCCGGGCTCTGGCCCGGATCGGTCGGCAGGAGAATTTTGTAGCATCCAAGGCGCGCAAGATCCTTGCGGATCCGATTGCCGATGCGGTGCAACTGCTTGCGGCTCGTAAAATCGGTGCACTGATTGCCATTGAGCGGTCGGTGGAAACCAAGGCCATCCAGGATACGGGAACGCCGTTGAACAGCGAGGTGACTGCAGAGTTGCTGGCGGCACTGTTTTATCCCGGTGCACCCTTGCACGATGGAGGGGTGATTATCAGTGAGGACCGCGTTGCGGCTGCCGGGTGCGTGTTCCCTTTGACGCAGAATGATGATATTGCCCGCAATCTGGGAACTCGTCATCGCGCAGCGATTGGCATGACGGAAGAGTCGGATACGATTGTCGTGGTGGTTTCGGAGGAGACTGGAGTGATATCCATTGCTTACAACGGCCGACTGAAACGCGGATTTGACGGTGCGCACCTGCGCCGAATTCTTTCGACGTTCCTCGGGCGAGAAACCGGCGGCCTGCGCCGGATGACCCGACGCAACAATTCTGAGCGGGGCCAGATGAGCTTTATTTTCGGAGAGGGGTCTGATGGGCGATAGACTCAAATCGATGTTTGAGCGTTTAGCCGGGGTCAGTCTGGCTCCGTTCTGGGGCACCATGAGCCGTAACTGGATTCTGAAGCTGATTTGTCTGGTGCTGGCTTTTGCGGTTTGGCAGGGGGTTCGTGAAAGCACCAGCTATGAAGTGGTGGTGCAGGATGTGCCGGTTACAATTACCGCCGGACCGGGCCTCGCGGTGCTGGACCAGTCTACGGATGTTGTGAGTATTCGCTTTCGTGGTTCTCGGGATGATATTCGCTTTATCAGTCGCGATCAGGTGTCGGTTGAAATGGATATCGCGGATCGTTCCGGTCGGCTGCGGCAGACCATCAAGTTTTCATCACGTTATGTAAAAGCTCCTTCCCGTGCACATGCAGTGCTGTTTCAGCCATCGGAAGTGACTGTGACAATTGACCGCGAGGTGGAGAGGGTCCTGCCTGTGAAAGCCTCTCTGGAAGGTGAACTGCCGGAGGGGATCCAGCTGGAACAGACTGTCTGCGAGCCGGCATCGGTCCGGGTTCGTGGTGCGGAGCGCCGATTGATAAATCTGGAGCAGGTCCGCACGGTTCCCATCAGTCTGGACGGCCGCTACAATTCGTTTAAAACCCATGTGAATATTGCTTCGGATGGACAGGCGTGGGTTGCTATGCCGGACCGGGTATCTGTGGATTTAATATTGGAGGAACACTTTGCGGTGCGTCGGGTTGAGAAAAGCCTGGTACGCCCATTGCTGGCTTCTGATGATACAAGAGTTGTCAAAATCCGGCCCGACCGGGTGGATGTGGTTTTGAAAGGCAGTCCTCAGCGTATTGAGGCGCTGGATACCAAAGATATCTATACTTATATTGATTGCACGGAACTGACAGAACCCACAGAGTATGAAATGCCGGTGCGTGTAGATCTGCCGTCCGGTATTCAGGTGGAAAAAATAGAACCGTCTGTTGTGCAGGTGACGGTTAAAACGTTGTGATGTTTATGATGCGCTTGTTTCTGATTGTTTTGTTTGAATTGGTTTTAGTGGTTGCCGTTTCGGCGCAGGGGTTGCCGATTGAGCCGGTGGTTACCAATAAGCTCCCGGAGGGAAGCATTACGTTGCCGACGGGGCCTCAGAGTTCCAGTGCGCAGCCGGTTCATATTTTAACCGATGATTCGCGCCGTTCAGAAACGGAGGAGAAGGCCGAGTCCATCAATGCGGGTCGGAATACAAAAGCATCGTTTCTGCTGTCTACCGGTATCGAATATGCAGACGAAGGTGAATTTGAAGAGGCGGAACGGGCGTATCTCCGTGCTTTAGAGGTTCATCCCGACGATGAGCAGACATTGATGCGTCTCGGCTCGCTTTATGTGCAAATGGACCGGTTTAAAGACGCTGTGGCTATGTTTCAGAAGCAATTGGAACTGGAGCCGGAAAATCCGTTGGCGCATAACAATCTGGCTTGGTGTTATGCGATTGGTCCGGAGGTGCGGAGCGTTTCTTTGGCTTTGCGGCACAGCCGCGAAGCTCTTCTGTTTGCTCCGACTATGCCGTCCGTGTGGAATACTCTTGCTGAAGCCTATTATGTTTCCGGGGATTATGACAAAGCGTTGCGTTCTGCCGAACAGGCACTGCTTTTGTTGGAGCGAATCGAAGGGGATCACGAAGAATCTCTGCGTTCATTTCAGGAGCAGCTGTCTAAAATCAAACTCGCGAAAGAAGCGTCGGATATGCTGAAGGGGTTCAAGAGAGACCAATAATCAATCCCAGATGCTGCCTTTGATTTTAGGCATGAAATCATCCGAAAACGGGTCGGCTTTATAGGCGGGCGAGGCTTTTCGGACTTTTTCAATCGGGGACAGTTGCTGTGTTTCCTGATCTTTCCATGACGGGCGTAAGCTGCGCGGTGCTGTTGGGGAAACTCCAGAGTTCACGTTCCTGTTGTAAGTAGAGATGCTGGAGGGACTCTGTGTTTCAGAATATGGTTGTATGCCGAATGTTGATATGGATGATTTCCGGGATGAAAAGAGTCCTTCGGAAGCTTCCTGTTGCTCCTTTTCTCTTCTGCCTGACAGGCTGAACGGGCTGACGGGACGTTCTTTTGCGGATCCGAACAGCCCGCGCCGGGATTCATCGCTGGTTTGATCCGAGGAAGATTGGACAGAAAGACGGTCCTTTAGCGACTGATTGTATCCTTTTAGATCAGAAAAAGGAGACTCTTGCCTCGATTGGAATGTATTATTGAATCTTTGTTCCTGTGCGGAGACCTCTTTCAGGGCGTCCTGTTCCAATCGAATGCTTTTTTGTCGCTCCAGTTCATTTTCAACCCATGATGGTTCTTCTGAATCAACCGTATCTTCTGCTAATGCTGTATTGTCGAGCAGCGCCGGGGTCAGCCAGTTGCGCTCTTCCTGCGGTCGGGATCTGGGAGCAGACATTCGCGGAGCGGCCGGGCCTCGGGAGGGACGCGCCAAGCTGTGATCGAGCTCTTTTTCAATCTTCCGGAGTTTTTCATCCAGCGCTTTATCTTCTTCGCTCTGTTCTTCAGGGACGGCCAGATTCTGGTTTTGCAGATTGGCTTGTGTTGAATAGTTGTACCGCTGAGTTTTCTTTTTCAATGCCGCCAATGCGGAATCCAGTCCGTCATCAGCAATTGCGGAACCAAAAAAAACCGCTGTCAGAACAGCACTCTGTACAATTCGTTTCATAGAGCGGAAATACTACGCCTCCTGTAAAATATCGTCAATGTACTGTTAGACCGGGTTGGTTGCCATTTGTTCATTCGCCTGCTATCGTTTTCGGAATGATTCGGCTTCTTACATTCTGTTTGTTGCTTATCACAGCCGTTTCTGTGACCGGGACTGTTTCTGAATTCAGGATTGATCAGGACCGTCTGTGGCTGCAGGTGGAAAATGAGCCACTGAATACTCTGCTGGCACATTTTTCCGCCGCGGGCATCAATGTGGAAATGGATCCTGGAGTGCAGAAATCGGTTTCCGGAAATTGGCAGGGCGTTGATCTGGAAAAAGCTCTGGGCGACCTGATTGTCCCCACGATTATTTTCTCGACTGGCGGCGCCAAAGCAGTCCGCTCGGCAGCCGTATTGTTCTCAACGGAATTCGCGTTTATCGTAAAGGCTTTCCCGAGCAAACGGAGCCTTTGGGAATTTCCCGTCGGGTAGTAACCGCCATCGACGGGCATACCCGTTATCTCGCCCGTGAAATTCTGGTTGGGTTCGGGCTCGGAACATCCATGGAAGACCTGCAGGCTTTTCTCGCCCGCACTGGCGGTACCGTCATGGAAGCCAGCGAAACACTTGGTGTCTACCGGATTTTATTGCCGGAAAACATCAATGTTCCTGAGCTCGCCGAACAGCTTGCCAATGACCCCGCCATCTCTCTCGCTGAACCCAACTATGTGTATGATCTGCCCGAGCTTTTGCCCGGCGGAACCTCGACGGGCGAGAAACCTCAGTGGATTCCACCGTCCGGCAACGGAGAAATGGCCGTAGCCGTTCTCGATTCCGGTTTGATTGCCGATGAAGCGCTGAGTTCCGCTGTGCTCAGTGCGTATGACGCCACCAACCCGAATGCGCCGCTCACTGCGGATGCTGTGGGTCACGGAACCCTAATGGCCAAACTCGCCGCCGGACTGGTTGATCCGTACCGTACGCCGGTGGGAGAGGGGGTGCCGGTCGTGATTGTCAAAGCTTTTGCCGATGACGGCTCGGCCGACTCATACACCCTCATGAATGCCATGACGCATGCCGTTGAAAACAGTTCCGGTCCCGTCAGCCTCAGTTGGGGAACCGAAACCCCCAGCAAATTCATTGAGACTGCTGTGCGCTATGCCATCAACAGCGGTTCGCCCGTTTTTGCCGCTGTCGGCAATGAAAATACCGGTCGTTCCATATATCCCGCCGCTTATCCCGGTGTCATCGGCGTTGCCGCCGGAACTGCAGACGGGCAGTACACCGAGTATTCAAACCGCGGAAATTTTGTCGACATTATCGCTCCCGGATCCGCCGGCGGATCGCAGGGTACCTCCGTTGCCACAGCGTATGTTTCTCACGTCGCCGGGCTCTACATGCAGCACAACCCCAACGCTTCTGCCTCGGACACCGTCGCCGCACTTATTGAAGCTGCCGGTGATGACCGCTACCTTTCCGAAGACGAGGTTCGCCATCTCCTCGCTAAATAATTGGAAAAACTGGATTGTTCAGAATGATTTTCGGCCGGCATAAACGGAAATCGGATAGGAAAACCAGATTGCTTCGTTTTGTTTCCGGGCATTAATTCCAAGTGCATTTTTCCCGATGTCGTTGGTGATCATTTTGCGCAAGTGCACTTCGTCGCCCGGTTCGGGAAACGAAGCATTCAGCTGGGCTTCCAGTTCCACGTCCACCGAATAGCCGCACTGCCGGCATTCTGTTAAGCCGAACGATTTGAACCAATTGTCCAGCTCACCGGTTTTTAATACACGGGTATGGGACGAATCGCGCAGTTTTTCCATTCGGTCGTATGCTTCCGCCTTGTCTGCAGGCAGAACGGCATCGGCCACCAGGATTCGGCCGCCGGGCCGGCAGACGCGAATCATTTCGCTCAGCACATTGCGCGGGTGCAGAAAATGGTGGAAACTGTAGCGGGTGATGACCAGAGAGAAGCTTTCGCTGCCATAAGGCAGTGGATCAACGGTTCCGGTTTTCCAGCTGATGTTCTTCAGATCTTCTTCCTGTTGACGTTTCTGAGCCTGATCAATCATTGCCTGTGTGATGTCGATTCCTTCGATGTGCTGTACCTGCGGAGCAAAAGCGCAGGCAACCAGACCGGGACCGCAGGCCACATCCAGTGCCTGATCATCTTTATGCGGCTGCGACAGTTCAGTCAGCATTTCAATTGCGCTCAGATGGCCGGGCAGTTCAGTAAACGGAACGGCCTGTTTGGAAAACTGATCAATGATTTGTCGCTTATGTTCTTTTTCGGTCGATTTCATGGGGTCCTCCTCAATGTTCAGGGAAATAATAGGTGGTAATTATCGGTCTGTCTCACGATAATAAGACAATGAATATGTCAAAAGAGACATCTTTGCCGCCGGTTGAGACTGGATTTATCGAAGATTCGTCCCGTCCCGTCATTTCGTATTGCGCAGAAGTCAAAAATGCGGTTTGTGCTGCGTCGCACGCTCATCCGCGGGCTCAGGTCATCTTTGCGAACCGGGGTGTTATGCGGGTTATTACAAAGGAAAACACCTGGCTGGTTCCCCCGGCTCAGGCTGTATGGATTCCTTCTCAGGTTCAGCATCAGGTTTATTTTCCCGGAGCTGTGTCCATACGCAATCTGTTCATTGATTCGACCGCCGCAGCGTCACTGCCGGAACAATGTATGGTTTTCAATGTCACTCCTTTGTTACGGGAGCTGATTCTGCGCGTCGGCGAGACCGAAGGACGCATGGAGCGGAGCCATCTGACCGCCCGGCTTATGCAGGTGATATTGGATGAACTGCAGCAGATAAAACCGGCCCGGCTTAATCTGCCGATGAGTGATGATGTACGTTTGCATAAGATCATGGTCAATCTGATCCATTCTCCTGACGATAACCGTACACTCGACGAATGGGCCCAAACTGCGGGTGCGGTATCTCGTACGCTGTCCCGGCTTTTTTTGCGGGAGACCGGAATGACCTTTGGCGAGTGGCGTACGCGGCTTCGGTTGCTTGAAGCAATTGATCGTCTCAGCCAGGGGCAGTCCGTAACGCAGGTGGCTTTTGATCTCGGCTATCAGAATCTCAGTGCTTTCATTGCTATGTTTCGCAAAACACTCGGCACCACGCCGGGCCGGTTTTTCCAAACCCTGGAAAAGGGCCGATTCTAGCCGTGATAATCGTCCAATGGTTGGAAAAATGAAGCGTCTCTATGCAATAGGGTTCCAATGATTGAAAAAGCCGGTATGATGGGCGGCTGTGAAAAACCAAATCCAGATGCTTCCGGATCATGTGATCAATAAGATCGCGGCGGGAGAAGTAATTGAACGCCCGGCTTCTGTCATGAAGGAGCTGATGGAAAACGCGCTCGATGCCGGTGCGACCCAGATCGATGTGGAGGTCGTGCGCGGCGGCATGCAGCTGATTGCGATTTCCGATAACGGCTCCGGTATGGATCGCGACAATGCGCTGATGGCGATCGAACGCCATGCGACCAGCAAGATCCGCACGGCCGAAGAGGTTGAAGCCGTTGCGACACTTGGCTTCCGCGGCGAGGCGCTTTCCTCAATTTCCGCTGTTTCGCGTTTTGCGCTGATTACCCGTCCGCATGATGAGGTGAGCGGAACGGAAATCCGGGTGGCGGGCGGAAAACTGCAGGATGTGGCCGATGCGGGCTGTCCGCCCGGTACGCGCTTCGAAATCCGTAACCTGTTTTTTAATGTACCTGCGCGGCGTAAGTTTCTGCGGACAGAAGCGACCGAGCTGGCGCAGATCCGCCAGCTGTTTGCGGTCTATGCTCTGGCGCACCCGGAAACGGGCCTTTCATTGGTTTCCGACGGACGCGAACTCTATAAACTGCCCGGCGGCGGATCGCTGGCCGACCGCATTGCCGAGTTGTACAACCCGTCCTTTTTCAGCCATCTGCGTGAACTCGATTTCGAAGCCGACACGATAAAAGTGACCGGATTTGCCGGACTGCCGCAGACGGGCCGCAAGGATCGGTCCGATCAATACATATTCATTAACGGTCGTCCGGCCGCTGCGCCGGTGATTTATCATGCCATCAACGAAGCTTACCATTCTGTGCTGGCCCGTGGGCGGCATCCGTCGGCATTCATTTTTATTGAGACAGCCCCCGACGCTGTGGATGTGAATGTGCATCCGGCTAAAAAAGAAGTTCGGTTCCGCCGTCCCGCGGCCGTGCGTGACTGTGTGATTGCAGCGATTGAAAAAGCGCTGGCGCTGAACGCGCCAATCGAAGAAAAGCGGGCACCGAGTTTTGCGTTCGATAAACCCGCGCCCGCGCCTCGCCTGATTAAGCAGCATGAGTTGGATATTGAGATGCCGAGTCATAGAGCTCCAAAGGCACAAAGCTCCAGAGGCACAGGGGAGCCGGGGAAAGAAATTCCGGAGACGCCGCCGGAAAGAAGGAACGATGAGGTCGCACCCGTAGAAACAGTCCATCCCGAGCAGGAAGGGGCGCACAGTGCCCCGTGGCAGTGGTGCCGGGTGCTGGGACAGGCAGGCGGTACGTATGCCGTGCTCGAAACAGAAGACGGAGTGGTGCTCATGGATCCGCAGGCTGCGCATGAACGGGTTCTCTTCGAAAAATTTATGCGTGACATTATATCCGGTTCACCGGCGCAGCAGCGGCTTTTGACGCCGGAGACCATTGAGCTGATGCCGGCTGATGCGGAAGCGTTGCGCCGACAGGTTCCGGCGCTGGAGGAGATGGGGTTCGGAGTTTCCGACTTCGGACAGGACACCTTTCTGGTGGACGCCCTGCCGGTGCATCTGCAGGAGGGATCGCCGCTGGTCATCCTCAGCGGCATTGCCAAAGCACTCGACAAGGGAGGCGCTGCCGCGCGCGCGACGCGTGAGGCACTGCGTGAAACGGTGGGGCAGGCGGCCTGCCGGGCTGCTGTACGCGCGGGGGACAGCCTCACGATCAAAGAGCTTGAAAAGCTGGTTTCCGATTTGGCGAAAACGGAAATGCCCTACACCTGCCCGCACGGACGTCCAACGTTGATTTTTCAAAGCTTTACGGAACTTAATCGCAAGTTCGGGCGCAGTTAATTCTGTTCCGCAGTCAGAAGGTGTTTGCGGGCTTTCTCATAACGCGCCCGTTCATCAGACGTCATGGCGTCAAAGGTTAGCTGCTGAAGATGATGATAGGGGGCCTCTGCATGTGAAAGAAGATGGAGAGTCCCTTTGAGAATGTGCGCGGCACATCGGCGATAGTGGGTTGCCATTTTTGCAGAGGTGTCTTCAGAGCCTAAAAAGGTGGTCAAATTTGAGTCCTTCGAATTCACCGATCTCTGACGACGAAGCATTCGAGTGATGGATTGCGTGTTATCAACACACGCATCGAGAAAATAGGAAAAACGAAGGTCTTTGTCGGTGGTTTCGTTCGACTGATTGGCCGCATTGGCGTGGTGAAGCGCATCCTGAAAGAGTGCGAGCGCTTTTAGGACGGTTTCATGCTGGTCTTCCAGATCTTTGTGGGTTGGAAGCTCTTGGATCAGTTGCTTGGCCTGTTCGTAAAACACATCCCGCCGTGCGAGATGAACCGGACGGTTCAAGTGGAACGGATCAACATTCATAAATGTTTTCTATCACAATCAAAAGATTTGCACAAAAGAAATGTCTTATGTTGATCGTGAGGATAAAGACATCACGGTGATGAGAGTTTTGTCCTGTTTCCATTGCACATGGTAGTCGCAAAGAGTCGTCCCGAAGATTCGGTCTGGGTCATTGACCTGATACGCCGGGCGCGGATTGTAGCTGAGAACGTCACGGATCAACTGCTGTTGTTCTTTTTCCAATGTTTGGAAAACGGCGTCGGCTTCCGGTTGAAAGATAACGGTGTTTTCCGGTAGCGGGGCGGCGTTGGCAAAGGCGCCGTTTGCGTTGGGAATGGAGTCGGCGTAGGGAATGTAGGGTTTGATGTCCAGCACCGGCGTTCCGTCGAGAAAATCGCCGCCGGACAGTTGCAGGGTTGTGCCGGTAACATGTTTCAGTTCAACCACAGAGAGACCGATCGGATTGGGTCGAAACGGCGAGCGGGTGGCGAATACACCGATGCGGGTGTTGCCGCCGAGCCGCGGAGGTCTTACCGTCGGCTGGAATGTGGTGGTGATGCTTTCGTGAAAGGCGAAGACGATCCAAAGATGAGAAAATTCCTCAATTCCGCGCAATGCTTCCTGCACGTTGTAGGGCGGGAGAAGTTCCAGGGCCGCTGTGGCGCTCTTGATCAGACCTGCCTGCCGCGGGATTCCAAACTTTTCCTCGAAACAGGAATGAATAATGCCAATCGGTTCAATGTTCATGAGTTCACATTATTAAAAATTTGCGGTTTCAAAACAATAAACGAGAATGAAGGCCGTTAAATGATCATGAATGCCAAACAAATCATTGTGTTGCTGCTGTTTTCCGCAGGCTGTTTTGCGGAAGAGGTCAGGACGTGGGATATTGGCGGGGTGATGCGCGAGGCGCTGGTCTGCTTCCCGGAAGATGTCGGAACCCCGCCGCTGGTGTTTGTATTTCATGGGCACGGCGGGAATATGCGAAATACCTTTCGTAAGTTTGCCATTCAGGACCAGTGGCCGGAGGCGGCCGTTATTTATATGCAGGGGCTGCCGACGCCCGGACAGCTGACCGATCCGGAAGGCAAACGAAACGGATGGAACTGCGATCCGAATGATCGCATCAACCGTGATCTTAAATTCTTCGACGCGGTCTATGCGTCACTGCAAGACCGGATCGATACGAATCGTGTGTACTGCACCGGGCACTCCAATGGCGGAAGTTTCACCTATATGCTCTGGGGCGTGCGCGGCGATCTGTTTGCCGCTATCGCTCCGTCCGGGGCTCTTAATCCGAAAGTGATCGGGAAGATTCAGCCGCTTCCGGTTTTGCACATTGCCGGAGAGAACGATCCGTTGGTTAAGTTCAGCTGGCAGGATAAAATGATGAAAGTGGTTCAGCGTGTGAACGGCTGTTCGTCACAAGGAGAGCCGTGGCCATCTGCCGGTGACTTGACCGGGACGCTTTATCCATCTTCCGGCGGTACGCCGCTGGTGACGCTGATTCATTCAGGTGGACACCAGTTTCCTTCCGAGGCGCCGGAGCTGATGGTTCGTTTTTTCAAGCAGCATTCCCGGAAATAAGCGGGCTACATTGTTTTCAGTGGTGCGGTGTCTGCTCTGGAGAGGATCACTTCAACCGTTTTTTCGGTCTCAGTCAGAATCAGGCGGCGGAGAATTTTGAGGTAACCCCGCTCGGTTTCGGTATGACCGCAGAGAATAACGGACGTTCCGCGTTCGACCGCGTCGAGTACATCGTGGTGCTTCATTTCTCCGGTCAGATAGCAGTCTGCTTTGATTTCCTTCAATGCGCTGATTCCGGCTCCGGCGCACAGGGCGATGGTCTTGATGGGACGATCGTTTGCCTGGGCCGTTTGAACCTGGTTGATGTGTAGAAACTCTCTGATGCGTTTTCCAAGGGTTGGAAGTTTTACGGGCGCGGCCAGCTCAACAATACGCGCTCCGCCGGTTTCTGCGCAGTAGAGATCTCCTTCGCCAAGGGAGTCGGCCAGCCAGTCGTTCACGCCGCCGGGAGCGGCATCGAGCGCTGTGTGCGGAGAGTAAACAGCAATATCGTGCTGGATCAGCCGCATGGCGCTGTGCGCCTGCGGATCTGATTTTTGCAGCTTTTGGAATCCGCCGAAAAAAAGAGGGTGGTAGGTGACGATTGCATCGGCTTTTTTCTGAACGGCTTCGCGGGCGACGGCGTCTGTCAGGTCGACTGCAAGCAGGACCTTGCTGATTTCCCGGGTTTTGAGCGGTTCGATCAGCAGCCCGGGGTTGTCCCAGCTTTCTGCCAGCTCGAGAGGTGCAATTTCTTCCAAGGTTTGGATCAAAGTTTTCAGTTTCATGACTTGGATTGTAAAGATCACCCGGTAAGATCGCAAGCAGAGCTTGACGGAGGAGAGTGCAAACATTACCGTTCTTGTAATGTTTTAAGCAGAAAGAAGGAGAGAATTATGAAGAAGTTCAAATGTGCGGCCTGTGGATATATTCACGACGGCGAAGAAGCTCCCGAAAAATGCCCGAAATGCGGAGCCCCGAAAGATCAGTTTGTCCTGCTTGACGATGCAGCGTCATCTTTGGTCGAACGTTCGCGTCACAGCAACGCGTTGCATGCAGAGGTCATTGCGCTGGCTCGCCAGCTCGAAGATATCTGCAATGACGGAATCGAAGATGAACTCGATCCCGGCTGCGTGGATGTGTTCACCAAATCCCGTGCGATGGCCTGGAAGATCATGAAGCTTTCCATGACCGAAGTGCAGGGCCACATGGGCAAAGGCAAATGGGGCTGATGAGAAGGCTATAGGCTGAAGGCCTTAGGCTTTTAGGGCGCGCCGGATTCATTCCGCCGCGCCTTTTTCTTGATTCTATCAAGTAAATATCCTTTTATCCGAAAAAGCGGATAAATGGATTATGGAAAATCTTCTGGATGTATTTAAGGCCCTGAGTGACGAGGCGCGGCTGCGGATTTTACGGGCCGTCGAGATCGCGGAGCTGTCGGTGGCGGAAATTGTGACGGCGCTGAAAATGCCGCAGTCTTCGGTGAGCCGTCATCTGAAACCGCTGCGCGACAGCGGCCTGCTGGAAACCCGTCGCGAAGGAACGTCGGTGTATTATCGCCGCGGTCCGGTTTTTCAGGATGCCTCGTTTGCGCAGCTGTTGAGCGAGAAGCTGGCGGAGCTGCGCGGGGCGAGCCGCGACCGCGCGGCGGTTGATAAGGTGCTCGATCAGCGCCGCAAAGAGAGCACCAAGTTTTTTGACGAAATTGCCGGGCGCTACGGTTCGCTTACAGAACCGGGCGGGGGCTGGCGCGGAATGGCTGCTGCGCTTGCTGCCGGATTCAGCGGAAAAACAGTGGCGGATATCGGCTGCGGTGAGGGCGATTTGACGCTGCTGCTGGCCCGCTTTGCAAAACGGGTGACGGCGATAGATCTCTCCGCTCAGATGCTGCGGGTTGTGCAGGAACGTTCGGCGGAAGCCGGAGTGGCCGGCCGTGTGGCCGCGGAAAAGGGGGATCTTGAGAAACTGCCGCTGAAAGCGAACAGCGAAGACGCGGTGTTTGTCAGCCAGGTACTTCATCATGCGGCACGTCCCGGTCGGGCACTGAAAGAGGCGGCACGGACTTTAAAGCCGGACGGTCAGCTGATTTTGCTCGATCTGTCGCGGCACGAACAGGAGTGGGTGCGCGACGAGTGGGCGGACCAATGGCTGGGATTTGACGAAAAAGAACTGCGCGGCTGGCTGAAGGAAGCCGGGCTGAAAATAAAAATTTTCCAAACATTGGAAGGGCCGGAGACGGCTTTTTCGGTGTTGATGGTTGTTGCTGAGAAACAGAAATAAACGGAGCAAATCGATATGGCTACCCCGAAGAAGAAGACGCGCAAGAAAGCGCAGAAAAAGGATTATGTTGTTAAGGATATTTCACTGGCCCCTTTCGGGCGCCGGGAAATGGAGCTGGCTGAACACGAAATGCCGGGGCTGATGGCGCTGCGTGAAAAATACGGTGCAGAAAAACCTTTGAAAGGTGCACAGATTGCCGGGTCGCTTCATATGACGATTCAGACGGCGATGCTGATTGAAACGCTCCAGATTCTTGGAGCCAGGGTTCGCTGGGCGAGCTGCAATATTTATTCGACGCAGGATCATGCCGCCGCCGCGATCGCAAAAGCCGGTACGCCGGTTTTTGCCGTGAAGGGAGAGTCGCTGGAGGAATACTGGGAGTATACGGATCGGATTCTCGACTGGGGTAACGGCAAGGGCCCGAATATGATCCTCGATGACGGCGGCGATGCAACCATGTTTGTGCAGGTGGGAGTTAAAGCGGAAAAAGACCCGTCAATTCTCGATCGCAAGCCCGGCAGCCCGGAGGAGGCGGTTTTTTATGCGCAGCTGAAAAAAGCGCTGAAAAAAGATCCGACCCGTTTTTCGCGCATGGCTGCAGGAATTCGCGGAGTAACCGAGGAAACCACGACAGGAGTGCACCGTTTGTATCAGCTGGCCGAGAAAGGGGAACTGCTCTTCCCGGCGATTAACGTAAACGATTCCGTGACGAAGTCTAAGTTCGATAATGTGTATGGCTGTCGCCATTCATTGGTGGACGCAATTATGCGCGCTACGGATGTGATGCTGTCCGGGAAGGTGGCTGTCGTCGCTGGATACGGTGATGTCGGCAAAGGGTCTGCGCAGTCACTTCAGGGGCAGAATGCCCGCGTGATTGTGACGGAAATTGACCCGATTTGCGCCCTGCAGGCCACCATGGCCGGGTTCGAAGTGATGCCGATGGATGAAGCGTGCAGGCTGGGTGATGTTTTTGTAACGACGACCGGGTGCTGTGATGTAATTACCGAGCGCCATATGAAGCAGATGAAAGATCAGGCGATTGTCTGCAATATCGGGCATTTTGATTCCGAAATTCAGGTAGAGAAGATTCGCAAATACAAGTGGACCAACATCAAGCCGCAGGTCGATAAGGTGACGTTCCCCAAAGGCAACAGCATTCTTCTGCTGGCTGAAGGGCGTCTGGTCAACCTCGGTTGCGCGACCGGGCACCCGAGCTTTGTGATGTCTAACAGCTTTACCAATCAGGTGCTGGCTCAGATGGAAATCTGGCAGAAACACGAAGCCGAAGATAGGTATTCGGTTGGCGTTTATGTGCTTCCGAAGCATTTGGATGAAGAAGTGGCGGCCCTGCACCTTGGTCGTTTGGGAGCTCGACTGGATTCGCTGACTCAGAAGCAGGCCCGGTATTTAGGGATTCCAAAAGACGGCCCGTTCAAGCCGGAACATTACCGCTATTAATAAGGTTAAACTCCTTACATTATATACGTATCTTTAAAGAGAAATGTTTTTTCTTTTGAGTGCTGTTTGTTTTGTGTAGAACAAAATTGTTTTAGGGGGCGGTTAGATGCTTGAAAACAGAAAACAATACCTGTTGACCGAAATACTCCGGTTTTTATAGCATCGCCGGTTTGAATCAGTAAGGAGGCTGACTATGGGAACAAACCCGATTGGAAAAGGAACCAAGACCATCGGCATTAATATGTCGAAGAAAATGGCTGAAGAGCTCGAAAACCGTTCGAGCTCTATGCACATTTCCAAAAGCAAATATTGCAAAATTATTCTTCAGCAGTGGCTGGATTCCGGAAAAAAACTGACTCTGTCGGAATAAGATTCTCTATAAGCCGGTTTGTTTAGCGCCCTGTAAGTCATGACAGGGCGTTTTTCATGTCAGCCTGAATGGCGGCGGTTACATTGGCCGGCTGTTCTGCCTGTACGATGGGACGACCAACCACAAGGTGGGTGGCTCCCTGTTGTACGGCAAATGACGGCGTGGCAACTCGCTTCTGGTCTCCAATATCGCCGTCAGGCATACGAATTCCGGGAGTCACCAGCAGTGCTTCCGGGAAGCGCTGGCTAAGAGCCTCTGCTTCGTGGGCGCTGGTAACCAATCCATCAATTCCAGAGCCAATGGCTAAATCGCCCAGTGCCAATGCCTGTTCAGAAACAGTGCGGTTAATGCCGAGATCGCTGAAATCGTCCTGGCTCAGGCTGGTTAAAGTGGTTACGGCAACCAGTTTCGGCGGAACATCACATTCGCGCGCAGCCTGAGCGGCAGCTTCCAGCATTGCACGTCCGCCAATGGCATGGACCGTCATCAGGTTGACGCCATGGTTGGCCGCGGTTTTCACCGCATTGGCCACAGTTCTGGGGATATCATGCAGTTTGAGGTCCAGAAAAATCTTTTTATTCCGTTGTTTCAGCGGCGATAGAATGGCGGGTCCTTCGGCACAGAAAATCTCCAATCCGACTTTGTACCATTCAATGCTGTCGGGAAGACGATCGAGAGTTTTTTCCATTTCAGTCAGGTTGGGTACATCCAGAGCGACAATCAGTGCAGGGTTCATATTGGTCCTTTCAATTCAAATCAGTTCGGATAAAAATCCCTGAACAGTGAAACGAAAGCAAGGATTTGTTCATGAAGATGGAGATTGAGCGAAAGTTTCTGGTAAAAAATGATAGTTGGCGGCAATTGGTCGGGACAGGGCTTTTGTGCGAACAGGGCTATCTTTCCTCTTCAATCGATGAGGCGACTGTGCGTGTTCGGCGAATGGGAAATCAGGGTTTTTTAACGCTTAAAGGACCGACCGAAGGGGTATCCCGGCTGGAAATGGAATATCCGATTCCTGTAGAAGACGCGGAGACAATGCTGCGAATGCTTTGCAATGGAAGAACGGTATCCAAAGTTCGATACCGGTTTTTTTGTGAAGGGTTTACATGGGAGGTGGATGAGTTTTCCGGGATGAATGAAGGGCTTGTTCTGGCGGAGATTGAACTGGAAAATGAAGAGCAGTCTTTTGACCGGCCGGGCTGGCTGGGGCAGGAGGTTTCGCATGATTCCCGCTATTTTAATGCAGCACTGGCACATCAACCGTTTAAATCCTGGAGAACTTGATCGTATTCAAACGCAAAAAAACTTAACAAGTTAGTGGATTCCATCAGTTTCGTTCGCTATATTTTTAAAAAGTTTTGCAAATGAAAAGATGTGCCTCCATTTCAATCCTGTTGGCCTGTGTTCTTAATGCCGGTGCTGCGACTGTATATTTAGAGAACGGCGGGGCTTCTTTGGAGACTACCGGGGACAGCCTTGATGGCATTGGCACTAACTGGACGGCGGTTTCTGTTTTTGAGATTCCAGGGTTAACGGTTAATTTTGCAACTGCTTTGGACGGTCAGACCCTGAATTCAAATTCAGGTGATTTCGGCATAGATTCTTCTATTCTCGGTGAAGTAAATGATCGTTTCGACTACGGCGAAGTCGCATTGATGTCTTTTAACAAGGATATTCGGATTACAAAACTGGATTTCAGCGTTCTTGATGACGCTGAAACATTTAATTTTATAATCGGGTTGGAGACAAACTCCGTTTCCTATGGAGATCTGAGCAATCAAAACAGTGCCTACCTCGAAGGGATTTCATGGGAGGTTGCTGCGGGAGAGGTGATACGTCTGGAAGTGAGCGAAGGCAGTTCTATCAGCCTGGACTCTTTAGACCTGATTGTTGTTCCTGAGCCTGTTGTGATTTCTTTGGTTGGAACCGGCGGCTTACTGCTTATGGTCATGCGGCGCAGAATCCGCAGCTGACTTCTCTCTTTACGCAAAAAAAATCCGCACCTGAAGGTGCGGATTTTTTGTCGGTTTCTATTTTTTACGGCAGGACGAACCGGTTGGAAAAGGCGACGACTTCTTCACGGAGCTCTGCCAGCTTGGCTTCGTTATCCATGTTTTCGGTTACCGTTTTAATGAAGCCGGCGATGGTTTTCATATCCTCTTCCTTCATTCCGCGGGTCGTGACCGCCGGTGTGCCGAGGCGGACGCCGGAGGTGACAAACGGACTTTTCTGGTCGAACGGAATGCCGTTTTTATTGGCGGTGATTGACGCTTTGTCGAGTGCATTAGCGACATCTTTTCCGGTAAGTCCACTGGCGCCGACATCGACGAGCATCAGGTGGTTATCGGTGCCGCCTGCCACAAGGCGGAAGCCCTTTTCCTGCAAGGCAGCTGCCAGTGCGCCGGCATTTTTAACAACCTGTTCCTGATAGGCCTTGAACTCTGGTTTCAGCGCTTCGCCAAAAGCGACTGCCTTCGCTGCGATGACGTGCATCAGCGGTCCGCCCTGGATGCCCGGGAAAACCTGGCGGTCGAGATCGGCCGCAAATTTTTCCTTGCAGAGAATCATGCCGCCGCGCGGTCCGCGCAGGGTTTTGTGGGTGGTGGTCGTCACAAAGTCGGCATACGGAACCGGGCTCGGGTGGCAGCCGGCGGCGACCAGTCCGGCGATGTGCGCCATGTCGACCATAAAGTAGGCTCCGACCGAGTCAGCGATTTTTTTCAGCCGCTTGAAGTCGATGATGCGCGAATAAGCGCTCGCTCCGGCGACCAGCATGCGCGGTTTGTGCTCCTCGGCGAGGCGCTGCACTTCGTCGTAATCGATCTGTTCGGAGTCTTTGCAGACGCCGTAGGGGACAATGTTGAAGAAGCGGCCGGAAAAGTTCATCGGGTGGCCGTGGGTCAGGTGACCGCCCTCGGCGAGGCTCATCGCGAGGATGGTGTCGCCGGGCTCCAGCACGGAGTAATAGACGGCCATGTTGGCGCCGCTGCCGCTGTGCGGCTGGACGTTGACATGTTCGGCTCCGAAAAGCTCTTTCGCGCGGTCGATGGCCAGCCGCTCGGCGTCATCGACATTTTCGCAACCGTTGTACCACCGCTTATTCGGGTAGCCTTCGGCATATTTGTTGGTCAGTCGCGATCCCTGCACTTCGCGAACCGCCTGGCTGACGATGTTTTCCGAAGCGATCAGCTCGATGTTGTTTTTCTGGCGGATGTTTTCATCGCGGACGATCCGGTACATTTCCGGATCGGCTTCGTGGAGCGCGATGGCATCGCTGGTGCTTTTGCCGTAAGTCTTCATCTTATTAACCCGGCGGCCGTGGCGACCTTCCGTTTCCGGCTCATTGGTCAACCATGCTTCGAGGATCTCAAGCGCCGCTTCTTCCGGTGCATTGTTTGCTCCAATGCACAGCACATTGGACGCATTGTGAATACGGGTGAGAGCGGCCATTTCTCCTGTGCAGCACACTGCCGCGCGCACTCGCGGGAATTTGTTGGCCGTAATGCTCATGCCGATGCCCGTATTGCAGATCAAAACGCCCTGATCGGCTTCTGTCTGCGAAACGCGACGCGCGACCTCGGCCGCGTAATCGGGATAATCGCACGACTCCGCACTGTTGGTGCCGCAATCCTCCACCTCATGGCCCTTTGCCTTCAGAATGTCGATAAATTTTGCTTTCAGTTCAAATCCGCCGTGATCGGCGCCAATCGCAATTTTCATAATTCAGTTCCTCTGTGCTCCATCATATAAAGAATCAGGTCGGGTAAAGCCGCATCGATTTCATCGCGCACACGACGGTATAAATCAAGCGATCCCCCGACCGGGTCGTCAATATCAGCCGCGCATTTTGCGACTCCAAACGATTTAAGCAAGAAAACTTTGTCTTGGCTTTCCGGAACCGCCGCCAGAACCGCCGCCTGATGACCGCTTGTCATGGTGACGAGCAGATCCGCCCGCTCAATCAGATCCGGTGTCAGTGTGGTGGACGTCAGTCCGGAAATATCGATTTTCTTTTCCCGCAGAGCGGTAATCGCATGTTCGCTGACAGGCCATCCCTCTGCCGCGCAGACTCCGGCGGACATAACCTCCCATCCGCAGTTGTCCGGAAGCCGGGCCCGCAGCAGTCCTTCCGCCATCGGGCTGCGGCAGGTATTCCCCGTGCAGACAAAAATCAAAAGCTTTTTTGTTTCAGACATGCCCGACAGAATAATCGCCTCGGCTTGCGGCATCAATGCGCGATTCCCGCTTCAGCCGTTTTTCTTATGCAAAACACCGTTTTTGAATTTACTGCACTTTCACGCAGGCGGTTTCGCGCAGCCATGCTTCGGATTCGTCGGGCAGGCGGGCGAGCACCCAGCCGCCGCGTTTCTCCAGCCATTGGAACTCGATCGCTTCCTGCAGCAGTCCTTCATACGCTTTTTCATAGGCGTAGCCGGGACCGAGGCGCGCATCGGTCGGCTGAATAACGACTCCTTCCGAAGGTTGGAAAAAGCTCCAGATAAGCGACAGCGCCGGACCCGCCGCAATGACTCCCAGCGTAATCCACGCTTTGCGCGGAACGGTTTTTCCAAAGATACGAGCGGCGAGGAATACGGCCCAGCCGATCAGGTACAGCAACGTTAAGGCTCCGAACCGCAGGGCGGGGCTCCACGTGCAGAAGTTTTTCCAGCCATTGGAAAGACGGTGGCCTGGTTTTTCCGAGGTTTGGAAAAGGCTGCTGCGCTGTGCGCGAATGAAGTGAATGCTGTCTCGAATTTGCCGGTCAAACGGCCGGCGGTTCTGTGCGGCGCGGTAGTTTGCCAGTGCGCGCCCGTTTTCGCCGGCAAAAAACCAGCTGTTGGCGGCATTGAAAAACTGCCGGTCGGTTTCGAATTCGAGTGCGGCTTCCGTGAAGAGCGGTGCGGCTTGGTCCGGTTTTTCTGCACGAATTTTCATGGCCTGCTCAAACAGGGTCTCGGCCTGAACGGGTGCGGCTTTTCCGATGGTTGGAAACAGAGCGATCATCAGCAAAAAAACCGGTACGGCTTTTTCCAGTTTTCTGACCAGATGGCGAATGGTGGCGGTTTTTTGTGCCGGTGTTCCGGGAGGCGCGTAGTGATCGGTTTCTTCGGCTTTAAAACGATTGCGCACGGCCTGCAGGAGTTCGGGATCGAGGTCTTGCAGGTGCGGTCTGACGGCGTCGAAAGTGACCGCTTCGGCGGTGAGGTTGAAGCGGTCGGCAAGATAGTTTTTCCACGCGGATTCTTCATCGTGAACAACCTTTTTCCGAAAGCGGCTCCGGGCGTGAGCGGCGCGTGCGTAGGCGGGATCAGTCCGGCAGCGGTCGCGGCGGCGCAGCCACGGGAGGAGTGCCGGCCAGAGCAGCAGCGGCAGCAGCCAGAAAATCCAGCCGTCTGCAGCAAGGAATTCAAGGAATGCGTACATGGTGGGTTCGCTCTCTTTTCGGTTATGCCGGATTCCGCTCAGCGGAGTCAGCGGCTCTTGTTGTTGGGAAGGCGTGTAGACGGTTTGTTCGCCGTTCGGCTCGACCGTGATCGGCAGCGGTTCTGAGCGTATGGTTTGGTAGCTTTGCTCCGCTGGATCAAAAATCTGCAGGGCGAGCGCAGGCAGGACGGTGAGTCCGCTGCGCAGAGGCCGTACGATGTAGGTGAACGACTTGGCCGTGGGTGCGGTTCTCACGTGCATCGGTTCGCGGGTGATGCCGAATTCCGAGCCGAGGCCGTCGAGCGTGGCCTCGGGCAGGTTGCGGATGTGTCCGCCGAACGTCAGGTTCGTCAGGGTGACCGTCAGCAGCATCGGCTGGCCGACCACGGTGTCGGACGGCTCAATTCGTGCCGAGGCGGCGCAGTTGCCGACGATACCACTGTAGCGGACCGTGCGACCTTCTGCCGGCAGGGGCTGTACGGTCAGTTCCGTTTCGGGCACGGAAAGATAGATCCGCTCGAAACGGTCTTTTTTGTCCGGAATATTGAAAAAGTGGTTGTCGAAATAGCTCGGATACTGACTGGACGATCGGAGAGTTTCCATCAAAGCGCAGTTCAGTCGGGCGGAGGAGGCGAAGGTGCCTGCCCGGCGCGGAACCAGCCGATAGAAAAACTGCAGCTGATTCGGCTCGTTTTTTGCAATGATGCGCTGGGCGTTGACCGGCAGGCCAATGCGGTTTTTTTCCGGAACGCCCGGAT
This sequence comes from Tichowtungia aerotolerans, assembly GCF_009905215.1. GTDB lineage: Bacteria > Verrucomicrobiota > Kiritimatiellia > Kiritimatiellales > Tichowtungiaceae > Tichowtungia > Tichowtungia aerotolerans. Next base: position 889,337 of record NZ_CP047593.1, on the reverse strand, counting down.
CAGTGGGATAAACCTCCCAGTCCGGATTACGCAGCAGTGGAAGGGAAAATTGAAGTTCCTGACAGCGCGGGAACGGAACACCGGTTTTCCAGGTGACGGTCAGTTCGATCGGTTGGCCGACCACCGGATTGGTCGTCGAGAAAGCGGTCAGGAGCTCCATTTCGTGGGCGGGACGCGGTGCGGCGACCGCCAGACGGAGCAGCGGCGTTTGCGCATGTTCTTCTCCTGCTGTAACTGTGAATGGCGGCAGGGTGAGCATGCCGGATTCGTTGGCGATCAGCTCAATCCGGAATCCGTTTTCAACCGGGAGCATGCCGGTTACCGACCAGTTCGTTCCTGACGGAATCTCCGGGCGCTCAATCTCTTTGTCTGCTTGCAGGAGCAGGCGGAACGGTTCGTAGATAAACCGGCTCGCTTCTTCCGGGGCCAGCGTTACGGATAATTCAGCCTGCGCGTTGCAGACAAGCCCAATAACCAATAACCAATAACGAATGTTCTTCATTACCAGTTTTTCTCCACTTTTGCTCCGGCCCGGCTGGACTGCTGCTCTGCACGCTGTTCCATGTTGGCGGCTTCTTCCATCAGAATTTCTTCGGCGGTATAATTGGGCGTCGGAAGGGAGCGGCTTTCGAGTGCGGTCTTGAAATTCTGGGACTGCATCGGCATCGACATGTCGCTCGGCATGTCCGATTCCGACCACTCCATGTCTTCATCGAAATCCCAGTCCATGTCCATATCATCGGACATTCCCGAGCTTTCGTCAGAGTTTTGCCCCTGGTTCTGGTCGGACAGCAGTCGCAGGGCTTCCTGCATCTGCCTTGTTGCAGAACGGAAGGCCGTGTTGGCCTGCGGCCAGTTGCTTTGCTCCGGCTGAAGGTTTTCGAGAGCAGTTTGCTGTGATGCCATAGCCTCGTTCAGCAGGCGGATCGGTTCGTCAAATTCAGTCGGTGACGGCTTATCGCCTTCTGCAAAGGCGGTCGCGAGCATTTTCTGGATCAGCTGCTGTGCTTCGCTGATGGTATCGGTAACGGTGCCGGTCTGTTTTTTCACGTCGTCCTGTTCGGTTCGTACCGGTTCGACTGCGGCAGCTTTTTCTTCCGGCGGAACCGGCGGTCGGCTGCGCAAAAGCTGCTGGCTTTTCTGCGACAGCGTATTTTCCCGCTGAGTCAGCTGCTGAAGCTGCTCAATGGCTTCTTTCAACTTCTGCTGCAGGTCTTTTTCTGCCTCTTCCTGTTCCTTTACCGCCTCTTCGACCGCGCGAATCTGCGCGCTGACTCCCGCAATCTGTTCTGCCGCCGGCCGGTCGCCCGGCCGGGTCAGTGCGGCCTTCAGGAGCGCAGCACGTGCCTGCTTCAGTGTAAACAGTGCAGCGCGCGGATCCGTTTTGATCGGTTCCTGCGCCGAGGCCCACAGTTCACGACCGGTTTCAAAGTTCTGCTCATAGCCGGTTTCCAATGTCTGGAAATCCGGTGAACAGCCGGCCAGCAGCAGTGTGGCAAACAGCCGTTTGTTGAGCGGCAGCAGCCAAAGCAAAATCGCGAGGGCAATCAGGAACGGATATCCTTCTGTGTAAACCAATTCTGAAGCATCTTCCGAAAGAATGCCGGGGCTGTCGGCGATCATCTGGCGGTAGAGGGTGATCAGGTCGAACGGGCGGGTGCGGGCGGCGTAATAGGTCACGTTCGGGCTTTCCGCCGAAAGCTGAATCAGTTTTTCCTCGTCAAGCTTAGTGACGACGTCGCTGCCCTTGTGCTGCATCCATTCGCCGGGTTTCCCAATCTCTGGAACTTTGGCGCCCGCGACGGGATCGCCGAGCCCAATGATCAGCACCCGCGCGCCGCACTCGCGCAGTTCCTCCGTTGTTTTTTCAATGTTGCTGATGTGGTCCTCGCCGTCGGTGAACAGGATGATATCCTGCTTTCCCTTGGCAGATTCGTTGAGGGCGACATCAATGGCTTTTTCGATGGCCGCCTGCAGGGAGGTGCTGCCGACTTCGGCGTCAGACGGCTGGGCGCGCTCGAGCATGTAGCGAATGAATTCGTGATCAAGCGTAAGCGGAACGCGTACGGCGGCGGCTCCCGCAAATGTAATCAGGCCGAGCTTCTGGCCCTGAAGCTGATCGAGACTTTCGTAGAGCGGAATTTTTGCAGCATCGAGTCGCGTCGGGAAAACATCATCGGCGAGCATGCTGCGCGAGATGTCGAGCGCGATGACCAGATCACGGCCCTGCGCCTGCAGGGGGCCGGGGCGCGGATTCCACGCTGGCTGCGCCAGTGCGAGAATCAGCAGGGCAAAAACTCCGAGCTGCCGGGCAGCGCCTTTTTTCCAAACATTGGAAACCGGTTTTTTTCCGCGCAGTTTCGCGGCGGCTTCGTTGCGCTTGCGGTGGGCGCGCGCGAGGAGTTTTCCAAGGATTGGAAGAATCAGCAGGAGCAGCAGCAGGAGAGGAGCTTTGAAGATCATGCTTCATCCTCCTCGGTAATGCGCAGGGCGGTGGCGTTGAAGATTCGTTCCGTCAGCAGCAGGAGCAGTGCGGGCAGGGCAAAAAACGTAAAGACGGGCGTGTGTTCGGTATGAACGAGCGTGGCGCTCTTGATTGCGCTGGTTTCGAGTTCATCGATGCGGGCATAGGTCTCGCTCAGTTCGTCGATGTCATAGATTTTCCAGAAGCCGCCACCGGTTCCGTCGCTGATGATTTCGAGCAGCTGTTCGGCGTCGGTCAGATCTTTTTCATCGGCATCGCCGAGGCTGATGGCATAGATGCGGATGCCCCAGTTTTTTGCCAGCCCTGCGGCCTCCTGCGGGAGGTGCAGGCCGCAGTTGTTTTCCCCATCGGTCAGCAGGATGATGGTTTTGCTCTGGATCGGCTGCTGTTCTTCATCGTTCCATTCATTCATCCGGTCGAGGTGCGCGCAGGCCAGCGAAAGAGCGTCGCCGTAAGCCGTTCCGTCCTCGTTGGGGCGGTCCTGAATTTCAACGTCCTGCACCAGCTGAATGAGCGCCTCGTGGCCGAACGTGAGCGGGCTGAGCGTGTCGGCGTAGCGGGCAAATGTAATCAGGCCGATGAGATCGTCGGGGCGGTTCCCGATAAACGCTTCAACGGCCTTTTTTGCCGCCTCCATGCGCGTGGTCTGTTCTCCGCCGCTTCCCTTGATGTTGCGGTCCATGCTGCTGGAGATGTCGAGCAGCATTTCAATGGCGATGCCCTGGCGCACTTCTTCGTTGACGGGACGCTCCGTCTGCGGCCCGGCCATGGCGATGATGAGCAGGGCGCAGGCGGCCGCCCGCAGAATGTTCATCAGCTTAAGCCGCCGGACGCGCCGCGGTTCGGCGGCATCCCGCCAGCCGTTCAGGCTGGAGATTTCGATGGCGTTGAACCGGCGTCTGCGAAGCAGGAGCAGGGCAATCGGCAGCAGTAGAAGCATAAACGGATAGGCGAAGGTCATTTTTCCTCCTCCGCCGTTTTGGGTGGCTCGGCCGGTTTCACTCCATCAATGGTGATTTCAATACCTGGAACTGGCAGCGTCAGGGCTCCTTTTTCTTTTGCAGGGGTTGGAGTTTTTGGGTCGGGTTTTTCCAAGGTTTGGAAAACGACAGAGAGGTTGGTGATGCTGGTTTGTCCGGATTCGATTCCCTGCCAGATGATGATTCGCTGCTGGACGTAATGGCCTTTTTCGGTGCGCCGGACCGGAATCTTTTCAACGGTATGCAAAACCAGGTTGCTGACGGCCGGAATGCGCAGCTGGATCGGCGCGACACGGTCGGTCTCCACCGTTACGCGAACCTGAAGCGGTTCGCCCGGCAGTCCGCGCAGTTCGTGCGGCTCGCAGGTAATTTTCGGGTCCTCTGCAAATGCTGAGCCGGCAATCAGAAGCGATATGACTGTTTTCAAATATTTCATGTTTTATCCGCCGGTTTCATCGGCGGCGCGGCGCAGGCGGTTGCGGAAAAAACGGGTCAGGGTTTCGGCGCAGTCGCTCTCAGTGGTCAGTTCGATCAGGTCCGCATTGATGGCGTTGAGTTCGGTTCTGAGCGCGGCGCGCCGGGTGTCGAATGCGCGTCGGTAGCTTGCCTGATGGGTGCGGTTGAAATCGCACAGCATCTGTTCGCCGGTTTCCGAATCTTTGACAGCGGCCAGTCCGCAGACCGGCGGTTCGATTTCCTGCGAATCGTTGACGGCGACAGCGATGAGATCCTGTCGGAAGCCGGTCTGGCCGAGGCGGTCGCGGTTGACATCGAACAGGAAGTCGGAGAGCAGAAAGGCGAGGCTGCGGCGGCGGGCGAGGTGGGCCAGCGCGTCGAGTGCGGGCTGGAGGTTGGTCTGTTTTCCCTGCGGTTCGGCATGCAGCAGGTCGCTGAGCAGATGCATGGCGTGGCTCCGGCCCTTGCGCGGCGGATTGATATGTTCGATGCGGTCCGAGAAAAGAATCAGCCCGACGCGGTCATTGTTGCGAATGGCAGACAGCGTTAAGAGAGCGGTGATTTCGTGCATCGCGTCCCACTTGGTGCGCTCGCCATGCCCGGTGCGGCAGGAGGCGGAGGTGTCGACCAGAAACCAGACGGCGAGCTCGCGTTCTTCAATGTAGCGTTTGATGTGCGGCTTGCCGGTGCGCGCAGTTACGTTCCAGTCGATGGTGCGGACATCATCGCCTTTTTCGTAAGGCCGGATTTCGTCGAAGTCCATGCCGCGGCCTTTAAAGACACTGCGGTATTCGCCGGCGAGCAGGTGCTCGACCGGATAGCGTGTCTGCAGCTGAAGCTGTCGCAGACGTCTGTCCATCTGTTCGGGCATGGCGTTACTCAGTAACCGGAACGGTTTCGACAATGCGTTCGAGAATGGCGTCGGAGTTGAGTCCTTCGGCTTCGGCGCGGTAGCTGATGGCAATGCGGTGGCGGACGACGTCGTGCAGGACGGCTTTGACGTCGTCGGGCACAACGAATTCGCCGCCGCGCAGCAGGGCGTGTCCGCGGGCGGCCAGCGCGAGGTAAATAGAAGCTCGGGGAGAGGCGCCGAAGCGGATGTAGCCCTTGAGCTCATCAAGACCGTATGCAGAAGGGTCACGGGTGGCGGCGACGAGGCGCAGGATGTAGCGTTCAATTTTTTCATCGACGTGGATGGCGTCCAGATGACGGCGCAGTTCCAGGATGTCTTCGAGCGAGGCCGCCTGAGTGACGGATACTTTCGGTGCGGTTTTCGCCATGCGCCTGAGGATGATGTGCTCTTCGTCCATGGTTGGGTAGTCGACAATCAGTTTGAAGATAAAGCGGTCGACCTGTGCTTCGGGCAGGGCGTAGGTGCCTTCCTGTTCGATGGGGTTTTGGGTGGCGAGCACCATGAACGGTTCCGGCAGTTTATGGGTTTGCTGCCCGAGGGTTACCTGATGCTCCTGCATGGCTTCGAGCAGGGCGCTTTGCACTTTGGCGGGAGCACGGTTGATTTCGTCGGCCAGCACGAGGTTGGCGAAGATCGGACCTCTTTCGGTTTCAAAGGTTCCGTCGCGATAAATCTGGGTTCCAACGACGTCGCCCGGCAGCAGGTCAGGGGTGAATTGGAGACGGTTAAAGCTGGCATCCAGGGCATTGGCCATGGAGTTGACCATCATGGTTTTTGCAACTCCGGGAACTCCTTCGAGCAGGACGTGCCCGTTGCACAGCAGGGCGTTGAGCAGCTTGTCGATCAGCGCCTGCTGACCGACAATTACCTCGGCAATCGAGGTTCGGACCGCATCCAGTTTTTTGTTTAATTCCGGTAGTCTTTCCTGCATGGGATTCTCCTGAGAAAATAAGCTCAAAAACAGCGCAGAAGCATGCTCTCGTAAAGGTTGAAAGTGAAGGAAATTATTTGTGTGCTGATATTCAGCAGTGTCGGTTTGTCTCGAATTAGGTGGATGCATTCGGAAGGACTTCATATGATTTGCGGCGATTCAGGAGAAAGGCCGAACTTCCAATGATTGGAATTTCTAAATTGTATTGTGGAACGGTGGAGCCGTCGGATGCTCTGCGTTATGGACGAAAGGCAAAAGATTTGCCCAGCCATCTGCTTCAGTTTTCCGAGGACAAGAAGCCGGTGGTGGTCTGGAACTGCACGAAGGCATGCAACCTGAAGTGTGTGCATTGCTATGCCCATGCGGACGGACGCTGTGCCGACGATGAGATGTCGTTTGAAGACGGGCAGGCGCTGATTGATGACCTCGCGGCGTTCGGCTCGCCGGTTATCCTTTTTTCCGGCGGCGAGCCGCTCTGTCGGAAAGATATGCCGGATCTCGCCGAATACGCGGTGTCGAAAGGGATGCGTGCAGTCATTTCAACCAACGGCACGCTGATTACCGATGACGTCGCGCAGCGGCTCAAAGCAATCGGGTTGTCTTATGTCGGTGTCAGCCTCGACGGACTGCGTGAGACCAACGATCGGTTCCGCGGAGTGAGCGGCGCGTTCGATAAGGCGCTCGAAGGAATTCGCGTCTGTAAGCGCGCGGGCATCAAGGTCGGCCTGCGTTACACGATTACCAAACACAACGTGCAGGATCTGAACGGAGTATTTGACCTGCTTGAGCAGGAAGACATTCCGAGAGTCTGTTTTTACCATTTGGTTTACACGGGTCGCGGTGCCTCGGTTGACGACCTGTCGTATGAAGAAACCCGCCGGGTTGTGGACTGCATTATTGACCGCACGGCGGACCTTCACGCACGCGGCCTACCGAAGGAAATCCTGACGGTTGATAATCACTGTGACGGGCCGTATCTCTATATGCGTCTGCTCAAAGAGGGGCGAGAGGAGGATGCCGTCCGGGTTATGGAGCTGTTGAAGATGAATGGCGGCAACAGTTCGGGAAATGGAATCGGCTGTGTCAGCTGGGACGGGTCGGTGCATCCGGACCAGTTTATGCGGAATCATACTTTTGGTAATGTGCGCGAAAAACCGTTCAGTGAAATTTGGACCGATTCGTCCAACCAGTTTTTGACGCAGCTGAAAAACAAGCCGGCTCATGTGACCGGAAAATGCAAGGCCTGCCGTTTTCTGAATGTTTGCGGCGGAAACTTCCGCGCTCGCGGTGAGGCAGGCGGTGAATTATGGGGTGTTGATCCAGCGTGCTATTTGACCGACGAGGAAATTTCGAATGCATAGTTCCGGAAAAAATCCTCGGATTGTTGCCTGGGAGATCACGAGACGCTGCGAGCTGAAGTGCAGGCATTGCCGCGGTGCGGCGCGCGACTGCGACTATGACGGAGAGTTTTCGACGGAGGAGTGTTTCAAGACGATCGATGCGCTGGCCGATTTTTCGAAGCCGATGATTATTCTGACCGGCGGTGAGCCGCTGATGCGCGATGATATTTTTGAGGTGGCCCGTTATGCAACTGACAAGGGATGCCGTGTAGTTTTAGCGACCTGCGGGCATCTGCTGACGACCGAGGTTGCTGAAAAGCTCAAAGCTTCCGGCGTGATGGCGGTCAGTGTGAGTCTGGATGCGGCAACGGCCGAAAAACATGACATGTTTCGCGGGATTCCCGATGCGTACAAAAAAACAGTCGCGTCTTTGGATCACTTAAAGGCGGCCGGGCTTCCGTTTCAGATCAATACCACGGTTTCGAAGCTCAATGTGGATGAGTTGCCGAAGATCTTAGATAAAGCAATTGAACTCGGTGCTGTAACGATGGACTTCTTTTTTCTGGTTCCGACCGGACGCGGAGCAGAGATGGCGGATCTGGCGCTCGATCCGGAAACCCGCGAGCAGGCACTCGAATGGATTGCACAACGGTCGACTGAGGTTCCGATTCGCGTGAAAACCACCTGCGCTCCTCAATATCGCAAATATATATCAGACCCTTCTTTCTGCGGTTGTATGGGCGGCCGCGGCTTTGTTTTTATTTCTCATACCGGCGTCCTGCAGACCTGCGGCTTTCTGGATCTTCCGTGCGGGGAACTGCGCTCCGGAAATTTTGATTTCGAAACGCTTTATAAAAACTCCGAGGTGTTCAAAAGCATGCGCACCCTCAATCCGTTTGCCGGCTGTCCCGCCCGCGCCTACGCACGAACCGGAAACTTTATGGAGGCCGAGTGAGAATCGCCGTCGAAAACAGAATCCTTACTCAGCTCCAGCGCGGTGTTGAGCTGGTCTCGAGACCGTTCCAGACATTGGAAATTCCGGAAGCGAAGGTGCTGGCGTTGCTCCACGAGGCGCAGTCCGATGGATTGCTGCGCCGCTTTGGCGGCATTTTTGATGCCCGGCATCTCGGTTACAAAAGCATTCTATGTGCATTGGATGTGCCGGATGAGTTGCTTGAAGAAAAAGCCGCCATCATTTCGAATCATCTCGGCGTGACGCATTGTTACGAGCGCCTGCCGGTCGGAGACGGTGATTATCCGAATCTCTGGTTCACACTCGCCATGCTTGAGGACGAATTTAATTCCGGCTTTGCGAAACTCCGCGAGGAACTGGGCTTGGAACTCTCTCAGCTTCCGGCCATCAGACGGTTTAAAATTGATGTCGTGTTTGATTTGGCACCTCATGGTCGCGATGAAACTGGATCCGGTTCGCCGGTTCCGTCCGATGCTGTTTCGTGCTGCGGGTTCTCCGAACGGGAGAAGGTGCTGGTGCGGGCGATGGATCAGCAGATGCCTCTGGTCGAGAGACCGTTCTCAACGGTTGCAGAGCAAATCGGAGAGAGCGAAGAGTTCGTGCTGACAACGCTGCAGGCGTGGAAAGAGCAGGGCGTGCTGCGACGCATCGGAGCCATTCTTTATCATCGTGAAGCCGGATTTAAAAACAATGCCATGTGTGTGTGGCCGGTTCCGGAAGATGAAATTCTTTCTGCCGGGCAGCGGGTGGCTGCGCGGTCCGAAGTGACCCACTGTTATCAGCGCCCTCGTCTTGATGCTTTTCCGTTTAATCTCTATGCTATGATTCATACGGCCAATCAGGAGGAAACCCTGGAATTATTTAAGGATATTTCTTCTGCCTGTGGTTTGTCCGGAGGGGAGCTGTTTGCGTCTGGGCGTGAGTTTAAAAAAACAAGCATGCAATATTTTAGAGAGGAATGATGGAGTAAAGGATTGCTGGGTAGATGGTGAGTTGTTCACGGATCCCGTATTCCAGTATCAGATAATCCATTCTTCGTGATGAACGACAAACTGAACCAGACCAAATCCATGCCGGTCAGTCTTCTGCTGGACGGGCGGCCGTGCCTGGTTGTCGGCGGTGGCAAAGTGGCTTTTCGAAAAGCCGGGCACCTGATCGATTCCGGCGCCGAAGTGACGGTGGTCAGCCCGGACCTCTGTGACAAGTTTTCAGAGCTTTCCATTCACCATGTTGCCCGAAAATTTGAGCCGGACGATGTTGACGGCATGGTGCTCGTTTTTGCAGCAACCAACGACCGGTATGTTAATCGTCAGGTACTCGAACATTGCCGCAAAAAAAACATCCTATGCAGTTGCGTGGACGGGAACTGGGCGCAAAGCGATTTCACCACGCCGGCAATCGCCCGTCACGGCAGCCTGACGCTGACCGTCGCAACCGGCGGGCAGTCCTGTCGGCAGGCCAAGATGGTAAAAGACAGTCTGGCTCGGCATCTGGAAATGATCGAAACCGTCGAGCTGGTTGTTGTCGGAACCGACCACCACCACCTGTCACTCGAACAGCGCGAACCGTTTCATCTGACCGGGCCTCGATCGGGTCGCACGGGATTCATGCTCATGCAGCTCTGGGGCGTTCATGAATTTATGATCCTCAATACCTGCAACCGTGTAGAACTGATTGCGGTTGTTTCGCACGAAACCGCTCATAACGGAATTCTGCGGCACGTGCTCGGGTTCGATAAGCTTTCCGACGAACAGTTCTATATTCATCGCGGTGCAGAAGCATTCGGGCACCTCTGTCTGGTCACCGCGGGAATGCTTTCGCAGACGCCCGGCGAAAGCCACATTGCCGCTCAGATCAAGCAGACATTCGACTCTGCCCGGGAATCCGGATGGGCCGGCAGTATGATGCAGGAGTGGGTTTCATCGCTGCTTCACGTTTCCAAGCACATCCAGACCGAAATCGCTCCCGGCCTGCGCTTCGAAGAAATTGAGGATCTCGTTCTGAGCTATCTTGAAGATCGCCAGACCGATCTCTCAGAAAAGAAACTTCTGATTCTCGGTGCCGGAATGGTCGGGCAGGGTCTGGTCGCCAACAGTTTTCCAAAGGTTGGACAGATTGTCTGGTGCTACCACAGAAACCGGCCCGAGCTTTCCAGGCATTGGAAGAATGTCGAGCTGTGCGATTTCAACAGCATCAAAGACCGGCTGGGTGATGCAGATATCGTCGTCAGCGCGGCGGACGCGCCGGGCCATCTTCTGCACAGCGGGCATGCCCCGTTTTTTGATCATGAAAAAGAAGTGACCCTGATCGACCTCGGCATGCCGCGCAATATTGATCCGGCGCTCAAAGAGCTTTCTCCGGAACCGATATTGATCGACCTCGACGGCCTTAAGCAGTGGCACCGCAGCCGGATGGGAAATCTGAACGAAAGCCTCGAGAAGTGCCGCCGGATTATCGGCGAACATCAGGAGCAGTATGAACGGATCATCAACAGTTTTCAGGGCCGGCACGCGTAACAGTCCGCTCGCTCTTTGGCAGGTAAATCATGTGCTGGCGCGGTTCGGCGCTCTGTTCCCGCAGGTTTCTTTCCAAAGTTTGGAACTCGAAACTCCCGGCGATGCGGATCGGACAACGGATCTGCGCGAAAGCCCGGCTGATTTTTTCACGAAGACGCTCGATGACGCCGTTTTGAACGGTACGGTTGATTTTGCGGTACACAGCGCCAAAGACCTGCCTGATCCGGTCGCCGATGGTCTCGACTGGTTCTGGCTGCCGGCTGCCGGCGACCGGCGCGATGTGCTGGTCGGTTCGCTGGAGCCGGGAACGATTGGCGTCAGCTCTCAGCGTCGCGCTGAATACGCGCAAAGCCGATTTCCTGCCGCGACGCAGTTGCCGATCCGTGGAAATATTGAAGAGCGCATCGCGCAGGTCGACGATGGAACCTTCGATCTGATTATTATGGCTGGTGTGGCATTGCAGCGTCTTGGTCTGGAAGACCGCATTGCCGAATGGATTCCTCTCGATGAGCTGGATACGCCGGAAGCGCAGGGCGCGCTCACGATTACATTCCGAAAAGGCGATGCGCGCATGATCGCCATGCGTAACCTGTTTGTGAAAGCCGCTGCTTTTGTCGGCGCAGGCGTTACGGAAGGTCACTGCACGCTTGATGGCATTCGTGCTCTGCAGACCGCCGATGTGTGCCTTTACGACGCGCTGATGGATGACTCGCTTTTGAAAGTCCTTCCGGAGAGCACGCAGAAAATCTATGTCGGCAAGCGGCAGGGAGCTCACTCGCAGCCGCAGGACGAAATCAACCGGATGCTGTGCGACGAAGTTCGCAAAGGGAAACGGGTTGTCCGGCTCAAAGGCGGGGATGCCGGAATTTTCGGGCGGCTCGCTGAAGAAGTGGAGGCACTTGAAGACCTTTCATTGGCAAACCGTGTGATTCCCGGTATCAGCGCGATGCAGACTGCTGCCGCCGATACGGGAATTCTGCTGACCCGTCGCGGCGTCGCCCGCGGTTTCTCCGTGATGACGCCGCGCCTGCAGGGCGGAGACGTGGCGCCGGTTGATCAGGCGGCGCGAGCCGGGGTGCCAGTGGTCTTTTTTATGTCGGTTGGCATCGCACAGCAGTTGGCGGAAGAACTGATGGCGGACGGTATGTCGGGCAATACGCCTTGCGCATTCGTGTTTGAAGCCGGATCGGATCGAGAAGAGGTTTGCCGGGGAACGCTTGCGAGTCTGCCGGAAATTCAGAAGGCGGTCGGACTCTTCATCGTCGGAGAGATCACCCGCTGCGGGTTTGATCGAACACTCGGCGCATTTGGCGGGAAGCAGATCTTGTTGACCTGTTCCGATGCTCTGATGCCGCAGGCCGTGCAGGCGGTCTATGACTTTGGCGGCCGACCCGTTGTTCGGCCGCTTATCAGGCTGATGCCGGTTTTCCACTGTTTGGAATTCTTCAAATACGATTGGATTGCATTGACTTCTCCGTCAGCAGTGCGTTGTTTCCATGAATGGTTGCTGAAACAGAAGTTCGATCTGCGTCGTTTACCGAAAATCATGAGTGTCGGCTCCGGCACGGCGCGGGCGCTTGAAAAGATCGGGCTGGGCTGCGATCTGATACCGGAGAGTGATTTCAGCGGAAAAGGTCTGCTCGAAGCAGCAGCGCCGATTGTGAACGGGCAGAATATTCTGCGTCTGCGTTCACAGAAGGCCGGTACGACTCTGGCAGAGGGCCTGCGCGCCGCCGGCGCGGATGTCGACGATGTGGTTCTTTACGAAAACCGGGTTGTTACGCATAACCGCTGCCCGGAGTTTGATGCGGTCTTTTTTGCCTCTGCCTCTGCCGTTGAGTCATTCGTTTTTCAGTGGGGAGCCGATGCGCTGGCGAAGAAGACCATCCTCGCCATCGGCGGCCCGACCCGTGCAGCATTGACCGCCGTCGGCTGCAAAGCCGATGTGGTCGGGGAAATGGCGACGGTGGAGAAATGCCTGTTTGATTTGGCATGTTGGCTGACGGACAGGAAGGAAAAAACGGGGATTTGATGTGGATGAAAAACGACACGTTTTGAGTTCGGAATCGTCGGAGCGGATTTTTGGAAAGCACAGCGGCTTTCGAAACCTGAAGGCGTACTGGCTGGCGGAGCTCTGCTATGATTTTACGTGCCGTTTCTGCGAGCTGTATATCCCAAAAAAGGATCGGCATCATGACCAGATGGTGCAGGCGTCGCGCAGCGGGTTTCAGAATATTCGGGAAGGCAGCGAGCTGAGCGCAACGACCAAAAAGCTGGAGCTGAATCTGACCAATGTGGCCCGGGGACGTCTGGGGGAACTGCATAAGGACTATAAAAAATATTTGCAGCGTAAGGGGCTGCCGTTATGGGAAACGGATGATGCCGCGATGTTTTCCGAAGCCCGGAACCTGCACCCGGAAAGTTTGGACGCTGCGGCAGCATGGGTGAATTCGTCGGGGAGAACGCAGAGCCGGGAGGAGCGGGCGGCAAATCTGGGCGCGGTGCTTTCAGCTCAGGCCCATTATCTGGTAGAAAAGCTGCTGGCCCGTCAGGCAGATTATTTTGAAAAGGGCGGCGGGTTTTCCGAGCGGCTTTACAAGGCCAGAGTGGAGAATAGACAGAAAGGACAGAACTGAGGCTGTTTTGTATGTTCTGTCCGTTTTGGAAGGAGAAGAAGAATGTTTCCTGAAGTACGACTTAGAAGACTGCGCCGCACGGAGGGGCTGCGGAACATGTTCGGACAGCCGCTGCCGGGACCGGAAAAATTCATCTGGCCGGTGTTTGTTCGTGAGGGAACGGGTGTGGAAGAGCCGATTGATGCCATGCCGGGGCAGAGCCGCATGAGCGCCGATGTGCTGCTGAAAAAACTGGAGCCGGTGGCCGAGAGCGGTGTCGGCGGGGTGCTGCTGTTCGGCTTGACCGATCCGTCGAAAAAAGATTCCCGGGGATCGGAAGCCTGGAGCGAAACAGGTGCGGTGCAACAGGCAGTTCCGCTGATCAAAAAAGAGTTTCCGCAGCTGACGGTTTTTACGGATGTCTGTTTATGCGCTTATACCGATCACGGTCATTGCGGGGCATTGCATGCCGGCACAGAAGTTAAAAATGACGAGACTTTGGGACTGTTGCAGAAGGTTGCTGTATCGCACGCTGTTGCTGGCGCAGACTGCGTGGCTCCGAGCGCAATGATGGATGGACAGATCTTGGCGATTCGCGAAGCGCTCGATGAGAACGATCTGACCGATACGCTTTTGATGAGCTATTCCACCAAGTTTGCTTCGTCGATGTACGGCCCGTTTCGCGAGGCGGAACAGTCGGCGCCGGGAAAAGGCGATCGACAGGGCTATCAGGCGTCGTACGGCGATCTGCGCACAGCGCTGCGCGAGTCGGAGTTTGATGAAGATGAAGGCGCTGACATTCTAATGGTGAAGCCGGCGCTGATGTATCTCGATGTGATCACGCGTCTGCGCGAAACAACCGATCTGCCGCTGGCGGCTTATAATGTGAGCGGCGAGTATTCCATGCTGATTGCTCAGGCCGAGCGCGGCTGGGGCGATCTGCGGGCGATGGTTCGTGAGAATATTGCGGCAATGCAGCGCGCCGGAACCGATATTTTTATTTCTTATTGGGCGAATCGTTACGCAGAACTGTTGGCGCGATAAGATTGCTTTGCCCGAAATAACGGCATTACAGAGGGTTTCCATACCAAAATGGAAACGATTCTGAGAAGAGCCTATAGCTTCAAAAATTTGATAATTACCTATCGCGGGTAATTGGACTCTTTCTTGCGGAATGAGCTTTGTGTGGTTGTGAGGCTTCGGGGCATCAGTGAGCACGATGTCCACGGTTTCTTCCAGGGCTGTTCCCGGGTTTCATTGATACGGCCGATCATCCTTTCGGCGATCATCTGGTTGATTTTTTTGGTAGGCATGGGGTCCTTTCGTCTGGATACAAAAAAGCCCCCTTGTGGTGGGGGGCGGTAGAGAACATGGGATAATCTTCATTTATGAACGAAACGCTCGTAAAAGGTTGTAAAGATCTGTTTTGTTTTTGGTTTAAGTGGTCAGGCTTTTCTTCTATTCTGATCAGCATTAATGAAAAATGAAGTATTAGAGATTTTGCTTTGGAGACGAATGCTTGATGCTGACTTATCACAAAGATATTTCACCCAACTTGCGCGTGATTACAGAGCGCAGGACACATTCTTCAAAATCATCATTGCTCTTTTTTCATCTGCATCAGTCGCATCATGGAATATCTGGAAAACTCCCGGGTATGAATGGATTTGGCAAACATTTATTGGGATGACGACTGTTGTGGCTATTTTATCTCCATTGCTAAAATGTGCCGACAAGTATCAGAAATCATTCAACATCTCGGTGGAAATGATAGATCTGCTTTCAAGGTACGAAACTCTGTGGGCTAAAAAAGATTCTCTAACAGAAGATGACGTTAATCAGGAAATGCAGATCCTAAACAAAATATCATTAAGAATTTCATCCAGTGCTTTTGATCTTAACGTGACAAAGCGAAGAAGGATAAGAAGCATACAGCAACAAGTAAAAAAAAGCAGGGGGCTATAATATGTGTGACAAAAAACCAAGAAGAGACGATGGCGAGTGGGTTGGTAATAACAGGCGCTCAGATGAAGGAATTGCTAACGAGAACTTTTCAAAACGTGGCTCTGTTCATGACTCGTGCATTATTAGAAGCGAGGAATCTTGGCCGAAACCCTCAGACATAAAAAAAGACAAGTAGCACAACCGGAAAGTGGAACTTACGGAAAACCCCGGTGGTGATTTTGAAAATCATTAGATCGCGCTGAGTTGGAATCGGCACGGCCTTTTCCGAAGCTCACTTTTGACGTTCGGTAACAAAAAATGAAAATGGAAAAGCATCTGCATAGATTAGGAACTGTATATATCGCATTCGGTTGGATTGGAATTGCGGCGGCCCTTCTTTTCATTCCCCTTACGATAAAAGATATACAGCGCCTATTGAGCGGAACAGGACAACCTGATCTGCAATCGATCGTTTTTATGTTCATTGGTGCATCACTTTTGATCTTAGTGCAGGCAATATTTCATATATTTTTTGGAAAAGCTGTCCGCATGAACCGCAAATGGGCAACGCGAGTTGTTGGATTCATCATTGGTGTTCTGCTGCTTTTTCAATTCCCGATCGGAACAGTCATTGGTGGGTACACATTGTGGGTGCTAGCAAAACTTGATCAATCAATATTAATGGAGCCGAACAAATCAAGTGACCCTACGTGAAACTCGCTGCGTGTCTATGCGAAGCACAAGCCACGAGGCTCCTTTCACCCGTTGGCTTCATATAAAAATGGAAATAGATAAAACCAGACTCAGACCGATGTATCGGTTCTTTTGCAATTTCTTGTTCGTTATAGGATTAATCACATTGCCGTGTGCTGCATTTTTTGAAAAACCACGACCGTGGAATTTCCTGATCGGCGGAGGTTGTATGACTATTTTTTGGGGATATTTAGGAATCACTGGAAAAGTACCGAACTGGCTACAGGGGAAGAAAATATGAAAGAACATAATCCACATCTCAAAGCAGCATTCCTCGAAACAGTCGAAAATCAATTGGCTGACAACGATCCACCGGAAACCACGGAAACGCTGAATCGGTTGGTAAAACAGGGCATTAGTGAAGAGGATGCGAAGCTCTACATTGCACAAGCAGTCTGCGTGGAAGTATTTGATGTCATGACGCATCAAAAGGAATTTAATGAAAAGCGATATCTCAAGAATTTGAAACGACTTCCTAAAGAGCCAAAACAATAACTGAGCTAACCATCGCTTTCACTCTATCGCGGCTTCCGCCCGCTCAAAGTGACGCGAAGCGTTCGCATCAAAAAATGAAAATAATATTAACATCCAAGCAAATACCTGAAATCGCAGATCTTCCGAGAGGCGATCGAAGCGCGATTATTAGGCGACACCATTGGAAAGCATTTTCAAATTGGCGGGGATTGCTCAGCATCTTTTTTCTCGTTATAGGGATGCTTGGAGGACAGCGCGTTCCTCGCATGGTATTGCCTGACAGTTCAGGTTTCATCCGGCAAGTTATTGCATTCTCAATCTATGTTCCCTGTTGCATTGCGTATGTTTCACTATATTACCATTCACTACTTCCTTATATCCGGAAAGAGATGCGTTTTTGGAAAGATAAAAAACTAATATAACTGCGAGCCAATCAAGTGAGCCTACGTAATGACCCGGACGGTCAAAATTGAGCCACAAGGCACGAGGGTCCTTTCAAACGTTCTGTGTAAAAATGAAAAATATAGCGATAGCAATTATCTCACTCTGTATCACCGGATGCATGCCCTCAGACAGTTTGACTTGGCACCTTAACGCCACTCCACAAACAATCGGGGCAACAGAATCCATCCTTACAGCGAAAGCGTTAGAATGCCTTGAGGACTTCCGACTTAATGAGCATTTCAAAGCAGAAGGAAAAACACAGATCTGCGGAGAATTCCAAGGACAGTACTTCAGCATATTTATCGAAGATTATCGCTACACCATAATTGATGAGAGAATTTGGGTTGGGAAACGATACCTACAACAGTCTGAAACCGATACGTTTCAGGATTTGCTAGCACTGCTTGAGAAAATCATAGAAAATTTGGGAGGCAAACCTGTTAGAGAAACACTTCCAAGAAAGTGGATCATAGACTGGTCATAAAACAAAACCACAGAGCCAAAGCACGCACTCTATCACCGCCTCCGGCGGCTCAGGGTAATGCTAGTCGTTGTGTCATGAAAATAAAATGGAAAAAGATGACTTGGTGGTTGACGGTCGTTTGTCTCTTCGCAAGCAGTCTCGCATTTCTCGTTGTCTCGCTGAAATTAGAGAAGACGCTTTTCGACCAACTCGCGGTCATCGGGAAGGCTATTCATGAGCATCCTGAGCGCTGGGAGAGTATTGAATTTACCTATGGAAGTCCCATGCTTTTCCACAAGGATCTCTATCTGAGTACTGATTTTACGGTTAATGCAGCTCAGCTCTCAGCTTTTCTGCTTCTACTCTTGATTGCTTTTCTTACGGGAACAGCAATTCATAAGCAAATTAAAGAAAGACATAGCCGGCGCACACACTCTATCACCGCCTTCGGCGGTTCAAGGTGATGCTGGTCGTTATGCGACAACCTTCTGTGGTCTGCGCAAGCACAGGATCTTCGAAGTGGCCAAGGGACGATCGGAGCACTCCCTGCATAGCGCTCTGATGCGAATGAAAGGCCGGGAACGGGTTCAGGTGGTCTGCATCGATCTGTCTTCAAGCTACCGGGCCTTGGTAAAGCAATACTTTCCGAATGCCCTGATCGTAAGCGACCGGTTCCATGTCGTGCGCACCGTCATCCGCCATTTCCTGGACACATGGAAGCTGCTCGACCCGGTGGGTCGTAAAAACCGGGGACTGCTCTCCCTGATGCGGCGCAAAGGCGAAAACCTGCGCCCGGAGCAGCAGGAACGTCTGGATCAGTATTTTGAGCAAAACCCGGTAATCCGCATCATCTACGAAGCGAAAGAAGAGCTTTGTGAGCTGCTCAACCAGAAACATCGAACGAAAAAGGCCTGCCGGCCACTGGCCTCACGACTGCTGTATTGGATCGATCAGTTGCGCAACAGCCCGTTCGAGCCTCTGCGCACACTTGGGTCCACATTGAGTTCATGGCGTAACGAAATCGCCCGGATGTGGCGTTTCACCCGAAACAACGGCATTACAGAAGGGTTCCATACCAAAATGGAAATGATCCAGAGAAGAGCCTATGGCTTCAGGAATTTCAACAATTACAGATTGAGAGTAATTGTGATGTGTGGTTAATAAAAATCCGCCCTTGCCCCCGTCTTTGGGGAAGAGCCGGTTTGTAAAGGTGGTGGCGAGACCCGGAATCGAACCGGGGATACTATTTAATCCGAAAAAATATCATTTTTTCTAATGTTTATGACATATTTGATTGCCTGTGACACCACTGGACGTTATGCTTTTAATTATGCAAAAGGTGCGAGGGGGTTAGGTATGGCAAGCATTCATAAAAACAACGGGCCAAATTGGTATGCGGCATTCTACGGGCCGGAAGGAACGCGCTGCTTTAAATCGACGGGTACGCCTGACAAAAAACAGGCCATGCAGATTGCCCTGAAGTTTGAAGAGGCGGCAAAGGAGGCGCGGCGGGAGAGGCTGACTATGAAGCGGGTGCGGGATACTCTGTCATCCATTTATGCAACCGTTCACGGGGAAGAGCTGCCAGCGGAAGAAGTCGCCTCGTTTGCGGATCAGTGGCTACAGCGCAAAAAGAATGCATTGGCTGAATCTTCATACGTGGAATACAAAAAGACCCTCGATGAATTTCTTGACTTCATCGGTCCTCGGAAAACAAAGCCACTGGACGCGATAACGGTTGCCATCGTTACTGACTACAGGGACAGCCTGCTAAAGCGCGTCACGCCCGGTACTGCACGGAAAAAGATCAAAGTCCTGCGGGCATTCTATAATGATGCGATGAAAGAAGGGCGGGCTACAGTGAACCCCGCGGCAAGCGTTGATCTGCGGAAGAACGGGAAAAGCAAACGCAAGCCGTTTACCCAAGAGCAGGTTGTCAGCCTGCTGAGTGAAGCCAATCAGGAATGGCAAGGGATGATCCTCATCGCCTACTACGGCGGACTGCGATTGGGTGATATTGCTAAACTAGATTGGGATAATGTGGACTTACAGGCGATGGAGATTCGTTTTGAGGCATCGAAAACCGGTGCCGATGAGGTTTTTCCCTTGAAGGATATTCTTCATGACATTTTGGTCAAACTGCCTTCCTATGACACCGGCGGGCCGGTATTTCCCGAAGCAAGCGCAACCCACAAGCGGGCGGGAACATCCAGTCTATCCAATCAGTTCCGGCAGATCATGCATGATGCAGGACTTGCCAAAGAGCCGACACATGAAAGCACCGGCAAAGGGCGTACAGTAAAGCGGGCGGTCAACAAACTCTCATTCCACAGTTTAAGACATGCGTTTGTCTCAAACCTGAAAATGAGTGGAGCAGGTGACTCCATTGCCCGCGAACTGGCCGGGCATTCCAGCGCGGAGGTTTCGCGTATTTACACACACGGCGACCCGATAGCATTGCGGTCCGCGGTCAACAATCTTCCGAAGTTGGTTGTCCCCAAATGGAGTACGAAATGAAGTTGAGCCGTGAGCAGAAGGGGCAGTTGCTGGCTTGGCACAAGGACCAGAATGTGTCGGCTCAATACGGGCAGACCATAGAATTTTTTAAGAAGATCCAGTTGCTCAGAACGCGGAAACAACAAAAGCTGATTACAAAAAATATCCGGAACCTAAGCTTAGCTCTAAAGGCTATTGGGCTGGATGAACAGTTGGCCTTAACCGAAGCTGCATCATTTTCACCGGAGGGCAAAAGAAAAAGCCTGAGTGATCCTCGGCGGGCACCACGGGAAATAATATTTCCCCCTCATCATGAAATGATACTGGGGTTAAAGCGATTATGTGCTCGATACGAGGGAATGCATAAGGCGATTTTGTCAAACAAACAGCCCTCTCCCTACAAGGAATTGGCGTACAAGATCGCATGCTACATATTCCGAGAGTTGAAGATCGTGCCGAGCACAACGCCAGATAAAGGGGCTTTTGATAAATTACTGAGGATCGTTGTTCCTGATCCCGATGGTAAAGAATCTGACTTGCGGGCAATCCGGAATGCAGCGGTGGACTCGTGGAAGGTTACGCATGAGCATTGCCCAGAGCTTTTTGCTGGCGATTGAATAAAGCCTCGGTATTTAGAGGGGCTTCCTTCAATCCAATATTTCTAGAGCTGCGCAATTAATGACACCCAGAAACAGCCGGGACGGTTTCGGCTGTGAAAAAACAGGGAGATCATTATGAAACGCAATTATCAGCATGAATTAGCCAACGGCACAGGGCAGCTTGAGCGATGGGAACGGTTGCCGACAAAGCCGGGGGAACGGCTTCAGGGATTGAGCAGGAGTTGCATCTATAATCTGATCGATGCGAACAAGATCAAATCCGCATCCATTAAACAGCCCGGCAAGCTGACCGGAATCCGCGTCATCTGGCTACCTTCGTTAATGGAATACATTGAGAGCTGCACAGAGAAGCCGGAGGGTGTGTAAAATGAAAAAGAACCCTTCGCCATTAAAAGCAATCCGGCTTTATTGTCTGGCTTGTGGCTTGAATCAGTCGAAAGAAGTTCGCTTGTGCGGTGCGGTAGATTGTCCAAGCCATCCTCTGCGCATGGGTAAAAGTGTTCCGGGGGTCCGGCCTCTGACCGTGATTAAAAATCATTGCGCTAGTTGTGGGGAGGAGCCTGCGAGAGCCTGCAAGAAAGAATCCTGCGCTCTTTGGCCTTTTCGGCTCGGCAAGAATCCTAACCGGCAGGGTCTCGGCAATTCTGCGAATCTACGTCCAAAATCATCGACTGAAGCCGGGATTCCGAAAAGCGGACAGTTAGAGGCGGGTTCTGATTCATATTAACCCTCTCTGCATTTTTTTCGCCTGTTCAGTCGGGAGAGATCATTAAGTCAATGTTTGGTGCTCTGATATGATAGCGGCTCTAAAAGATCCATTCATGGAAGCGTATGAATTTGATTTGGCAATGCGTTCCAGATCAAAAGGCTTGATGTTGCCGATGCGGCATCCCTCGGCTAAAATTATCCCTTTTGTGAAAAAAGAAGCTGAGCCTGCGCCTGCGAGGTCGGATGTAAAGATTCACGATTTCGAAGAAAAGATGTGTTCTCCTGATGAGTGGGAAACAATCAAGGCATACATGAGGATCAAAAAACCAGATGCCCGTTTCAGGGAAGATAGGGAGCGGCTTGCTCGCCAGATTACACATAATCTGAAGCGCGGGGTTTCTGTCGAATTTCTCGTAGGAGGCGGGACCACCTTGCGCTCCAACTTGCGCACAGACCTTGTGGCCGCAGGGCTGATGAGTTGGGAAAAAAGTTTTTATGCTGATGGGCAACAGGGTAAATCATGGATTACACCGACAAAACTTTTCACGGAAATAAGCATTCGCCCCTGTCAGTTATTGGTGAAGGAGAAAAAGGTAAAGGGCAAGGTCATCAAGGAGCACATCCCTTATTTCCCGAATGACGGGACGTTGGAAGCCCTTGCCGAGTTTAACGAGTTTATGGCGGGGTTTGATGTCGCCTCCTGTCACGACTCGTTAAATGAGACGTTTCGCATGAACTATGTTCCTCAAGATGACGGATCGCCACTTCGGGCGCGGTTGATTCACCCGTTACACAGCATCGACAAAGACCTTCGATGCACTGTGACGATAGACGGAGTGGAGTGTAATCGGCGGGATGTAAAGGCGTGTCACCCCCAGCTTATCCTCAGCATGGATCATAATCTGCCTATGACGTATAGCCCATACGACATTGCTCCAGATGGGTTCAAATACAAAGAGGATTTGGTGGGCGCGGCTAAATGGATGCTTCAGATGATGCTCAACAATAAGAACGAAGCATCAGCCCGGTCCGCATTTTCGAGTAATGATGAAATCAAGCGCAAGCACCGGGTCGCCGCCAAAATATTCTCAAAAAGCCTGACGGGTCTTATGCGAGCCATTGAAAAGAATAATCCGCTACTCAGCGGCTATTTCTACAAAGCCCGTCATGCTGAGTTGATGAACGTCGAGGGTTCTATCATGTTTATGTTCCACCGCAAACTCATGCGGCAGGGGATTCCGTCATTGTCCGTTCATGATGAATATTTAGTGAAACCGGAGCACCGGCAAATTGCCGACCGGGTTTACGCGGAGTGCTGGCAGGAAATAACCGGGGCAGCCAATATCTTCCCTGTTGTCGAAGACGCTTAAACCTGTGTGGACTTAAGCCCAAAATTCACTCTGCATCAAAACTCCTTAAATCCACACAGATCAGGGGCAGGTTTTATAAAACAGCCTCTTACGTCCACATAGGGCAATAGGCATTTATCCCCTGTAAACATTGACTAAAGTAAGGTCGCGGTCTTAGGCGCAGAAATCAGGTTTTCAAAACAGGCCGTTAAGTCCACAGCAATGAGGCCCGCAGGGCCTCGGGCCTCCTTCGTTTTTTTAGGCCGTTTCTGCCGAAGGTTTCTTCCAATCTTTTGCCACGCTGTATGCCACCCAAACGGCGAAGGCGAGCAGGCCGTATAGGACAATGTCGAAGATAGAGCCCAGAATTACGCTCATGAAGAATGTAGGGCGGCTCTCGGGGCCGATAGGGATGTTTATGATCGCCGGGGCCAATTTCCAGTAAATGATGGTCGGGCGGCTCCAATAACCGGGATGGCCAGAGTATGAGCGTTCATTAGAGATTGTTTTGCCGCCTGCCTCAAATGAATACTCGACGACATACCCTGAATGTTCTTCGCCGTATTCATCGATCTTGCTGCCCTCATTAATGACAGTTAAGCGTCCCCTTGTTTCTGTTCCAGCAAAATAAAGTATGGCCCTGTCAAAGGGTAGCCCGGTTATTGCAAACACCCAGCCAAACCCGAAGTAAAAGACGATCAGGGGAACCCATAACCTCATGGGTATTTTGATCTTTAGCAAAAAAACAGACCACACGGCAAAGCCGATGCCGACAACATCCAGTAGCCGCCATAGTTCTTTTGGTAAGTGAATCGGAATAAGAGGATTGAACATTAGGGCAATAGCTACTGCTGCCCATGCCCATTTTTTCGATCCGTGGGTGAATAGCTGTGCTGCCGTGAAAATAAAGCAGGGGCAGACGATCCATCGTAGCAGAATGTAGTAACCGTATGGATTGGGGAATAATGCCCAAAGCAGAAGAACGCATATAATCGCCTGTGGGAGCCAGAGGCATTTTGTGCCATTTGCGTTCATCATATTTGCAATGGCTATCGCTTCAGCGACGATCCCTCCCATGAGCTTTTCCATGTCATTGATTGAATCTCTTCTGCGAGCTGTCGGTCAGGCAGGTGTCGGTCGTGTTTTCTTGCAGCTCGTTGGAGACAGACAATTGCCCGGCCAATCTCTTCTGAGTAGTCATTCAATGATGGGGGCTGAGGAGGGTTTTTAAATTCCTCTTTTGGGTAGTCATCCAAAAAGGATTTGCAAATGGAGGCTTTCCTCTTCAGCCCGGCTGACAATAAACCTAAGCTGTTGTTCGCGTCTGCTGAACAATAAGGTTTGCACAGCAGGCAGATGTTGTTGATCAAGTCCGCGTATTCTTCGGTCGCAAGAATGCTTTGGTATATAGGCTCCCCGCTTTTAGGGTCAAAGCGATATGTTAATGGGGTCCACACCGGATTCCCCCGCCGGTCTGTTCCTAACTGTCGCCTGTATGGCGCAAATACGGGGCATTCCTTGATCTGTTTATGTTGCTGCGTGATCAATTCACGAGCGTCGTAGAAGAGTCTGGGGAGAAGGTCAATTAGCATAAGCTCAATGGCCATTTCCTGCGCTTCTACCAGTGATTTTTTATTCCCATCAACCTGTTCAGACAGATTCAAGATTTCATCCGAAGTGATCCCGAACCGAAACACCCTGCTTGGATCAGTTACGATTCCCAGCTTTATCGCGATAGGGTGGAATTCCATGCGTTGGGCGATGGCGTATACCCGACCATCTGAGCCAAATATGGGTCCGCCCGAGCTGCCCGGAGAAATATCTGTCGAAAACTGAAGTGTGCCCGGCTTCCATTTTCCTTGCCGAGGATGGTTGGCTGCCAGATAGCCTTTTGTCAGTATCCATTCTGAATCATGCGGATGCCCCATTGCATACAGGCTGTCTCCCTGGCTGAGATCACTTGAGAGACCCAAGGGCATATATTCAAAGTCTCCATTTGGAATCTTAATGATGGCCAAGTCCGATACGACCGAGTAGCAGAGAACCTCATTAATCGGGTAAACGCGACCGTCATAAAGGCGCACTTTGTTTACTGTGGACGCAATAACATGCCAGTTTGTAACCAGATAACCATCTGATGTGATCATCACTCCCGATCCGTGACTATCTGGCCCCTCTATAATCACGGTAGCCTGTTTTGCTCGTTCTATAATAGCCTCTATGGGTTCAGGCTCACCTATCGTCGCCCCGGTCATGCTCATTTCGAGACAAATTCTGAGTATGATTTTGTCTGTGGCCGACTCTTCTTCTTTTCGAGTTAACGGTTTAGGAGCCTTGCTGCCGGATTCTTCGCTTGTGCCAAAATTGTTAGCGATGAACTGATGGGCAGTTGTTCCGTTTGCGGTTGAGCTTTTCTCAATCCGGACCACCCGTCCATTTTTAAATTCTATCTGATCGCCCCAGTACCACAGAATGATGTCATCGCCGACGCCGATTTTTGATTGTGGGCGACCGCGCTTTTGGATGACGGACTGATACGTATCCCCGACTTTAATGTCATTGCCGTAACCGACGGTATAAACCGAAAAAACGGCGAGGCATACGAGCGTGATAAGAATCCGAATGTGTCGCACAGCTTCCTTTCCGGAGGCCAAGCGCAAAAAAAAGAGGCGCAACCTCCCGGTCATGCTCCTCCGAGGCCCGCCAGAGCCCTGTACGAACACAACACAAGAGGCGCGCCCGAGCGGGCGCATCCTCTGCACTGTTCGTTCGTACAATTTTGAAACTGGCGGTTTCGGAAGAACGATAAATACTTCTGATGCTAAATTGTTAAAGGCGTATAGCCCTTTAAATCTTTTCTATTCCGGCAGAATACACCCATGACCAGCAGAGTCAATCCGTTCTGCAAAACGTTCCGCTCAGGCCACCTTTTGCGATTCAGAAGCGCAAGAAAGGGCCAAAGTAAGGGTCCGGTGCCGGGCATCGTAAAAACAGCCCTGAGAGCAGGAGAACGGTCCTTAAACATTAGCGCGGCACCTCTCTTTCCAAGGGCTGGAAAATCCTATGATTCTTTTTCCAATCTCTGGAAATAATCCGTAGGATGATCCGTAATTAGGCATATGCGGAACCACCATGGATAAGAAACAACTCAGTGCGCGGGATATTTGCCCCACGCTTAGCACCCCGGCGGTTGAAGCCGCCGGAAGGGATGCCCGCGGTGTTGCCGCTATCGCCCAGAAAGGAGCCAGCAAATGATAGAATGGTGCAATGCGAATCAGGGATTTGTCATGACGGTGCTGACACTGGTGTATGTCATCGCCACAATCGCCATTGTTTTGCTGGCCCGCCATTCCAATAAAATCGCTCAGGCCAACCTGCAAACTCTGGTGGATTTGGAGCGAGAAAAGTCGCGCCCACTGATTGATGTGGATCTTGTCCCTGACAGTATTTTCCTGTCATTGCACGTTTCCAACCGGGGATTAACTCCGGCATATGACGTACAGTTTTCTATCACCCCGACCCTCACATATTTGGAGGGGCACGGGAAGAACGTGCCATTGGCAATTCTGGATAACGGATTGACGTCACTTGCTCCGGGATCAACCACGAAAACCCTGATTGGATCATTTAAGGAGCTAAAAGATGCCAATCCGACTCTGCAATATACTGGAGAGGTGGTTTTTAAGGATGCAAACGGACGCTCATATAAGTCTCCGGTGAACATCGATCTGCGGTGGCGCGAAAAGAACTACTACATCAACCGGAACACCATTCATGATGTTGCCGTGCAATTGGAGGAAATCAAACAGGAGTTTAAATTCATCGCGAACGGGTTCCATAAACCGCATGTCATCACCCAGGACGCCAAAGAAAAACGGGAAGAAGACGAGGCTTTGCGCGAAATGGTTATGGCTGAGAAAGACAGTGCCGGTTAAAGGACGAAAAGGGAGAGGTAATGATGACGTTTTTCGGCCTTCTGCAATCGAAACAGAGGCTGATTTTGCATGACACATCCTTGGCTGCGAGGCGACAAACCCAATCTGATACCGCCGCCCGCTTCGCTGTCATCATCATCCACCAAGGAGCCGTAAAATGATGTTGGGTATCGATACGTCTAATCACAGAGTATATGAGGCTCGAGACACGTATGGAGGAGAGCTCCTTAAGCCAGCTCCGCATCTTTTCAATATGCATCTCGGAAGCACAACGGCCGAGGCAGCCAAACAGTTGATAGTTTCAAAAAGAGGTGACTCTGAGTTTATTTTTCGGGAAGACCTTTTTGACCCGGTTGCTCGTATTCGAAGAGGTCGTATTTATTTCCGCCAAGGGTCACAAAACTGGCATGTATACCCGGCAAATTTGGCTGAGCGGAAACAACTGGCACATATACAGCAGCTCCGGCCAAACGTTGATTGCTTGAGCGAGCACTTCATGACTTATGGCCCGAAATACATGGGGAAGGATGATAAACAACTGCGCTTTGCTGCCATTGGATCAACGCTGGATTTTTCTGTTTGGCGGATTGTTTCGATTGATGCGCTCACTCTGGGGCAGCAGTTAATAACCCTTCAACCCGTGTTATTCATGGGAATCTTGCCGGATGTAGATGCGTCTCTAATTCCTGCTGAGATTCGCAGCTCACTACTGGATGCACTAGAAAGCGTTGCAAACGATATGAAACGAGCCATGCCCAGTTCTGTGATCGACCGGTGCCGTGGCGCGGCAGCTTTGGCCCTGCGCTCTCTGGATAAGAGTCATGGAAAAGATCTGGCAAAGCTCTCCGAGATGGCCGAAAAAAGTACACCTCCCCGGCTGATGGCTGCAAATTGTGCCAAGATTATCAATCTCCTCCACACTCGGGCCAAGGAAAACACCCGCCATGATCATCAATACCGGGAACCAACCGAGCGAGATGCTGAACTCGCGGTTCATTGTCTTGCCTGTATCCTGACGGAGTTCAAATGGGCAAAATAGCGACCAAATTTGAGAGAGGGCAGTTGATTATCCTTCTTGTTACGTTGACGGGATATTTCTCATCTATGGCTGCCGGGATAAACCCTACGAATATGCCTCTGGCATCATGGGTCGACCTTGATCAATTTACTGGCGCACCTGAGTCCTCTGCTATTACGCGAACGGACTATCGACAGCTCGTTTATGAATTGCAACAACAGCGGCAGCAGGCTGCTGTGGAGCAGTCTCAAGCTTTCGGAGCATTAAAAGAGTCGGATGTGCTTGTTTATGAGCAGGTGGCTGCTCCTCGAAATAACGAGTGGCACAAGGTGGCATTGAGTCTGATTCATTGGGACCGGACTGTGGTTTCAGCAACAGCGGGGGTGGCGATGCAGGATGAGTCTGTGCAGGTTGAATCTGTCGAGAGCAACGTAACGGTGTTTGCCTTTTCTCCACTCAAAGACGCAACCTATCGAGGCAGTTATTTGGAAGTCGTTCTTGACGAATCCGACCTGTTTGAAGAGGTAAGTTCTTCTGAACAGCAGATTTCTGAAATCTATCTGGATGGCGGAGATGGTCAGGGGGCGCAATCTGTCAATTTAGGGCAGCCGATTGTGCTTTCATATGAATCAACAGGAGAGAAGACGCTGTCCATCAAGGCAACCCTTGCCGGTGGCACTGTGCTTTATGCGGAATCGGCATTGGATGTTATAGCGCTCAGCACACCTCTGCCGACTCAAACGGTGCGGGTGCAGGCGGACGATCCTTACTCCGACTTCCAGGGGAATCTGTATGTTTATAAATCAGGAAGCCATACGGGGTTGAACTGTCCGGTCTTTGTCGTGGAAGGGTTCGACATGAACAACGACATGGATTGGGACGTGCTCTACAATATCCTGAACAAGGAAAGCCTTGTAGAGACCTTGCGGGCTTACGGGCGGGATTTGGTCGTGCTGGATTTTGATGATGCAACAGCAGATATCTTTGGAAATGCCTATCTGGCTATTGAGGCCATTCAATACATTAACAGCAGTCGGAGAAGTTCATCTGATAAATTTACCGTGATTGGTGCGAGTATGGGTGGGTTGGTGACGCGCCGGGCGCTGGCTGCTATGGATAAGTATCCGTACTCTTACGGTTATAGCGACGTAAACACCTGGATTAGTTTTGACTCTCCCCAGACGGGGGCTAACATTCCCCTCGGAGTGCAGAACTACTTTGACTTCTTTGGCGGGTTCGCCGGGAGCTATTCACAATTGGCCGTTGCCAGAGAGTATCGTGACAAGATCGATTCCGTCGCCGCGCAACAGATGCTGTTGTGCCATTATCGCTGTACAGACTCACTAGCAGGGGAGAGTCCATACTATAGCGAATCGTTTTGGAATAGCATGAATTCATATGGGTACCCCACCTCCTGCAAAACGATAGCTATCAGTAACGGATCTGGATATGGAACAAAGCAACCATTTTATCCCGGCCAGCAAGTCATCCAATGGCATTATGATGATGGGGTTACGCTGGAAATAGGCAGCAGAATTTATGCTTTGTATAGGTCCGACTCAACTGCACTTACTGATTTTTATGGCCGCTTTGACCCGTGGGATCTGTTTGACCTTGTCGATGAGACTGTTTATGAGCGCAATTTTTACCCTTATGGGCTGGATAATGCATCAGGAGGCACCCGGTCAACTTTTCAGGATTTATTTGATGAACTTCCATATAAAAGCTCAGATGACTGGTGTAACTATGGAAATCACTGTTTCATTCCGACATGCAGCTCGCTCGGCATCCCGATTAGCAAGATAGAGCAAACTATTCATGGTAACAGTTCAGTCCTGTCTCTAAGTCCTTTTGATGAAGTTCATTACGCATCTACCAATGAGAAACACATTGATGTTAACTCGAATAACAAACGCTGGTTTTTACGTGCGATTCTTGAGGGATATGACACTGACAGGGATGGCTTTGACGATTATCAGGAACACTACCTCGGAACAGCCTATAACAATGCCCTGAGCAAACTGACACTTTCAACAGGGTTGAGCGTGCCTTCACAAAACAGTGTGGCTGTATCATGGCTGGCATACCCGAACACAAAAAACTATGTCTACAGAGCTGAGACGCTGAATGGGCCTTGGCAGCTCGTTAACACCATTACGGCCAGTTCTTCAAAAACGATCACTCGGACATATGCAATTTCAGATGAACTGTCCTGTGCTTTCTTTAATGTAACAGCAAAACCCGTTGATCCTATTCAGGATTAGAGACGCCAATGGATCTCCCTGCAAGACCATAAATCCGGGCACATACACACGAATCTGGATATGAAAAAAACCGGCAGTTGGGCTTATCCCCAGTGGGTGGTTTTAATGAGGTGTGGGGTAAATTTGATCTGGTGCATGCGTTTTAGCGAGTTTTTCGCACCAATATACGGGCTTGGGAGCATTAAAAAACGGCAGTTGGGCTTATCCCACCAGTCTTGTTCCTTATGGAGTGAGGAGTTGATTTTTTATATGGGACTCATAAATCAGTGCTTCGGGGCAAATTTTTCGCACCTGCAAGAGGGGTTTCAGGGAGGGGAAAAGCCTTGGCGGGGTTTATCCCACCAGTCTTGTTCCTTATGGGGTGTCCTTTGTAATTTTTGCCTTATACGGTAGACTTCGCGTCCTCATCCCCTCTGTTGTCCTCTTGCTTCCGAAGTATTGGGGCTCATTCAGCCCTCTATAGAAGCTCCCGGCACAAAAGGAATATCTGGGGGTTACCCCACCTACCTGTCGTTACTTGAGTTAAAGATCCGCACCCCTTGGGGTGACCCTGCCCCCGTCCGTTGTGCTCACCCCGTCCAGCCTCGTCGTTCCTCGCCCGTGCCGCCTTCGGCGGAATACCGCCGGGCCGCCCGGGTTCCTTCACTCCTCGCCTCGACGGTGCTGAAGTTGACGCGACTGTTCAGACTGCTCCGGATACGTCGCAGACTGAACGGACGTCGCTCTGTGTGGCAACCATTTGGTGAGCCGTCTTTGGACTGAACAAGGGACCAGAAGCAGTCGCAATAAATATCTCTACGGTTTTCCCGATGTTCAGCCGTAGCATTGAGCGGGCGAAGGGGTGTCGGTTCAAAAAAAATTCCCGCATTGCCTGTGCGATTTAAATAATGGCCGGTCAGTGTGTTTAATTTTTGGACGGGTTATGACGGTATCAGATGCTCTGAAACGCCCCCGACAAATAAAAAATTGTTATGCTCAGCCGTTATGCTTTGAGGGCATTAAAAAACCGCATATGGCTAAACTGTTAGCAATAAGCGGTTTGTAAAAGTGGTGGCGAGACCCGGAATCGAACCGGGGACACGGGGATTTTCAGTCCCCTGCTCTACCAACTGAGCTATCTCGCCGTGTTGAAAGAAGCGCGCATTGTACGCAAATGGAGTGTGATGTCAATGCGCAGACTCCTATAAAATTCGGTTTGTTAAAACGACAGGGCGGCGCATCGATGCGCCGCCCTGATAAAAATGCTTTGTGCGCTGCCTGCGCACGATTTAATAACTTTGTTTAGATTCCTGCTGTCCAGGACATCGGGCTCTTGAATCCGCCCGGCATGCTTCTCTTCAGATAAGCCCGCATGCCGTTTTCGCGCCGTCGCGTTCTTTTCTGTATCTGTTTTGTTTCTTTCATTTTCTTCTCTCTTTCTTGAGTGGTTTTTTACCGCTCTCAACCGAAGCTGTGTCGGTTATTTGCGGGCGTTGTACTCTTCTAGGATGGGATGTCAACCCGATTTGGATATATTTTTATGTTAAATTTTTGTTTTGGATCCATTTTGTCGCAAACAATGCGCTATTTCGCAGCAAACATTACTGTTCCGGTCCTGTATTGTTTGCAGCGTATTACGCAGAACGAGCCGGAAATATTGCAGGGTTTTTCAGATGAATTGGTGGGTTACCAATTCAGCGCGAGGGATATGCCGGCGTAACGTCCTGCGGAACGCTGCCCCGGGAATACCTGAAAATCGTCATCCCACGCGTTGTTAACCAGCAGGGAGATTGTGGCGAAATCAACCTTTGGGGGTGTGTAGCGCACAACAAAGGAGCTGTCGGTTCCAACGCTTCCGTGTTCCCGGATGTTGTTATCTGCCTGAAAACGGAAGGTTTGGACGGTTCCCAGTTCAACCCGTTCAACCGGTTTCCAAAGTGCGGAAACCTGAACGAGATGCTCGGGGTAGTCCAGGGCGTAGAGCGATGCATAATTTCCGCTGTCGGCTGCATCTTTGTCTTTATAGATCCATGTGTAGGCGACCTGCATTTCGAGGTTTTGTGCGGGATACCATCCGAGGCGGGCCTCGGTGCCGAAGGTATCCAGTGAGCCGATATCTGTGGCGTTCCACAGGGTCGAGTTTGCGTCCAGTTTTTGCCAGTCGATGGTGTTTTTACTGCGGCGGTAGAACGCGGAGAGTTTCCAGTCCATGGATTCGGACGGAATACCTTTAAATCCGATTTCGGTTTGCTGGGATGTTTGCGGCCCGAGACCGGCGTTTCCGAGGCTGGACGGAGAGGTGTAGTTCAACTCTGTGTAGGACGGCAGTCGAACGGATTCGGCATAGGAGGCAAACGTGGTAAGGTTGTCGGACAGCATGTATTCCGCCCCGAGCTGCGGGAGATATTCGGGAGATATGTCTGTGAAAAACTCACCGCGCATGCCTGCGGTCAGTTTGAGACGATCGCCGCTCCATTGCGGCAGAAGCGATATGCCGCCGCGGGTGCGATGGTTCCAGCCGACGCCGGTGCTGGCGGTGCGCTCTTCGCTGACATCGCTATGCCAGCCGAGGGCAAATCCGTTGATTGCAATGGTGCGTCCATCGAAGAAGGCCGAGCTGACGCGGGAACGATGGTGGTTTTCGTACATCCAGGAGGGGATGTAGTAATCGTCGTAAAACTCTCTCCAGGAAATACCGCCGCGCAGATAATCCGCATTTACATCTCCACGCATGGCGCTGAGTAGGACCATATTTTCCTCGGTCAGTTCATTGGCGGCTCGGTTGTCCGGAACTCCGTAGTATCCGCGCGCGCCGAAATCTTTTTCCTGATGGGAAATCAGAAGGTCTACCTGGGTGTCGTCTTTATGGAACTGCATGTGGCCGCCGATGTACTCGCGGTCATAATCGTTGTCGGGATAGTCGACGCCTGACGCTGATTCGCGTCCGGCAAAAAAGCCGACTCCGAGTGTTTCGGAAACCATTTGCTGCACCAGCAGGCTCTGCCAGTCGCGGTGATCCGTGCCGAAACCGGCTTCGAACTGTTTTGTTCCAGACATTGGAAGAAGGTCGAAGCCGACTGTGCCGACCAGATGGCCGCCCTGGTTGCCGAGACCGGTCCGGACCGAAGGGCGCGAAAGCATTGCGGCCGGAACCGGCAGTTCGGCGTTAAAATGCTCCGTCTGCGGGTTGTGCAGCGTCATGCCGCCCAGAGAGAGTCCGGCGCCGCTGAACGAGGAGCCACGTATCGACAGGTCGTTTTGAGATCCTCCACGCGAGTTGAGCAATACGCCCGGCTCGGCTTTCAGGACGTCATGGATGGCTGCGCTGTCGGCAGTCTGGGCGGAAGCGGTTACAGTAATGACCGGAGTGGAGTTCGTTTCAGTTGCTGATGCCCAAAGTGCTGCCAGAATCACCGATAGAGTTGTCACAGAAATGTTTTTCATAATGTTCCCTCAGGACGTAAAGTCTGCATTTCGAAATTGAGCCGGGAGACCGTACCGGAAAACCCGAGGCAATCAATCATTTTAGTGAAATAGAAAGGATCGTCATGAACAGCGATATTGTAAAAAAAGGAATAGAACGCGCGCCGCACCGCAGTCTGATGCATGCCACCGGATTGACCGATGAGGACATCCAGAAGCCGTTCATTGCCGTCTGCAACTCCTTTAATGAAGTCATTCCCGGTCACGTACATCTCAATCAGGTCGGCCGGATTGTCTGCGACGCCATCCGCGAAGCGGGCGGAACGCCGCGCGAATTCAACGTCATCGGGGTTTGCGACGGAATCGCCATGGGCCACTCCGGCATGAAATACTCCCTGCCGAGCCGCGAGCTCATTGCTGACAGCGTTGAAACAATGGTCCGCGCGCACGCTTTTGATGCCATGATCTGCATCCCCAACTGCGACAAGATTGTTCCCGGCATGCTGATGGGCGCCGTTCGCACCAATATCCCGACCATTTTTGCCAGCGGCGGACCGATGGCTGCCGGCCGCAAAGCCGACGGTACGGTCATCGACCTCATTAGTGTTTTCGAAGGTGTTGCACAGCTCAAAGCGGGAAAGATCACCGAAGAGGAGCTCAACGAGCTGGAATGCAAAGCCTGCCCGAGTGCCGGATCGTGTTCCGGGATGTTTACCGCCAATTCCATGAACTGCCTGTGCGAAGCCATCGGAATGGCGCTGCCGGGCAACGGTACGCTGCTGGCTACCGAAGAAGCCCGTCTCGAGTTGTGGAAGGCCGCGGCAAAACGGGCCGTTGAAATGGCGCTGGCTAACGGGCCGAAGCCGCGCGATGTCATCACCGAAGCCTCGGTCGACAACGCATTCGTGCTCGATATGGCGATGGGTGGCTCCACCAACACCGTGCTGCATACGCTTGCGGTTGCCAACGAAGCCGGAATCGGTTACGACCTCGAGCGCATCAACCAGCTCTCAAAAACCACGCCGAACATCTGCAAAGTTTCCCCGTCATCGAGCTACCATATCGAAGACGTCCGTGATGCCGGCGGCATCAGCGCCATCCTCGCGGAAATCAGTAAGATCGACGGCGCCCTTAAGCTGGAGTGTCCGACCGTCACCGGGAAAACCCTCGGCGAAAATATCGCCGGAGCGGAAACCAAAGACGAAGCCTGTATCCACAAAATTGACAACCCCTACAGCAAAGAGGGCGGGCTTTCCATCCTTACGGGGAATCTTGCCGCCGAAGGTGCAGTCGTGAAAACCGCCGGCGTCGACCCGAAGATGCTCGTCCACAAAGGGCCCGCCGTTATCTTTGAGTCGCAGGAAGATGCCTGCGAAGGCATCCTCGCCGGAAAGGTCAAGGCAGGCGATGTGGTTGTCATCCGTTACGAAGGTCCCAAAGGCGGTCCCGGCATGCAGGAAATGCTCGCGCCGACTTCCTACATCATGGGACAGGATCTCGGCGATAAAGTCGCGCTCATTACCGACGGCCGCTTTAGCGGCGGAACACACGGAGCCTGCATCGGCCACATTTCTCCCGAAGCCGCCGAAGGCGGACCGATCGGTCTCCTCAAAGAAGGCGACATCATTGAAATCGATATTCCCAACCGTGTTCTGCGCGTGGACCTGTCCGACGCCGAGCTCGCCGAGCGGCGCAAAACCTGGCAAAAACCCGTGCCGCGCTACACCACCGGCTGGCTTGCCCGCTACGCCGCCATGGCCACCAACGCCTCATCCGGTGCCGTGCTCAAACTGCCCCGTGCGTAAAAACAGACGGGCTTGAGAAGCGGCGGTTTTCCAGACATTGGAAAACCGCCGTTTTCTTTTTCCAGGGTTTGGATGAAATAAGCGGAAGGGGTACATTCGCCGATGATGAAAACGAAACTCTATGTTTTTCTGACGTTGTGTTTGGCGGTTGCGGCGTCTTTTGCCGTTGAGCTGAAGGACGGCATTTATACCGGAACCGCCGGCGGAAACAACGGCCCGGTTCAGGTGGTAGTAACCGTGAAGAAAAACAGCATTGCCGAGGTGGAAGTGACCCTTTGCAAAGACGGAAGGCCCGGCGCACTGAGAAAGCTGTGTAAACGGATGGTTGAGGCAAACAGTGTTGAGGTGGATGCAGTAAGCGGTGCGACGTATACCGCGGATGCCGTCAAAGCAGCTGTGAAAGATGCGTTGAAGAAGGCGCAGTAATTTATTCAAGTCCGATGTAGTTTTCCGGACGGAAGCGCGGAGTGCAGACGGCGAAGAAGATCAGGTCATTCGTTCCTGTGTTGGTAATCCGTTGAGGAACGGTTGCCGGGATGCAGATCGTGTCGCCTGCAGAGACATCCGCAGCGTCTGTTGCTTCCATTTCCATGCGGCCGGTTCCGGACACAATCAGATAGCGTTCATTCGTATCTGTCAGTTTGTGCCAGGCGGTCGTTACGCCCGGCGCGACGCGCGCGCGGGCAATCGAAAGCTCCGGGCTGGATTCGTCGTTGAGCAGTTCGGTGATGAAGCAGCGCTCTTCCGTTTCGAATTCCCTGGAGGGGTCAAATGTTCTGGTTTCAGGTTTCATTGCAATCGATCTAACTCATTTTTTCAATCATTGGAAGTCATCGTATGACAGCTTTGACATTTTCCAAGGTTTGGAAAAGAGCAGGTTGTTGTGCATGCAGGGATTACAAACATTGGAAGTTTGTGTAATTGTCAGGATCCTGCCTTGCCGTTAAGATGATTTTCTATTCTGCGGACTGCTGTGCTGCAGGGGTAGGATGATGCAAATAAGGAGTAGAAGATGAGTGGAGCGGCGATTGTATTGTTGATTTTGTTGGGGCTGATTGTTTTGGTGATTGTTGCGGTGGTCGCCGCTTACAATAAACTGGTTGTGCTGCGCAATCGGTTTAAAAACGCATTTTCTCAGATTGATGTGCAGTTGAAGCGCCGATATGACCTGATTCCGAATCTGGTGGAGACCGCCAAAGGGTATATGCAGCACGAACGCGCAACGCTTGAAGCGGTGATTCAGGCGCGCAACATGGCAATGGCCGCAGGCAAGGCGGCGGCTCAGAATCCGGCGGACGGAGGAGCGATGGAAGGTCTGGTTGGTGCGGAAGGGGCTCTCAGTGGTGCTCTGGGGCGCCTGTTTGCTTTATCCGAGTCGTATCCGGATCTGAAAGCGAATCAGAATATGATGCAGCTGACCGAGGAACTGACTTCTACAGAAAACCGAATTTCGTTTGCCCGTCAGGCATACAATGATGCGGTTACTCTCTACAACACAGCCCGCGAAGTCTTCCCGACTGTGATTATTGCGGGCATGTTCAACTTTACTGCTGCAGTTCTTTTTGAAGTGACCGATGAGTCGCAGAAGGAAGCGCCGAAAGTCAGCTTTTCTTAAAAGCTTCGGGCTGTGAAATGGACTTTTTTGATCGTCAGGAAAAGTCGCGGCGGCGGACTTCAGTTCTGCTGGTGTATTTTATTGGAGCGATTATCGGCACGGCCGCCATGGTATATCTGGTGGCGATGCTTCTATGGTTTTTGCTCTGGCTGAAAAACACGCATAAGCCGCTGGATGCTTTCGACTGGTGGAACCTGAATCTGTTCCTGATCACTGCGGGTGTGACGTTGCTGGTGATTCTGGCCGGGTCGATTTATAAAGTCATCGATTTGCGTCGGGGCGGCAGCCGGGTCGCCGAACTGCTGGGTGGACGTCGACTGCCGCCCAATGCTGATGAGTTCTATGAGCGCCGGCTTCTGAATGTGGTTGAGGAGATGGCGATTGCTTCGGGGACGAGTGTGCCGTCGGTGTATGTGCTTTACAGAGAAAAGGGCATCAATGCGTTTGCCGCGGGGTATACGCCGAAGGACGCGGTGGTGGCGGTGACCTACGGCACATTGGTCGGCCTGACCCGTGAAGAACTTCAGGGTGTTATCGCGCATGAGTTCAGTCATATTCTCAATGGCGATATGCGTTTGAATCTTCATCTGATGGGCGGCCTTCACGGTTTGCTGCTGATCGTGCTGGCAGGACGATCGATTTTTGAAATGAGAGTGCGGGGGCGGGGATCGCTGTATGTGTATCTGGTGGCAGGCGCCTTGTTTGTGGTCGGCTCTATTGGCTTGTTTTTTGGGAAACTGATCCAGAGTGCCATTTCCCGGCAGCGGGAGTTTCTGGCGGATGCCGCTGCTGTTCAGTTTACCCGCAACCCGGAAGGGCTGGCCGGGGCGCTCAAGAAAATCGGAGGGCTGACCGGCGGATCGCGAATCCTTGCTCCGCAGGCGGCGGGAGTCAGCCACATGTTTTTCGGTAATGCACTTCGCGCATCATCCCTGGCAACCCATCCTCCTCTGGCGGATCGTGTTCGTTGGCTGCAGCCGGAGTTCAATGGAACCTTTGAACGGGTCACGCTGGAATCGCTGTATAAACAGCTGGAAATAAAGGAGGGCGCTCCGGCCTTGAAAAAGCCGCCGCACTCGTTTGCGGATGCGCTGACGCGCCCGGCGGATCTGGCGGTGACCGGAGCGGTTCTGCAGCAGGCCGCGCGCCGCCGCAAAAACACATCCGGAACAGCTCCTAGGCAGAATCCGGACGCGCTGATGGCGACAATCGGCGCTCCGCTCCAGGAGCATGTGATTCATGCGGAAAAGCTGCTGGATGCGATTCCGGAAGATCTGAAAGAACTGGCCCGGGATCCATATGGGTGCCGCGCGGTGATCTATCTGTTGCTGATCGATTCGGATGAGTCGGTTCGGCCCCGGCAGATGGAGATTATCCAATCAAAGGCGGATGCCGGAGTGATTGAGGAGCTCAAAAAAATCCTGCCGCATTTGAAAACGTTGGCGCCGGAAATGAAGCTTCCGATTTTTGATCTGGCGGTTCCGGCTTTGCGCCAGCTTTCAAAAGGGCAGTATCTGCCGTTTCGGGCCAACCTGCGTCCGCTGATTGATGCCGACGAGCAGGTCAGTGTGTTTGAGTATGCGCTTCAGCGGGTGTTGATCTGTAATCTGGATCCGCTGTTCGGGGGGCGTGCAAACCGCCAGCGGGCGGCGGGCATTTATGCCTTTTGCGGAGTGCAGAACGAAGTTTCCTGTGTGTTGTCTGTGCTGGCCCGTCTCAACGAAACCGCCTCCGTCGCATTTGAAAAAGCATCGGAAAAGATTCCGGATGCGCGTGCGGTTTTTATGCTTCAGCCCGGTTCTCAGTGCGGATGGGAACAGCTCGATCAGTCGCTCGACAAGCTGGCTGGAGCCTCTTTCTATATTAAAAAATGGGTGCTGGCCGCCGCTTTGGTTTGTTTGATGAGCGACCGGGATATTACCGTGGAAGAAGTTGAATTGTTCCGTGCAATTGCCGACAGCCTTGGCTGTCCCGTTCCTCCGTGGCTCGCCGTGACAAGCCTTGGCGCCTCTGCCTGAATCCGGTTTTTCCAAACATTGGAAAAAGCCGCCCCGCCCATCAGGCGGCGCGGCTTTTTTTGCGGAGTCGAATGAAATCAGCTTTCGGTTTTTCCGGTCTGGGTAAGAACGCTTTTGGCGGTGGCGACGAGTCCGGCGACATCGCTGAGGTTGGTCGGGATGATCATGGTGTTGTTGGTCTTGGCCAGGTTGCCGAATTCGCCGATGTACTGTTCGGCAATGCGCAGGTTGACCGCGTCGGACCCGCCTTCGGACTGAATAGCCTCGGCTATTTTTGTGATTCCTTCGGCGGTCGCGACTGCAACGGCCCGGATCTCGGCGGCGCGGCCTTCGGCCTCGTTGATGCGTTTCAGCTTTTCCCCTTCGGAGCGGGCGATCGCCGCCTGTTTTTGACCGTCGGCTTCATTGATGGCGGCCTGGCGGGCTCCTTCGGACTCAGCGATCTGGGCGCGTTTTTCGCGCTCGGCGCGCATCTGCTTTTCCATCGCGTCTTTGATGCTCTGCGGCGGGGTGATATTTTTGACTTCGTAGCGGGTGACTTTGACGCCCCACGGATCGGACGCCGCGTCGACGGCTTCCACAATGATGCCGTTGATGGAGTCGCGTTCCTCGAAGGTTTTGTCGAGGTCGAGTTTTCCGATCACGGAACGCATGGTGGTTTGCGCAAGCTGGGAAGAGGCGAAACCGTAGTTGTTGATGCCGTAGGAGGCGCTTTTCGGGTCCATGACCTGCATGTAAAGGATGCCGTCCACTTCCACGGAGATGTTATCGCGGGTGATGCACATCTGCGGCGGCACGTCGACGGCCTGCTCTTTGAGGCTGTGTCTGTAGGCCACTTTGTCGATGAACGGAATGAGGATGTGCAGTCCGGCTTCGAGTGTTTTATGATATTTGCCGAGGCGTTCAATGATGTAGGCCTGCCGCTGCGGCACGATCTGCATTGTTTTGAAGATGGCGACGATTGCAAAAACGGCAATCACGATCAGTATGATGATGCTTGCTGACATATTTTTCTCCTTTATTGCGTTATTGGTTTAACAGTGAGAGTCAGGTTGTGCTGTTCTGTTACCTCAACCGTTGTTCCGGCAGAGACCGGATCGTTGGAAACGGCTTTCCATGTGGCGCCGTTCAGAAGGATCCGTCCGGTTTTTCCGGGTTCGATCTTTACGGTTACTTCTCCGTGTGAGCCAACCAGCTGGCTCAGTTCTCCGGATTGTTCCGGTTCTCCGGAAGTGCGTCCCATGAAAACGGGTTTCAGCAAGCGCCGGAGTCCGAACAATGATGCCAGCGAGATGATAATGAAAACGGTGATCTGCCATTCCATGCTTAACGGAAAAAGCCATGTCAGCAGGGCGGTTGCCAGAGCCCCGATTCCGAAGAAAAACAAAATCAGTCCGGGAACTGCAAACTCACTGATCATGAGTGCAAGGCCTGCGATGGCCCACCAGAATGCGGCATTAAACATAACAGTCTCCTTTTTTAATTACTGTGATCAAACAGTCCCTGTTCACAGGCACAGACAAACTGCTCTGCTATTGACTTCAGTTCGTCCCATTCCTTGCGGACCCTCTCGGATTCTTTCAGGTCGATCCGCTGGCCGTTCGCATAGCTTTCGGTGACCGCTTCGAGCATTTCTGAGAATTCTTTCAGGATGACCTGCGTGTTTCCCAAAACGGACTGCTTAATGTCGGTTGCAGCTTCTGCCGCCGGGTTTTTGACGCGAAAGCTGTCGGTCTGCTGGCAGAGCCAGTTGATTGCCGAGTCGTCGCCGGTGAGTCTGCAGATTTCCAACAGCCGGTCGAGCGGATTCTCGCTTCCGGAACAGTCCGGGTTTCCCGACGGCTGGCACCATTTATAAATCATCGATTGCGAGAGTCCCATCTCTGCAGCAACGGCTTTGGCTCCGCATGGAGTGATTGCGCTCTTGAGAACTTCATGGGATTTTTTCATTCCTTGGAAGTTATCAAAGAGAATTTCAGGCTTCGATTACAAAAAGCATTGTTGTTTGTAACGTTGGCGGGACTGAACATCAGATTTCGATGCCTGTAAAGTGGCGCAGCAGGAATCCGATGAGGAAGCTGATGGCGGCCACGCCGAGGCTGAGCCCGGTCATTTCGATGAACCGTTTGCGGAAATTGAGATCCTTGGCAACCGAGATGTAATAGTTGAATGCGGCGATAATTCCGATGCCGAGTGCCAGAGTCACGCCGAGGCAGACAAAATAGTTCTGGAAGATCAGGTAGGGGATAATCAGGATGATGACCGTGAAAATATACGCGACGCCGGTGTAGACCGAGGCTTTGGCCGGATGTTTTTCGGTATCCTCTGATTTCGTCGAAAGATATTCCGACGCGGCCATCGAGAACGCGGCCGCAATTCCGGTGATTGAGCCGGTGAGGGCGATCAGGCCGGTATCGCGCAGAGCCAGCGTCAGGCCGGCCAGCGCACCGGTCAGTTCCACCAGCGCGTCGTTGAGACCGAGCACGACGGAGCCGGTGTACTGCAGGCGTTCTTCATCGAGCAGGTTGATCAGCTCCTGCTCGTGGTCGTTTTCTTCGGCGGCCATTTGGCCCGCCGGGGCGAAAACGGCTTCATATTCGCTGTAGTTTTGCTGTGCGCCCGCTTCGCCGGCCTCCATCAGCTTTACGCCGAATGTGAGCCCGAGAAGCCGGGTGATCCATGCATATTTCCGAACCTTGGAAGAATTAGGGCGGACGTCGGTTTCCGTAACGGTCTTCCATTCGTTGTAATGGCGCAGTTCGTCCTCGGCGATCTGAAGCAGAATCCGTCGATTGGCCTCATTCTTCGTTTTCTGAGCCAGCCGTCGGTAAATATGGTATTCGGTGATTTCGTCGCGCTGGAAGGAGCGGAACTGCCGTTTGTCGGATTCAGAGATGTTCATACCCGCAGTATAGCGGCGGCTTCACTTTTTCCAACCCTTGGAAAACGCTTTTGACGCAGGGCGCTTTGGTGCTCCATCCAGTCGTCATACATGGCTTCCATCGCCTCCAGGTTTTCATCGTGGTCGACGTCAAGGGCCGCGCCGCCGAGATGGGTGTAGACGACCTGCGTGCGTGCGCCGATGATCCGGCCGATTCCTTCGGGCAGTGCATGCAGAGGAGCGTGCATGCGCAGGCGGTCGGCCAGTCGCGGATGGCCGTGGCGGTCGTAGTAGAGTGAGATCTGCAGAAATGTGAACACCTTGATGGCCGCCAGAAACCGCCAGCTGAACAGCAGCAGTGCGGACATCATGCGCAGCACATTGAGCAGATGGGTCTGGTAGCGCCATTCATACATTTTTTCGATGTAGTCCAGATGCTTCAGTTTGAGCGGGCGGGCCAGATGCAGGTTGTTCTGGCGCATCAGGTCCTCGCGAACATGGAAGTAGATCATCCGGATGCCCGGCTTGTTGCCGGATGGATGATAATACCTCAGCACCTTTTCCGAGGTGATTCCGATGGAGTAGTCGTAGTCGTGCATGTTGCTTTGCATGAGGAACTCGTCGATTTCCCACGAGGTGAGCAGGGGAATGTCGCACGGAGAAGCCAGCACAGGTGTATCGGCGTGCTCTGATCCGGACAGGGTTTCAAACGCAGTGCTTTGCGGCAGGCCGAGTGAGTCGACATAAGCCGCCTTGAAGTTTTCAATCATGTTCTGCCGCTGCTCAATCACGCGAATTTTCCCGGGACCTTCCAGGGTATCGGCGTACTGCCCGATGATTTCACGGATACGCTCGGCCGGACCGATCACGGTGATGTCGTGTACAAACCGCGCTTGTTTGAAAGCGCGCAGAATGTGAATCAGCAAAGGTGTGTTTTTCAGCAGCAGGAATGCTTTGTTATCATTTTTAACCTGAATGCTGGCGCGCCGATCACCGGCCAGAACAACCGCATTGACTTTTTTCTGTCCGTCCATGAGTTTCTCCGTCGGGTCGAGGGTAAACAGTCGTGTTCAGCCCGGCAAGAGTTTTCCAATGTTTGGAAACAACTTGAGCGGGATTGCGGCGAAAGGTTTGTTTTTTGATTTTTCTGGTTTCCCTGCGGAGCGGGAAGCGTTACCTTCTTCCTTTTATCGCACCCGTAGTTCAATGGATAGAATAGCGGCCTCCGAAGCCGTAGATCTGGGTTCGACTCCCGGCGGGTGCACCATTTGGCTTTTTGGATTTATCTTCAACAGAGTCCGGGCAAGGGACGATGATTTGTCTCCAGAAAGGATAAATCTGGGAGAGCCTGAAATCATATACTGGTGGTCGCAAATAATCCATAAGATTGACGCACAACGCATTTTGCCGGCTTTCGGGACCTGTCATAAGATGTGGACAGGATTTTACAGGTTTATTCGGGGGAGCCGGAGATGTTCACAGAATGGCGGCCTTCTGCTCCTTTATTCAGTTTTTATGCGATCCCGCGCCGAAGAAGAAATTACGCGTTAACGCATATCGGTCCAGTGGCGGGGGGATTCGTATTCTTGTAATACTCGATACAGTATGAAGTTGTGTGGAAAATCAGGGATGAGATCGGGCAGACAGCATTTTGGACCGTGCGTTCTGAAACGGTGCAGACTCATCACGGGTTCCGATATTGGCTTCGGCCGTTTCCCCTGACCGTCGAGAGCTCCACCTCCCTGAAAATTGTGTCCAAGGAGGGATAACAGTTTTTCTGACAGAACGATATTAATGTGTTACAATTAAAAAAAATGAGACGATTAAGAAGCAGGCAATGAAACGACTCATAAAACATACAAGAGGGCTGATCAAAGGCGTCCCTAGTGCTGTATTGGTCAGTGCGCTGATTCATTGTGCGCTTCTGTTTGCGGCCGGAGGGCTTGTTGTTTTCACGGTGATTCAAAAGCAGGAAAAGAGGTTTGAACCGCCTCCTCCTGTAGAGCGCAAAAAAGTGGAACTCAAAAAGCCGCGGGTGAAAGTGAAGAAACGGACCCGGCCGAAGACGAGCCGGCGGTTTGTTTCCAAGAGTGTTCAGTCCATGACGGGAATTCAGTTGCCGGACACCATCTCTATGACAGAAGGGCTGGGTGGTGGAGTCGGAGGCTTTGAGCTGATACCGGATCCTTCGGAAGTCAGTTTGCTGGGCGGCAAAAGCACGGTGTCGGTCGGCAATGATTTCGAAGGCACCTTTTATGCGCTTTCGCTGGATCGCACCGGAAAGAGAAACAGCGTTACGATGGGATCATATCCTTATATTCTGCGTCAGTTTTTTGATTCCGGCTGGAACCCGCTCTCGCTCAGTGCCTACTACCGCTGGCCGCAGAAACTTTACACCACGTTTATCTTTATTCCGACCATTGGATTTGAACATGTCCCCCGGAGTTTTGGAATTCCTGATAATCTGAATACGGCACAGTGGATTGTTCATTATAAAGGGCGGATGATGGCCCACGAAGACGGCCAGTTTCGTTTCTGGGGACGCGGCAATCACGTGCTGGCTGTCAAAGTAGACGGCAGAGAAGTGGCATTTCTGGGCCTTCCGGCGGTTGCGGATATCTATACAGGCTGGCGCTCTTCTGCCAGAGAGAACCTTGAATATTTCACCGGGAAGCTCTCCATGGCTGTCGGCGACTGGTTTGAACTGAAAGCCAATCAGCCGGTGGAGATGGA
The DNA here is from genome assembly GCF_009905215.1 of Tichowtungia aerotolerans. Lineage (GTDB taxonomy): Bacteria > Verrucomicrobiota > Kiritimatiellia > Kiritimatiellales > Tichowtungiaceae > Tichowtungia > Tichowtungia aerotolerans. The sequence goes on along the minus strand of NZ_CP047593.1, from coordinate 845,206 downwards.
GGTGATTATTGGCGATCACAACGGAGCGGATACGCAGGCAACTCTGCGCATTCAGAAAAGGGGGGAGATTTATCCGCGGAACCGTGATGGCGGCCCGATCCTTCCTGTTTTTAAAACAGCGGAAATTCCCGCGCACCTAAAAGACGAAATTAAATATCTGACGATCCCCGGCGATCAGGATCTTGACAGTGAGTTGATGTTCAATGTGTATTAACCGATCATTCTGGAGTTGGATTCTGGCGGCCGTTTGTCTGGCTGCGGGGCAGCTGTTTGCGTTGGAATCCAGAATCTGGGCCGATGGAACGGACAAGCAGGTCGAAGCGACCTACAGCCGGGAGCTGCTGGGCGGAGTGCTTGTCCGGGATGCCCGATCAGACAGCATCCTGATTCATTTTGAAGATCTGACATTGGCCGATCTGAATTATCTCAAATACCGTGTTCCTCCGGTTGTTGAGGTGGACACCGATTACACCACCCATCAGCTTGGCAGAACCGAATGGTCCCGTGAAGATGATGACACCATCCTGTATACATTTAACATCTCGATCGAAAAGAAAAGCAGGCTTCCGTATGTCGGTGAACTGACTGCCGAACTGTTTGTCCTGGGCCGGGAGCGGCTGGTTGCAGATGACAATCAGCTTGTTCTGATGAACTACAGCCGCACTGTTTTCACATTGCCTGATGAAAAAAGATCGCAATACGAATTTTCCGTTCCGGATATATCATTTAACGCATACCGGGCTTCATGGATTCTGGTTCCATCGGCGGTGGAGCGCGGCAAAACCTATTGCGGCGTTATTGTCGCCATCTCCGATGCAAAAGGGAATCTGATTGCTTCGGAGTGCGATTTCAAACTGGACTGGGTGACCGATAATCTGTCGTACAGCATCGAAAGCCTGCGCCGGTTCTATAAGGAGCATCCCGGCTCGATCGAAAGCCGCCACTTCAACAGCAAATTTGAAAAACTGGAGCCGCCGCGCATTCCCTGGTTCCAGCGATTCCCCAGCGAGTGATCCCCAGCGGATGTTTTTTCTGAGCCGGAAGAGTCTTTCTTCCAAAGGCGCTGAGGTGCAGAACATGCAGGCTGGGGAACTCCATCCGGCGCTTTTGACCGCAGATAACGCGGATGAATACGGATTTTCCAATGGTTGGAAAGGTTCTGATCGGATTACAGGATGATCAGGATCAGCTTGTCTATAGACGGGAGAGAGTTTTAACCGCGGGGGGCGCGCAGATGTTTCTGCCATGCAAAACACAAAAAAGCACAAAGTCAGAGTCCTATCGTGTTTCCGCTTCATCTTGTCGCATTCGCCGGGGGGAGCGATCCGGACACAGTGCTGCGGGATTCGGTTCTGATTGAAACCCAGTGCGCACTGCGAGCCGATACGATTCGGATCAGATGCCACGGGCCGGAAACGCGGAGCGAACTGTACGACCTTCAGAAAGATCCGAAGCCGCAGAGCAACCTGTGGCACCGGGCGGAAGCCGCCGAACTGCAGATACAAATGATGGGGCATCTAATCAGGCAAATGGCGCTCAATGTCGACCCGCATTGGCTTTTGCTGAAACAGAGGTTATAGAGAAGCAGATGTTCTCGACATGTTTTGGTTCGGATATTTTCCGGGGGAGATGCCGGTTTCGCGTTTGAAGACGTTGCCGAGGTAGGTGTAATCGCAGACTTCGGCGATTTCCTGCATGGAGAGGTTGGTTTTTGCGAGCAGCTGGCGGACGGTTCCTCTGCTGTCGGATTGTTTAACCGTTCTGAAACATCGCAGATGGCGATATTGCGTCTTTCAGATATTGGGAAAAAAGGACGGCATGTTGTTCGGGATCTTTGGAGGCAGGTGGATGTCGGAGAGGCTTCCGATGACTTTTTTGCTGAAATTCCAGTGCATGGCGTGATTTTGGTAAAGGTTTCCGAGAAGACGAGGAGCGGGGCCTTTGCCTGATTCTCGACCACGGCACCAATGCGGTAGTTGGTTCTCAGAGTTCACAAATCATCGTTGAGAATCCGTTCCGCGGTTTTTCAGGCGCAAGGTTGCCGAACGTAATTGTTGAAGATGCGGCGGTGGAATATGACCCTGTTTCGTGCATGGAAGGAATCATTCCACAAAAAAACCGGGCTGAAACGGACAATCACTTGTACAATCAACCGCATTTACTTTCTAGCGGACTCAGCAGAAGGCTGGAGTTGAACCGATGGTTTGATGTTGCTCCGGGCGATGGCTGCAAAAAAAGTGACTCAGAAGGGCCCGTTTTCAAAAAAATGCGGAAAAGGTTCCAAACCCTGGACGTGTTCGGGTAACGTCTTTCCCGTTTATTTTAACCGGATTGGGTAGATTGATGATAGTGACATTATTTATTTTGGGGCTGTGCGGTGGGTTTTTGTCCGGCTTGCTGGGGGTTGGCGGCGCCGTGATTATGATTCCGCTGATGCTGACGGTTCCGCCTTTGGTCGGTGCCGGAGAGCTGACGATGAAAGAGGTGGCCGGCCTTTCGATGGTTCAGGTGCTCGTTTCGTCGATTTCAGGAATGATCATTCACAAAAAGAATAATTTTGTGAACGGAAGGGTTCTGCTGAGCGTCGGGATTCCGATGGGGCTGTGCGCGCTGAGCGGCGCGTATTTTTCTAAATACTTGGAAAACCGGACACTTCTGATTTTCTTTGGATTTTTGGTTCTGGTTGCTTTTCTGATGCTTCTGCTGAAAAAGGAAAAGAATGAAGAACCCGGTGAGCCCGTTGAAGAGTTTAAGTTTCGCCTGATCCCGTCTTTGCTGATTGGAGCTTTTGTTGGGTTTATGTCCGGTGCGGTTGGTGCCGGCGGCGGTTTTATTCTGATTCCTCTGATGGTGACGGTTCTGCGGGTTCCTTTGAAAGTGACCGTGGGAACCAGCCTTGGGATCGTGTTCCTTGGCGCACTGACCGGCTCTATCGGGAAACTTGCCTCGGCGCAGGTCGGGTTGGTCATGATCGTTCCGCTGATTCTCGGGTCGATTCCAGCGGCTCAACTGGGAGCGAAGTGCAGCAAAGCGTTGAAGCCAACCACGGTTCGCCACCTCCTGCTGGCTATTGTTTTTGCCAGCACGGTCAAGGTGTGGTGGCAGATTTTTGCCGACAAATAATCAATGAATCGTGCGGCCGGATTTTTATGTCGGCCGCTTTTCCAAAGTCTGGAAATTTAACGGACCAGCATGAGTGTTCGGTCTGCGATGAGATCGCCATTGAGCCAGCTGCGGATGCGCCACGGTCCGGCTTTATCTTCAATCGGCTCCCAGGTGGTGTCGCCGAGGAAAAATTTCCAATCATTGGAACGCACGTATTCTTCGCCGGTAAACGGCGGATCGATTTCGCCGTCGCGGAAGAAGGGCGGATGGTCAATCTGAAAGGTCAGCTTCATCCCGCGCGCTTTTTTAATGTGCAGGATGTAGCCGAATTCCACGCCGAGCTCACAGGGGATCTCATCCGTAAAACGAATCAGTTTCGGCAGCTCTTTGCCCCCTTTTTTGAGCGGCGTGTAGAGCCCGCAGCTCTCAATTTTTACGTCCGGTTTTTGCTTAGCCATTGGCGGGGATCCGTTGAGAGTGGATGATGCCGAAAATAATCAGCACCATGCCGGCGAGAGTCGGCAGATCGGGGTGCTCGCCGGGAATGAGGATCCAGCTGAGCGTTGCGCCGGCCAGCGGGACCAGGAATTTCCAGATATTGAGTTTGGAGACTTTTTCGCGACTGAGCAGGTGAAACCAGATTCCGAAGCCGGCTGCGGAAACGAAGGCCAGCCAGAGCAGTGCTCCGTAAAAACGGATCGGCAGAATCAGATTGGGGACCCCTTCGAACGGAAGCGCCCAGATCAGCAGTACGGCTCCGCCCAGCAGCATCTGCATGCTGTTGAGTTCGATCGCCGACAGGGCGCCTCTCTTTTTTGCTACGACGATGTTGCCCGCGGCAGAAACCACGGAACTGCCGAATAGAATCAGCATTCCGGAAAATTCCCGGATGCCGACCGGGTTCCAGGGTTTGGAGGCAAGGCTGATGATGATCAGTCCGGCCCCGCCCAGCGCAATACTTTGCAGCGTTCGGCGGTTCAGTTTGTCGTCGTGCATGGTGAGATGAGCCGCAACAGCGCTGATGAGCGGACCGGAGCCGACGATGATCGCGGCCTGAGCGCCGCGTACCAGCGTCAGTGCGTAAAAGAATCCGGCGTAGAGCAGGATGGTCTGGAACAGACTCACCAATACGACCGTTTTCGGTGCGGTCTTCAGCAGGTGAAACGGTGATTTCCTGCAAAAGGGCAGCTGGATCAGTCCGGCCAGCAGAAAGCGCAGCCCGGCAATCGTCAGCGGCGGCAGATGCTCCAGCGTGATTTTTACGAACACGAACGGAGTTGCCCACAGCAGGCACGCAACGGCAGCCAGCACATTGGTGCGGATGGAGGTGTTGTGGATCATCGGGTTACTTCCGCGCAAAAGATGCCCGGCCCGGAATTTTGTGGGCGAAGATCAGTTCGAAGTCGGTCACTTCGTCCTCGGACGGATAGAACGTGTCGGTTTCCTCAAAGCGATCATCGTTTTTGAGCAGAGCATAGATCTCTTCAAAATAGGGCAGGTGGTCGCTGGCGGTGTGGATGATTCCACCGGGTTTGAGTGTTCGGGCAACGGCATCCATAAACGGTTCGTTGAAGAGCCGGTTGTGGTGATGTTTTTCTTTGGGCCACGGATCGGGATAGAAAACGTAATAGGCGTCTACGCTTTGCGGAGCGATCAGAAATGTAGTGGCGTAGTATCCGTCCACCCGGAACAACCGGATGTTTTCGCGCCCGAGTCGCTGTGCTTTTTTATCAATTTTTTTGATCCGCTTGAGCAGGCGGTCGATTCCGAGAAAGTTGGTCTCCGGGAATTTGCCGGAGCGCGCCAGAAGAAAACGCCCCATCCCACATCCAAGATCGATGTGGAACGGGTGCTCGGGATGGTCAAAATAATCGCGGAAGTCGGTCGCTTTCAGGAATTCATCCGGATGAACCCGCAGCGTGTTTTCAGGCAGGTCAATCATGATTAAAACGGAATAAAGTTGGTGCGCGGGGTGATTTTTTTGACGACTGCCGCCAGCAGTTTGGAGACGGCTTCCAGATCTTTCAGACTGATCAGCTCGCAGGGGCTGTGCATGTGGCGCAGCGGAATGCTGACGAGTGCAGTGGCAACGCCGGCGCGATTGAGCTGGATGGCGTTGGCGTCGGTGCCGGTGCCGCGCGCTTCGGCGACAATCTGCACCGGAATCTTTTCAGTTTGAGCGGTTTTGACGATCAGGTCGAACAGTTTCGGGTTGATGTTCGGGCCGCGGGTAACGACCGGGCCGCCATCGATTTTGACGAGGCCTTCCTGATTGACCACACTTCCAATGTTTGGATGGTCGGTGGCGAAGGTGACGTCGACAGCGATGCCGATATCCGGCTCGATGCCGAAGGCGGCGGTGCGTGCGCCGCGCAGGCCGATTTCCTCCTGGACCGTGGCAACCACATGCACCTCACACTGTGTGGTTTCTTTGGCGAGCAGGCGGCCGGCTTCCAGAATGGCGAAGGCTCCGGCACGGTCGTCAAAGGCGCGGCCGACCGCGCGGTCGTTGAGCAGTTCCTCGAAGCCGTACTGAATCACCAGCGGGTCGCCGATGCTGACCAGCTTTTCGGCGTCTTTTTTGTCTTTGGCTCCGATATCGACCCACAGGTCTTTGATTTCGGAAACCTTTTTGCGCTGTTCCGGCTCCTGCAGGTGGATGGCGATTTTTCCAACCACGCCGCTGACGGTCTTGCCGCCGTTGCCGATAATGTGGACGCGCTGTCCCTGTGCGATCTGCGGATCCCATCCGCCGATCGGAGCGATCCACAGGAACCCTTTGTCGTCGATGTTGGAGATCAGGAAGCCAATTTCGTCGTAGTGGCCGGCAAACATCACTTTGACTTTCCCGCCTTTGTTAAACACGGCGTGCGAGTTGCCGTGCACGTCGGTTTCCACGGTGTCGGCGTATTTTTCAGCGTAACTTTTCCAGACCGCTGCGGCGCAGTTTTCATAACCGGACGGGCTGATGGCGTTGATCATATTTTCGAGAAATTGTTTGGATGTTTTGTTCATAAGGTTTCCTCCTGTTGAAATTCCCATTTTTCCAAGGTTTGGAAAATAAGCAAGCCTCGACAAGTATCGCTTTCCAATGGTTGGAAAATACCGGAAAAGGGTGTAGCTTCCCGCCTCAAAATTATGAATGAGCAGATGACATTGGGCTGGCGGGAGTGGTGCGCGCTGCCGGAACTCGGAATCCCGGCGATCAAAGCCAAGGTGGACACAGGGGCCAAAACCTCTGCGCTGCATACATTTGGCGTCGAGCCGTTTTCTCAGAACGGGGTCGACTGCGTCCGCTTCCGGGTTCACCCTCTGCAGCGCAATGAGCAGGTGGTTTGTGAGTGTGTCGCTCCGGTGAAAGACGAACGGGTTGTGAGCGATTCCGGCGGGCACAGGGAGTTGCGTTATATTATTGAGACAACGGTTTCAATAGGGGATAAGAGCTGGCCGATCGAGATGTCGCTGACCAACCGCGATACGATGCGCTTCCGGATGCTTCTGGGCCGGCGAGCGATGGAGGAAAAGGTGTTGGTTGATCCTGTTGCTTCCTATTTAACCGGGCGGAAGAAGGCCCGGAGAATGTACGGGCTTGTCTGAGGCCGGAGATGAAGAAATGAAAATTGCACTGCTTTCAAGAAATCATAAACTTTATTCCACCCGCCGTCTGGTTGAGGAGGCGAAAAGGCGGGGGCACGAAATCCAGGTGATTGACGCGCTGCGGGCTTACATGAACATTGCCGCGCATAAGCCGACCATTCATTACAAGGGGGAGCCGCTCGAAGGCTTCGATGCGGTTATTCCGCGCATTGGTGCCTCGGTTACATTTTACGGCGCCGCCGTGCTGCGCCAGTTCGAGATGATGGGCGTTTATCCGCTCAACGAATCCGTCGCCATTACCCGTTCGCGCGACAAACTTCGTTCAATGCAGCTGTTATCCCGCAAAGGAATCGGCCTGCCGATCACCGGATTTGCCAGCAAGCCGGACGACATCAAGGATATGATCAAAATGGTCGGCGGTGCACCGCTGGTTGTGAAGCTGCTCGAAGGAACGCAGGGGATTGGTGTGGTGCTGGCTGAAACGCAGAAGGCGGCAGAAAGCGTGATCGAAGCCTTCATGGGGCTGAAAGCCAATATCCTGGTTCAGGAATACATCAAGGAAGCGGGCGGCGCGGATATCCGCTGTTTTGTCATCGGCGGGAAGATTGTCGCTTCGATGGAGCGCAAGGCAGCTCCGGGAGAATTTCGTTCCAACCTGCATCGCGGAGGGAATGCGAAGCTGATTAAAATTACTCCGGAAGAACGCTCGACGGCCGTGCGTGCCGCAAAAATCATGGGGTTGAGCGTTGCCGGGGTCGATCTGCTTCGTTCCAACCATGGGCCGGTGGTGATGGAAGTCAATTCAAGTCCGGGGCTTGAGGGCATCGAGACTGTGACGGGCAAAGACGTCGCCGGTCAGATCATCGAATACCTCGAGAAAAATGCAAAAGAAGGCAGGACAAAGACTAAAGGTCATGGCTGACGCAGTTTTGCCTGCCTGTCTCATGAGCGGGCAAGAGGCTTCTGCCGGTTTGCGCCGCTTTTTCCGGGGATCCTGAACTGGAGGCCTTTTCGTGTTCCGATTGTGCTGGATGCGCCTCTGCTCACCGGCACCTCCCGAGCTTCGTTCCGAAGCGCGATGTCTGTGCGATGGTCTGTGAAGCGGGCGAAGATCTTCAGTTTGATGAAGTTTTTGTTTGTGCCGTAATCGGGGGGGCAACGTTTTATTGCGCTTCGGAATGATCTGCCAACGGACGTCGTGCAAGGTGCCTGCACTGTTGATCTGACGTTTTATAGAGTCTATAAAAAAGGCCTGCGCCCGAACTATTGCGTTCCAATGTCCAGAAAAAGAGGGTAAAAAGTTCTTATGGGAAAGACGAATGTCAATATGATCTGCGATGTCGCGGAGCTCTCTTCTCTGTTTGAGAAGAGCAGTGGTCTGGATGATTTTCTTCAGGCGGCCGTGAGCACAGTGGCGTATCACATGCAGGCCGCGGTCTGCTCAATCTATATTTATGATGATGCCTCACGCACGTTGCGCCTGCGGGCAACGCAGGGGCTGGAGCCCGAGGCGATTGGTAATGTCGAATTGCGGCTCGGGCAGGGAATTGCCGGAATGGCGCTGAAAGAGCTTCGGTCGATTTGTGTGGGCCGGGCGACTGAAAGCCGCGATTTTTATGCCATTGACGGCATCGGCGAGGAAAAGTATGAGGCCTTTCTGGCTGTGCCTATTCGTCGGCAGCTCAAACGTGTTGGGGTCCTGACGGTGCAGGACCCTCAGGCGAATTATTTTGACAGCTCTGATGAGCAGGCTTTGCGGGCGATTGCCGGCCAGCTGGCGACGGTGATTGAAAACGCCGGGCTTTTAATGGCACTGCACCAGAAGAGCGAAAAAAAATCGGTAAAAACCGCGACCGGCAGCCGTCTGGTTAAAGGACGTCCCGGCAGTGCGGGGATTGCGCGCGGGCACGGAAGTTTTGTGGTGGCTGGACGCAGCGGGAAGTTCCGTCGGTTTGAAGCAACACCGGACCATCTGACTTTAGAGGATTTTGAGCGGGCGCTGACGGCCAGTGAGCAGCAGTTGTCCGAGCTGCAGCGCAAAACCGCGGAGGACCTGTCGGATGTTGCCCAGTTGATTTTTAATGCGCATCTGCTGATTCTGGCAGACGACGAGTTCTCCGGAACGATTCGCCGCAAAATTGTGGATGGAGAGCATCCGGCGGACGCTCTGGTGGAGGTTGTGAACCGTTATATTGATATTTTCTCGGCGAGCCCGAATCCTCGTTTGAAAGAAAAAGTTCACGATCTGAAGGACCTTGGGCACCGGCTGATGGAAAACCTGGTCGGCGGCACTCGGGCTCCCGGAGATTACAGCGGTCACATTATTCTGGCTGATGAACTGCTTCCGTCCGATGTATTGAAGCTTGCCACGGAAAATGCAGAAGGATTTATTGTTCAGGGGGGAATGACTTCCCATATTGCGATCATTTGCCGCTCGCTGCAGAAACCGATGGTGATGGTGGATGCTCAGCAGTTTGACTTGTTCGATGGTGTCAGCGACCTTTTGATGGACGGCTCTGCCGGGACGGTCTACATCCAGCCCTCGGATGAGATTCTTGCCGAATATGCGAAGTATCAGCGCCGGGCTGACGCTTTGGCTGCGGCTCTTCCGATGAAGCCGGAAAGTTATACGGCGGATGGCACCCGCATTCAGATTTTTGCGAATATCAATCTGCTGAGCGATTTGAAGCTGGCGGATGAGTTTCGTGCAGAAGGCGTCGGACTCTATCGAAGTGAGTTTCCGTTTATTATTCGAAACGATTTTCCGTCGGAAGAAGAGCAGTACCGTGTTTATAAACGGATTGTGGAGTCGATGGGGCAGCGGGAGGTGACATTCCGGGCTTTGGATATTGGTGGGGATAAGCTGCTTTCCTATCAGGATGAAGTGGAGGAGGCCAACCCGTTTCTCGGGTTGCGCGGGATTCGTTTTTTGCTCCGCAACAAGGATGTGTTTACGGAGCAGCTGCGCGCTATGCTTCGTGCGGGTGCCGGTGGAAATTCCCGGATTATGTTCCCTCTGATTGCTTCTGTGGATGAATTTGTCGAGGCCAAAGAGCTTGTTCTTCAGTGCATGAAGGAGCTCGACGGTCGAGGCGTGGAATACAACAGGGATACGAAACTGGGAATTATGGTGGAGCTCCCTTCTGCGGTGACGCTGGTGGAGGATCTGGCGCATGAGGTTGATTTCATGTCGATTGGTACCAACGACCTGATTCAGTATACGCTGGCAGTCGACCGGACCAATGAAATGGTCTCAAAGCTTTATTTGGCGCATCATCCGGCTATTTTACGGGCCATTGATCGTGTGGTGTCGGTCGCCCGAAGTCATCGTAAAGATGTTTCGATTTGCGGAGATATCGCTCGTGACGCAAAAATGATTCCGTTCCTGCTTGGCGTCGGAATTCGCAAGCTCAGTTTGTCGCCGCGGCAGATGTTTGAAATCCAGCAGGCCGTGGAGGCCGTCAGTATGGAAAAAGCAGTATATGCTGCCCGGCAAATGTTGGAATTGAGCCGAATTTCCGAAATGGAAGAGTTTTTGAAGAATACATAAATGTCTTTCAGCTCGCTCTGGTTACGAAAATGTATTCTTTTGTCTGCGGGCTTTGTTTTTGTAAGCTTTTATTCCTAAGTGCTTTGAGTGCTGTTTCTCTGGTGTTTTAAAAACTGGTCTGGTTTCTGCTTTCAGGGGGGCCTGTCCCGTCAAAAATTGACGGGCGGGAAGGCTCAACTTTGAAAGGAGAAACAATGAAGATATGGAAGACATCTTTGCTGGCAACGGCTGTGTTGGCTTTTGCCGCAAGGGGGTATGCTCAAGATGCGGAACCGGTGGTGACAGCCGCTGACGCAATGTTCACCGCCAACAACGTTTGGATGATGGTATCCATCTTTCTGGTGTTTGTTATGCACCTTGGTTTTGCAACGGTGGAGACGGGCCTGACCCGTGCGAAGAACGCCGTTAATATCCTGTTTAAGAATACAGCGATTGTTGCAATCGGTTTGCTGACTTACGCGTTGATTGGGTTTGCGCTGATGTATCCGGGCGACAGCTGGCTCATCAAAGGTTTTCTGGGACTGAGTGCGGACGGCTTAGGGGTTCATTGCCCTGAAGGGGCTGCCGGCCTGATGGATTATGCCGGCGGAGCCTATTCCTACTGGACAGACTTCCTGTTCCAGGGAATGTTTGCGGCAACTGCAGCCACCATTGTTTCCGGAGCGGTGGCTGAGCGCATCAAACTCCCGTCGTTCCTGATCTTTTCCGTAATTTATGTCGCAATCATTTACCCGTTTGTCGGCTCCTGGGTTTGGGGCGGCGGCTGGCTTGCAGAAATGAACTTTCATGATTTCGCCGGTTCTACGCTGGTTCATTCCGTTGGCGGTTGGGGTGCATTGGCTTCGATCATGCTGCTCGGCCCGCGTATGGGCAAATACGTCAATGGGCAGATTAAAGCGATCCCGGGGCACAATATGCCGCTGCTGACTATCGGTGTGTTCCTGCTGTGGCTCGGCTGGTTCGGGTTTAACGGCGGTTCGGTTCTCTCCGGTGATCCGGGCGGTGTTTCATTTGTTCTCGTTACCACATCTATGGCGGCAGCGGCCGGTATCATCGGTTCAATGATCGCCACCTGGTCGATCCAGAAAAAGCCGGACCTCACCATGGTGCTCAACGGCTGTCTGGCCGGGCTGGTTGGTATTACGGCTGGAGCTGATGTCGTTTCGGTGTTTTCCTCGATTCTGATCGGTTTGATTTGCGGAGCTGTGGCCGTGGTTTCTGTGATGATGTTCGACAAGCTGCATCTGGATGATCCGGTCGGTGCGACCTCAGTGCACTTGGTTAGTGGTATTCTTGGTACACTTTTTGTCGGTGTTTTCAGTCCGGATTACAGTGTTGGTGTACAGGCGCTTGGTGTACTGGCTTACGGTGCCGTCTGTTTTCCGGCGGCATTCATCTGTATGCTCGTTCTCAAGCTTACGCTGGGGGTCCGTGTCAGCGAAGAAGAAGAGCTCAAAGGTCTGGATATCGGCGAACACGGCATGGAGGCCTACGGCGGGTTCCAAATCTTCACAAATATCTAGTTGTCAGTGGGTAAGAGAGGTAAAAAGATGAAACTGATCATTGCGTATATACAGCCTGACAAGCTCACCGCGGTAAAACAGGCGCTGTACGAAAAAGATGTGTTCAAAATGTCCGTAACCAATGCCCTGGGCTGCGGTCAGCAGAAGGGCTATCACGAAACATATCGTGGAGCGGACATTGAAGTGAACCTGCTCAAAAAGGTGCGCGTTGAGATTGCCGTCAACTCTGAATTCGTCGAAACGACTGTAAATGCCATTATTGACGCCGCTCGAACGGGAAATATTGGTGATGGAAAAATCTTTGTTCAAGACCTGCAAGAGTGTATTCGTATTCGAACGGGCGAAAGGGGTGAAGCCGCCATTGGCTAGCGCCAGCCCCGTTAAGGATATTGTTTAGAGTGCATTCGTCAGTCGGACCGGGGGAGACGGATTGGCGAGTGTGCTCGGCAATAAACAGCAAACAAAAGGAGAGATCAGTATGAAGAAGAGTATTGTAATGATGACGGTGGCCGTGGCCTCCGCAGTGTCCGTTCAGGCAGCTGACGTCAGCGCTTATGTTGACTTTGCCAGCGCTTACGTATTCCGCGGTGTCACATTGAACAACGGCCTCGTAATGCAGCCGGGCCTGGAAGCCTCCGGTTTTGCAGTACCGGAAGAATACGGCTCTGTTGCCGTCGGAATCTGGGGTAACTACGATATTAATAACATCAGAGACAATACCGGCAAAGAAACCGGTGATTTCTCCAGAATCGACTACTACGTCTCCTACAGCCTTCCGGTGGACGCCATGGACGTGAGTGTTGGTTACATCGAATACACGTACCCGAACGGCGGAACATCTGACAAGGAACTGAACCTGACCCTCGGCTCCGCACTGGGCACCAACGGCCTTTACGCGTCTTTTGGCATCAACTACGGTGTCGGCGGCGAAATTGATGACACATGGTACATTCAGCCCGCTCTGAGTTACGAAACAGACATTTCAGATGCTCTGTTCGCTTCTGCCGGCGTAAGTGTTGGTTATGTCGTTGATGGTGATACCACAGGTTTCAACGACGCGACCGCTTCTCTCGGCCTGGACTATGCCCTGAACGACAACTGGTCTGTCAGCGCCGGCCTGACCTACATTGCTCAGCTCGACGAAGCTGTTCTCAATGACGATGATTACGACGTTGCCGTTGTCGGTACCGTTGGCGTCGGCTGCGACTTCTAAGCGAAGTTTCGGCAAAATCCGAAAGCGTCCCGCAGCGCGGGACGCTTTTTTGTTTTCCAAGGTTTGGAAAAGCGTTTATAACTCAGTTTTTCCAATAGGAGAAAATTTATGGATGAACTGCTTAAGCTGCTGAAAAATAACGCGAAAGAAAGTCCGGAGAATCTGGCCAAACTGCTGGGACAGCCGGTCGAAGCAATTTCGGAAAAGATCGAAGAATATGAAGCCGCTGGAATTATTCAGGGCTATCAGACCGTCATTAACGAAGACAAGCTGGAAGACGGTCCGGTTACGGCGGTCATTGAAGTGCGTCTGACTGCCGAGCGTGAAGGCGGCTTCAACCGCATTGCGGAGCGAATCAGCCGGTTTCCTGAAGTTCGTTCTGCTTACCTGATGTCCGGAGGCTATGACCTGTTGCTGTTTGTCGGCGGAAAAACACTCAATGAAGTCGCCAGTTTTGTCAGCGAAAAGCTTTCTCCGCTGAGCGGTGTGGTTGGCACCGGTACCCATTTCATGCTCAAAACCTATAAGCGCAACGATGTGCTGATGCATACTCCTGATGAAAACGAACGCCCCCAAATCTCTCCGTGACCGGATTGCCGCTCACGTGCGCGATATTCCGCGTTCAGGCATCCGCGATTTCTTCGATATTGTAAGCTCCCGCGACGACGTGATCAGTCTTGGTGTCGGGGAGCCGGATTTCGTGACGCCCTGGCACATACGTGAGGCCGCCATTACAGCGCTGGAGCAGGGCGTGACCAGTTACACGTCCAACTTCGGTTTGCTCAGCCTGCGTAAAGAACTGTCGTCTTATGTCAAAGGTCTGATTGGTGTCGAATACAGTGCAGACCGTGAAATTCTGGTTACAGTCGGCGTCAGCGAGGCGATGGATCTTGCTCTGCGTGCACTGATTGAGCCGGGCGACGAAGTGCTCTATCACGAACCCTGCTACGTTTCCTACAACCCGATCATTACCTTTGCTCATGGGGTGCCGGTCAAGATCGAAACCTCTGTTGAGAATAGCTTCCGTCTAACCCGTGCGCAGCTCGAAGAAAAGGTGACGGAAAAAACAAAAGTCCTGATTCTCAACTTCCCGACCAATCCGACCGGCGCGGTTTTGTCTCGCAAAGAAACCGAAGAAATTGCCGCATTTGCCATAGAACACGATTTGATTGTTCTTTCGGACGAAATTTACGGTGAACTGTCCTACGACGTGCAGCACTCCAGTATATTAGCTGTTCCCGGCATGCGTGAACGTACCGTTTATCTGCACGGATTCTCCAAAGCATGGGCCATGACGGGTTTTCGACTCGGTTTCTCCTGCGCTCCGCCCGAGCTCACGGAAGCTATGATGAAAATTCATCAGTACACGATGCTTTGTGCTCCTGTACTGAGTCAGCGTGCCGCTCTTGAGGCCCTCCAAAACCCGGCAGAAGATATCGCCGGAATGCGTGAGAGCTATGCCGCGCGCCGGAACTACATGCACAGCGCTTTTCAGGAGATGGGTGTTGAGTGTTTTCTGCCCGGAGGAGCTTTTTACATGTTTCCAACCATTGGAAAATTCGGGCTGAGCTCCTACGACTTTGCCATGAAACTTCTTGAGGAAGAAAATGTGGCGGTTGTTCCGGGGACCGCCTTCGGCGCTTGCGGTGAAGGGTCGGTGCGCTGCTGCTTTGCGACGGCGTTCGATGACCTCAAAGAAGCTATGCCCCGTATCGCCCGGTTTGTCTCCCGCCTTTCCTGATCAAAACGGTGGTTCGGATGTGAACTGCATTTTCCTTCCGGTAGCCGGATGGATGAACGATAGAAACGAGGCATGCAGTTTCAGCTGGCCGGGAGCCGTTCCGGTTCCGTAGAGACGGTCTCCAATGATTGGAACTCCAATGCCGTGTTCTGAGGCGGCGTGTACGCGCAGCTGATGGGTTCTTCCAGTGATCGGAATCATTTCAACGCGTGTCTTCCCGTCCTCGATGCCGAGCGTCTTCCAGCGGGTGATTCCGATCTTTCCGTGGACGGGATCGTAGATCTGCATGGGCCGGTTGTCGACGTCGAGTCGAAACGGCAGTTTGATTACGCCGGAACCCTCTTCGATCTCTCCGTTCAGAAGTGCAATATATTTTTTAGAGGTTTCGCGGTCGTGGAACTGTCGCGACAGTTCGCGATGGGCATCGCGGTTAAGCGCGAGCACCATCAGGCCGGAGGTGTCCATATCGAGCCGGTGTACTTCCGGATGGCCGGGGCAGTCTGGAAAAACTTCTCTGATTCGCGCGGTGACGCAGTCCTGATTTTCCGGTCCTTTGCCCGGGACAGACAGCAGGCCGGATGGTTTCGCGACAACGACGAGGCTGTCGTCGGCAAAAAGGAATTCTAATTTTTTTTGTGCTGCTGTTGTGGCGGAAGCACCATCCAGTCCGCAGAGCATAAAGCCGAGAATTGGACGGCATTTTTCGGCGCAGGCGGGATAGAACTTTTTATGTTGGCGGGTTCCGGATTTGTTTTCTCTGCCGTAATAGAATTCGCTCAGGCCGAGCGGTTTCAGTTTGTTGAGAACGGCATAGTTCAGCAGTTTCGGCGCGCAGCAGTCGCCGACGCCGGTGGGGATGTTGTCTCCAGGAAATATTGCTGATAGCGGCCGGGTTGCTCCGCGAAAATTAGTCAGGCGGTAGAGAGCGTGAATCTCCTTCATCAGTTGCTGCGAGAGCGCCTTGCGCTCTTCAAACAGTTGGAAATGGTCCGGGTCGGTTGCCTGCAGTTTTTTCAGTGCACGTGTGCGTATGTTGATTTCTCGGTCCGGCTCAGCAATCAGCTGTTCAAAGGCCTGAGGGTTCGGGATAGGAGGAACCCATCCGTCAACGCTCCACTCGCCGTTGTACTGGCAGGAAAATGCTTTCAGCACGACGGAGTTCCCGTTTCTGTCTTCGCATTCGAGCACACCGAACATTTGTCCGCGCGCGTCGCCCCAGAGATAATCCGTAGAAAATTTTGGATTGGAAGCGTCGTCTATGCATCTGCGTTCATCGAGTTCTTTTATCAGCCCGTCCGCGTATTGGCGGCTGTTGCCAACGGGGAGCGTGTGAACGGTTCGGCAGTCGGTACAGAGTCCGAAGGCGGCGAGGGTGAGCGGAGGCCGGTTCATCTGGATTTGTGGAGCAGGGTGTAGACTTTTCCCCAGATGTTGATACCCGCAAATGCTTCAACTCCGGCGGCCAGAACCATCAACTGGGTCAGGATTCGTGCGGGCGCAATCAGGCCGGTAAAGGCCAGAAGGGTAATCAGGGCGTAAACGGCAAATCCGATTCTGGCCGCAAAACGGTATGGTGCGGCATCAACCGGTGTTGCACCGCGACGCAGTATTTTCGACTGCGCGCGGGCGGCGCGGTGCAGGGGGCTGATCGGCAGGTTTGTAAATCCGCGGATCAGTGCATCAAAACACAGGATCAGTGCGACCCATTTGAGCATGGAAAACAGCCCGCCGAGCAGCAGCAGGACGGTTAGGAATGCGGTGATGCGGACGACGCTTTTGTTTAATGTATTCATTACTGCACCAGGGAATGGGCGATGTGTTGATCGATAAAAATCATTTGTCGCTGAATGGCAGATTTCCAGTAGTCCCAGTTGTGCTTGCCGGGGTTTTCCTCAAAGTGATGGTCGATGCCGTCGTCAATCAGCTGCTGGTGCAGTGCGCGGTTGACTTCGCGGAAAAAGTCGCCGGTTCCGCAGTCCAGAGAAATGGCCAGATCATCGTTTTTGAGGTTTTTGGCCAGGTTGATGACGGTGAATTGTTCCCAGTTTTCCGGGTTCGTCTGTTTTTCTCCGATGCGCAGCTTAATATCCCAGTTGTTCGGGAAGGGGCGGATATCCACGCCGCCGCTCAGCGCCACGGCCACACTGAAGGTGTCCAGATGGCGAATCGCCAGAAATAGAGCGCCATGACCGCCCATGCTCAGTCCGCAGGTAGCGCGCGACTCGCGCTGCGCCAGCGTGCGGTAGTTCGAATCCATAAACTGAACGCAGTCTTTGGCGACATAGGTTTCGTACTGATAGGTCGGGTCGATCGGACTGTCGAAATACCAGCTGGTTTTTCCACCGTCCGGACACAGAACAATCATTCCGTATTCGTCGGCCAGCCTGCTGATTTCGGCAGCATTGTTCCATCCGGCGTGATTGCCGCCTGCACCATGCAGCAGATAGAGGACGGGGAAGCGCTGATCTGCGTTGTTCTCGTAGGCATCCGGAAGAATCAGAGTGGCCGGAATGGTTTTTTCCATTGTGCTGGCGGGAATGGAGATGATATTTACGGAAGCCGCCACCGCCGACAGGGTGAGGGCGAGCAGACTTAACATCAGACACGACAGTTTTTTCTGCATCATTAAATTCCTTTATTCAGCTTTGGGGTCACGGTTCATTAAATCATGCAGCGCCTGCTTCGGGTCTTTTCCGTTCTCAACAATCTGACAGACCTCTTCGGTAATCGGCACGTCGATATGATGTTTTTCTGCCAGATCGCGGGCGGCTTTAGCGTTCCAGATTCCTTCCGCAACCTGCTTCATTCCGTTCATGATCTCCTGAAGGCTCTCACCCCTTCCTAGACGCTCTCCGACCGAGCGGTTGCGGCTGTGACGGCTGGCGCAGGTAACGATCAGGTCGCCGATGCCGCTCAGGCCGGAGAAGGTTTCCGGTTTGGCGCCGAGAGCGGCGCCGAGGCGGGCGATTTCCGCCAGTCCGCGCGTCATCAGCGCGGCCTTGGAATTATCACCCAGTCCGATTCCGTCGAGAATTCCGGCGGCGACGGCGATGACGTTTTTGAGCGTTCCGCCCAGTTCGACGCCGATGAGATCGTCGGAGGTGTATACGCGGAACGCGGGGCCCATAAAAGCGGCCTGGATTTTTTCCAATGTTTGGAAATCGCTGCCGGCGACAGTGACGGCCGTTGGGACACCGCGAGCCACTTCTTCGGCGTGGCTCGGTCCGGAGAGCACGGCGATTTCGCGGTGAAGCACTTCTTCGGCCACTTCACTCATCCGTTGGTGCGTTTTTTCGTCGAGTCCTTTGGTCGCGCTCACAATCAGCGTGTTTTCGCTGAGGTACGGCACAAAGGTTTCGAGCGTGCTGCGATAAAAGCGTGACGGTGTAACCATGACGACCAGATCTGTTCCGGCGGAGGCGGATGGATCGGAAGTCCACTTGATTTCCGACGGAAGATCGACGCCCGGCAGGTAAACACTGTTTTCGCCCGCGCTGCGGATCGTTTCAATTTCTTCTTCGAAGGGGCCCCAGATGGTTACGCGGTGGCCGTTGCCGGCGAGTGTCATGGCGAGGGCCGTGCCCCATCCGCCGTTTCCAATTACAAAACAGTTCATAGGCTATTTGTTGCTTTCTTTTTTCTCTCGCAAAGCGCGCTAATCATACACTCTGCGGGCTTGGCGTTCTGGCGAGAAACCGATCAGGATTTTTTCTTTTTCTCAAATTTATTTTCAGTTCCGGCGATGAGTCGCTGGATGTTGGCGCGATGGCGGTAAATGGAGAGCGCGGCGAGGAGAGTGAGCGCGGCGGCGGTCACGACGCCGTAGTGGTCGACGCGAATCCAGCCGATGAGAGCGACGGCCAGTGCGGCGATGATGGAGCCGAGCGAGACATAACCGGATACTTTCAGGACGATCACCCAGACGAGCAGGCCGGCGACAACAGCCATCGGGGCGACGCCAAACAGGACGCCTGCGCTGGTGGCGACACCTTTGCCGCCTTTGAATTTCAGGAAGATCGGAAAGTTGTGGCCGAGGATGGCGGCCGCGCCAAAGAGAATTCCGAATTCTGCACCGCAGTTTCCAATGTTTGGAAAAAGGAAGGCGGGCAAGAAGCCTTTGAGGACATCGAGCACGAAGCAGGTGATGCCCAGCGGTTTCCCCAGGCAGCGCAGGACATTGGTGGCACCGATATTTCCGCTGCCCAGTTTCCGGATGTCTTTGCCTTGGGTTTTTGCGAGCAGCAGGCCGAACGGCACGGAACCGATCAGATAGGCGAGTATGGTGAGAAGAGGAATCTGTATTTGCATAGAAGAACCGGTTTCAGGTTATTTGTTGAAAAAGCCGCGGAGAAGGTCCTTAACCGCCTCGTTGCCTTCGACTTCTTTAACGTTTTGTTCGAGCTGTTCAATCAGAGCGTTTCCGATGGCTTTTTTGATCGGTTGATTTGTGGAGGTGCTGTTGGTTGGCTGTGTGCCCGGAGCAATCTGCTGGATCAGTTCCTGCAGGGCAGGGCTGTCATTGATTTCTTCTACCCGGTTGGTGAGCTGGCCCATTAGAGTCTGCTGTGTGATGGCGCCGTCTTCGATGCCGAGTTCTTTTTTCAATTCCTGAAGACCAACGGCTTTTCCGATGTTGAGCGCCTGTTCCGAGAAGAGCGAACTGAGTGTGCCGGACAAATCAATCCATGGTTTCTGCAGCGTGCCGGTGATTGGCAGCGTCAGTTTGGTTTCGCCGATTTCCGCATTGTAGATTTTGAGGTCTTTAATGACCAGGTCGATGTCGGATCCTTCGAGTCGGCCCTGGTTGCAGGTAATCGATGGCTTAATGGAAAAGACGCCGCTTTCCATATCGTTTTTGCTCAGCAGTTCTTCGAGGAATTCGGCGTCGATATCCAGAATACTTCCGGTTGCGTTGAAGGTCGGATTGGCCGGGTCGGTCAGCGGCTCTAAGACGGCGCTGAGATCGGTGGCAAATGAATTGCTGTCGTCTGCCAGTGATCCGCGCAGAACGATCAGGCTGTTCGGTTGGCTTTTTTCTGGAACTGTAAACAGGTCGCTGGCTTTCAGTTGCAGATCCAGTGGATATTCCCGGTCTCTTTTGGAGTCGGAATAAAGAACGCGCAGATCAGCGATGATGCGGCGGATATGCACGGGTACCGGTTCTGTTTTTGCGACTTCTTTTTCAGGGGCCGGGACGCGTTGCGGTTCTGCTTTTTCTTCCGGCTCCGTATCCGGCGCGGTTGATGATTCAACCGGCTTGAGAGCATCGGCGAGTTCCTTGACGTTGAACTTGCGATCGCTGTTCCGTTCAACCACCAGTACGGCGCCATGTGCTTCAGCGCGGTTGATGAGAATCGGGTCCCGGCGGATCAGCGACATCATATCGACTTCCATCAGGCAGTCGTCAAAGGTCAGCAGGTAGGGTTCTTCATAGCCTTTCAGGTTGCGCACGGCAAAGCCCTGCAGTTCGGCCGTTCCTTTAAGGACATTCACCGATGCGTTGGTGATGCTCATTTCCAGTCCGTACATGGCCTTGACGGCAGGGAAGACTCCCTGGTTGAGCGCAGATGTCAGCCCCTTGGTCAGGAACATCTGAAGCCCGACGCCCAGCAATGCGACAATTACGAACAGAACAATCAGAATGGTACCCAGTGTTTTCATCCAGCAAATGTACCTAGATGTCGCCGGGAAGGCAACCAGCTGGTTTTGCGGATCATTCAGTTCTGTGAAGACATTGAACAGAGGGAATAAATGGTCATAATGAGAAGTCTTATTCTCAGAGCTGTTCTGGCCGTCTTGTGTGTTAACAAAGGAGATTGTGACGATGAAAAAACTGTTTGCGGTTTGGGTGTTGACGGGGAGCCTGTTTGCAGCCTTCTCAGAAAAGATACAATTGGCAGCGACCCCTGAAAAAAGTGACGAGCCCGGTGTCGTTTGTATGTTTTCATTTGATTTGGGCCAGGTCAAAAGCCGGCAGACAGCAGATGCACGGGTTTCCCTGCCTGCGACTGTGGCCGGAGACGGGATGACTCCGTCGATGAAGCTGTATGTTGTGTCCGCAGATGGTTCCGAAAAGTATCTGGTCACATCGACAATCAAAACCACGCATTCCGGGGTGAATTTTATTATCACAGACTGGTTCAATGAAAATTCCAGCCAGGCGGAACTTTCATTTGTTATTCGTCAGACAGAATCCCCTGCTCCGGCGGTCAGTCCCAAGCCGGGAGCGAAAGCACAGCTGATTGTGGATACTGCGGAGCAGCCGGGGTATCCTCTGGAAGAGATGATGGCGCCGGTATGGGAGTCATCCAGAATGATTTGGGAAACCGTGTTGCCGATTTCGGTTGATGGCAAGGCGCCGGAGGGCTCCCTGCTGTTCGATCCGGTCGGGGAGATTACGGTGCGCGGTTATGCACTGGACAAAACCTATCAGAGCGGTACTGATTTTATCCTGGATGGCAAAACGATTCGGCTGACCGAAAAATCCCCGATTCCTTCTTTAACGTACAAGCAGCTCTATCCTGATTCTGCCGATGCGCCTCCGAAAACCTTTAAGTCGTGGAAAGGCGGATACATTGCCTTTACCGAAGGCAATTATTGGAACGACCGCCAGATTGCCGTGACTTATGAACACGCCGGCAAATGGGGCGGCCCTGTTCCATCGACCGGAAAGAAGCAGCTTCTGAAAACCAAAAAAGCGCTTCGCAGCGGTGAACCGCTGAAAATTCTTTTGCTGGGCGACAGCATTTCCACGGGAGCCAGCGCCAGCGGCAAAGCCGGGAAGCCGCCGTTTGTTCCGGGATACGGCGACTTGCTGATGACATATTTACGCTCCGGTTCGCAGAGCGAAATCACCTTTGTGAATGCATCGCTGGGCGGCATGGTTTCGAGCTGGGGCCTCAGTGTGGCTCCGTACTATGCAGCTCCTGAAAAAGCGGATCTCTGCCTGCTTGGGTTCGGTATGAATGACGGGGCCAGAGTCCCGGTGGAACAATACATTGCCAACACCAAGAAAACCATGGAGCTCATCAAGGCGCAGAATCCGGATGTTGAATTCATCCTGATCGCCTCGTTCCAGCCCAACGAAAACTGGCGTTCCCTTTCGCCGATGGACGGATATCTTCCGGCGCTCAAACAGCTGGAATCGGAATCCGTGGCCGTCGCCGATGTGTGGTCGATGCACGAATATTTTCTGAAAACCAAGCGCTACTGCGATATGACCGGCAATCATGTTAACCACCCGAACGATTTTATGGTGCGGGTTTATGCGCAGGTGATCGCTGCTCTGTTGGGCGAATAACAAGCGCCGAGGGCGCCGCAGGTTAATAAACCTGCGGTTCCCAGGTGGCTGTCGCGTAGTTGGCCCATGAGTGCGGAGCGTCGCTGCAGTACTCATAGGTGTCAAAGATACCGCCGTTGCCGAAGATCCTCGGATCTCCCGTCTCTTCCAGCTTGGCTTTCAGTTCTTCCCAGAGGGCCGCTTTGGTTTCGGCAAAGGCCGGATCGGTCGCCAGATCGGTCATGCAGTACGGATCTTTTTTGACATCAAAGAGCTGTTCCAGCGGTCGTTTTCCGAAAGCCTGCTCGTAGTAGAAATCAACACCCTGTTCATGCAGTTCGAGAATGCGGGTTTTGGTTGGCGAGCTGTCGCAGTTGGTAAAGCCGGTTTCCGGATTGCCGGCCGGCCAGCGGGTCGGCTCGAAGTTGCGCACATACAGATACTGTGGCGTGCGGATGCAGCGCACCGGATAGCCCGCGTCATTTTCGCGGCCCATGTCGTGACGTTCGCGCCCCATGAGCGCTCGATCTCTTCCGGCGTCCAACCCTTGGAAAACATCGGTAAGTGATTTGCCCGGCCACTCTTTGGGAATCTCAACTCCTGCCAGTTCGAGAAAGGTGGGAGCGAGGTCGATGAAGCTGCACAGGTCGTCGCAGGTCTGGCCGGATTTTACCTGCGCGGCCCACATGGCGGCAAAGGGCAGGCGGAAGTCGTCGTCGTACATCTGGCCTTTGACGCGCGGGAAGGGGCAGCCGTTGTCGGAGGTTACGACGACCAGTGTGTTTTCCAGTTCGCCGCGCTCTTCGAGGAGTGCGAGCATCTTGCCCAAATGGCTGTCGAACCATTCGGTTTCGAAGGCGTAGTCGAGCATGTCTTCGCGAACGAGCTGTTCGTCCGGCCAGTAGGGCGGAACTTCGGTGACGTCTTCGAGCTTTTTGCCGTGGCGCTGTCCTTCGCCGGCGGTGTAGGCGCGATGCGGTTCTTTCCCGCCATACCAAAAGCAGAACGGCTGGTCGCCGGCGCGTTTGCTGAGGAAGTCCTCAAAATTGGCCGCATAATCGCAGTCGGCAATCAGGGAGCCTTCCGGCGGTGTGAGTGTGATGTCGTTATATTCCGGGCCGGCGGGGTTATGCTTACGGCCGTTGCGTTCATAGTCGCCCGGCGCCCAGCCTTTGCCGGTGAAGCCGACGTGATAGCCGGCGTCTTCGAGCAGGTCGGGATAAACGGCGAATTCGTCCGGCCCCGGGAATACGCACCAGTGGGTGCAGGCTTCCTTGAGTTGCCAGGTGTGCATCCCGGTCAGCATGGAGGCGCGCGACGGTGCGCATTTCGGGTTGGTGGTGAACATGTTGTTGAAAAGGATTCCGGCGTGCGCCACACGGTCAAAGTGCGGCGTGTTGACGAAGATGTGGCCGTAGGCGCTGAAGTGCGATGCATCGTCAGCCAGAGCAAACAGGATGTTCGGACGTTTATTTTTCGGGTTCATAATTATCAATATTGTTGTATTATCTTTCCGAATTAAACCCATATTTATTCAGGTTTTATGACACAGGATAACGGATTTGTGCTTTTTGAGAGCGGGGAGCCCTGCATGCTTTCCCTGCCGCGCGATGCCCGGCTTCCGATTTTGCCGCTGGCGGCGGGGTGGCAACGGGAACACGGTTCGCAGCGCCATATCAACTGGGACAACTCAACGCGGACTACACACGGCGCGCCGGAGCGGTCGGTTCTGCTTTTTCAGTATACGATGAGTGGCAGCGCGGTCTTTCGGGACGAAGACGGAGAGCGAATCCTGAAGCCGGGAACCGGTTTTCTGGTGCCGTTTGGATCGCCAACCTCGTACTGGCTGCCTCGCGATATGGAATGGGAATGGATTTGGGTCAGCGTGCAGAGTCGGGAACTTTACCGCTGGGGGGAAGCGCTGGTGGCGGAGCAGGGGTATTGCTTTGAGCTTCCGCCGGATACCGGCGCGGTGCCGCAGCTGGCCGGACTGCTGGCGGATCGGTTTGCCGGAAAACCGCTCGATGCGGAAGAGGTTTCCGCGCGCGCGTACCGCTTTTTTATGGAAATTCCGCGCACGCTGCGGGCGGGCGGAAAACCGGGCGGTGTTGCCGAGCGGGCACTTGCGCTGATTGAAACCTGTTTCTGCGATCCGTCATTCAACGTCAGTGAACTGGCCCGCCGCCTGGGCGTGAGCCGCGCTCATTTTACCCGGCTGTTTGCTGCGGAAAACGGCGAGCCACCGGGAAAAACAATCGAAACCCGACGTCTTCAAAACGCCCGCGAGCTGGCGGCACTCAGCGAACTGTCGGTGAAGGAGATCTGTTTTTCCAGCGGCTATCGCAATGTATCCCACTTCTGCGCGCAGTTTAAAAAACGGTTCGGCTGTACGCCGGGCGGTCTGCTTTAAATGAGAGTTTCTGTTGCGAAGCTGCTGACGCCAAAGATTATGCAGGCAGAGTGGTTGCTTTTACCTCTTCGGGCAGGGTGAGGTTTCGGCCGGTTTCGGCGTCGAAGATGTGGGCGAGTGTGAGGTCCGGCGTCAGGCGGATGGTGCCGTCTTTCAGTTCGGCGGCTTCGTGCGGATTGATGCTGGTGATGTATTTGTGTTCGCCGGATTCGACGTGAACCAGCACTTCCTCGCCGAGCATTTCGGAAACATCGATTCGGCCTTCGAACACGATGGGGGCCTCGTCCTTTGCCAGTTTCAGTGCGCGCGGGCGGATGCCTAGGCAGACGTTTTTGTCCTCCCATCCTTCGAGCATGGCGGCTTTGTCGGCCGGCAGCGGGCATAGAATGGAATCGCCGTCGAAGAGGATCTGCCCCTCTGCGCTGCGACGCAGCTTTCCTGAGAAAATGTTCATGGGCGGGGTGCCAATGAAGCGGGCGACGAACAGGGTCGCGGGGTGGTCGAAAATCACGGTCGGTTCCCCAACCTGCTCAATGACGCCGACGTTCATGACGCAGATGCGGTCGCCGAGGGTCATGGCTTCGATCTGGTCGTGGGTGACATAAATCATGGTGGTGCTGATCCGGCGGTGCAGCTGCAGGATTTCCTTGCGCATTTCGACGCGCATTTTTGCGTCGAGATTGGAGAGGGGTTCATCGAAGAGAAAGACCGACGGCTCGCGGACGATTGCGCGGCCCATGGCGACGCGCTGGCGCTGTCCACCGGAGAGCGCCTTGGGTTTGCGTTTGAGCAGATCCTGCAGGCCGAGAATTTCGGCGGCTTTTTCCACGCGTTGCCTGATTTCCTTTTTAGGCATTTTGCGCAACTTGAGGCCGAAAGCCATGTTGTCGTAGACGCTCATGTGGGGGTAGAGCGCATAGTTCTGGAAAACCATGGCAATGTCGCGGTCTTTGGGGGCTACATCGTTGACAACCCGGTCGCCGATAGAGATTGCACCCCGGCTGATTTCTTCGAGTCCGGCGACCATGCGCAGGGTCGTCGATTTGCCGCAGCCCGACGGGCCGACCAGCACCAGAAATTCACCGTGCTCAATGTCCAGGTTGAAGTTGCGGACCGCTTCGTAGCCGTCGTCATAAATTTTAAAAATGCCGTTCAGGTTGACGTTTGCCATTTTTTTTTGCTCCGTTGTGAAATTTTGATCAAACTATATTGATTTTTATCGCATATCAAGCTAGTTTTTACTTCATGATGATTAAAACGGTAAATGGTTCCCGTCGGCTGGCGGCCTCTGAAGAGCCGCAGGTTCTGTTTGTATTAACCGGGAAGTGCCGGGTTGGCGGGCGGACTGTAGCCGTTCCGGTGGCGCTGCCGATGACGGAACCGGTGGAGCTGACTGATGTGCAGGCAATGCTGCTGGAAGGGTGTTTATCCGAGGCCGTTGCTCCGGATGATCTTTCGGTTCAAATTGTACGCGAAACTTTTTTTGAATTTGAGGTGACCAATGCGCACCGGCAGGCGGCGGTGAGCTATCTTTTTCAAAGATTGGAAACCTGCGAGCCGCCGGAAACCGGACATCTGGCGCCGCGCGTTATGAGCTGGCTGGAGCTGCATCTCGACGAGGAGATCAGCCTGGATTCGCTGAGTGAACAGTTTGGGTGCAGCAAGTCCGGGCTGGCGGCCGCATTCCGCCGGGATCAATTGCGGCCGCCGATGAAAGAGCTGGCGCTGTTGCGGATCGAAAAGGTCTGTGAGTTGCTCAAAGAAAATGAGCTGAATGTGTCTCAAATCGCCCGCGCGGTCGGTTACGACGACCTCGCGGCGTTCAATCACTTCTTCCGCCGCCATACCGGCCGCAGCCCGAGCGACTACCGCGAAAGCTGTCTATGGATTACGTAGCCGATTGTTTTTTTCGGAATTCTTTCGGGCTGATGCCTGCGTAGCGCTTGAAGGCTTTGGAGAAGGTGAAAGCGCTTTCATAGCCGATCTGGTCGGCGATCATTTCCAGTGTGTAATTGGAAAAGGAGAGCAGCTCGGCGGCCCGTTCCATGCGCATGGTGGTGATCATGTTCATGGGGGAGGTGTTGTAAAATTTGGTGCAGAGGCGGTGCAGGTAGGTTTTGCAGAGCCCGGCGGAGCCGGCCAGTTCGTCCACCGTCCATTTGCGGGTCAGGTCGGCGTGCACCTGGCTCCACAGGTTCTGCAGGGTCTCGCGCGCTTTGAGTTCGGTCGGGTTTTCCATGCCGAGCTCGCGTTTCAGGTAGCAGGTGATCATTTCGGTGCACAGCCGCAGCGGCTGCCGCGAGTCGGCGCGCCGGGTGTTGGATTCGGTGATAAACGCCTCCATGAGGGTTTTCACCAGTTGGCCCCACTGGGCGGGGCGCACGGTGATTGCTTTGGGGAAAAGCGCATTCCAGTCCGGAGAGTCGACCAGGTGAATCCAAGCGATTTCCCAGCGGTCGGTCACCGGGGCGTACGAGAAGGTGTGTCCGATGGGGGCGGTCATGACCTCGCCGGCTTTGAGTATCCGTGTAGTGCCGCCTTCTTCAATCTGTGCGGAGCCGGAATAGGCGTAGAGGATCATGTTGTAATAAGAGGGAAAGCGTTCCGCGCCGTATCCTTTGGTCAGTTCACTGATGCCGGCGATCAGGATATTGTAATCGTCCATGCAGTGGATGTTGGGCGACGGCTGGGTGAGAATGCGTTCCCGTGAGTTTTCAGGAATGATGATCCGTTCGACCTGGGTTTCTATAATACGGTTATTTTCCATAGGTGTGCCGGGCTTCCCCTCTCGCAAAGATGACCGGAAGTTTACCGGAAGCGGAATTTCAGCTCAAGGATCCGCTGTCAGATTTTACAGGCGCGAGTGGATTTTGAGGCATGTTTTATAAAGGCGCGGTTATTCCGGAAAAGGCGGGCATGTTGTTTAATAGAGTCAAACTCAAGAATTTTACAGGGAGAAGACCAATGGCAGATACAAACTGGAAGCCGGCAGAATCGCCGCTGATGACGGTGTGGGGCGAGCAGCTGAATCCTGAGTCGGTTTGGCAGGAATATCCGCGGCCGCAGATGCAGCGGGAAGAGTGGATGAACCTGAATGGATTGTGGGAATATTCTGTTTTGCCAAAAACGGATGCGGGCCCCGCAGAGTTTGACGGGGAAATTCTGGTTCCGTTTTGTATCGAGTCGGCTCTGTCCGGCGTCGGGCGGCGCGTGTCGCCGGAGGAACGGCTGTGGTACCGCCGGACCGTTGACGTGTCCAGGGATTGGAAAGACAATGCCGTGCTGCTGCATTTCGGCGCGGTGGATTATGAGTGCACGGTCTGGGTGAACGGCGGGCTGGCCGGACATCATCGCGGCGGGAACACGCCTTTCTTTTTTGATGTGTCCGCGTTTTTGATCGACGGCGAAAACGAACTGCTGGTTTCGGTCTGGGATCCGACCAGCTCCGAAGACCAGCCGCGCGGCAAACAGGATTTGTTCCCGCATAATATCTGGTATACGCCGGTGACCGGAATCTGGCAGACGGTTTGGCTGGAGCCGGTCGCAAAGGAAAACTCGATTGAGGAACTGCGCATTACGCCGGATGTGGACGCCTCCAGCGTCGAGGTGCAGGTGATCGGGCGGGTGCCGCCG
Source organism: Tichowtungia aerotolerans (assembly GCF_009905215.1). GTDB lineage: Bacteria > Verrucomicrobiota > Kiritimatiellia > Kiritimatiellales > Tichowtungiaceae > Tichowtungia > Tichowtungia aerotolerans. The sequence goes on along the minus strand of NZ_CP047593.1, from coordinate 817,155 downwards.
AGTCGCTGGCGTGATTGTGTTCAGGTATCGGTCTTTGACGGCGATGTGAAGATTGCCGAAACGAGGGGGCATATCGATGATTCCCTGATATTGCCGCTGGTTTCCCCGGAACTGTGGAGTCCGGACGCTCCGAAGCTTTATGATTTGCGGGTGGAACTTTTTTCCGGGCAGGGGGATTCCAGGGAGTCGCTCGATCATGCCAGGTCGTATTTTGCCATGCGGAAAATCAGCATGGCTCCGGACGGGGACGGGGTGCAGGTGCTGCTCAACAATGAACCGCTTTTCCAGTACGGAACGCTGGACCAGGGCTGGTGGCCGGACGGACTGCTGACGCCGCCGAGTGAAGACGCGCTGCGCTGGGATGTCGATTTCCTGAAGGCCGCCGGATTCAACATGGTGCGCAAGCACATCAAGATCGAGCCGCAGGCGTTTTATGCTCACTGCGACCGGATTGGGATGCTGGTCTGGCAGGACATGCCGAGCGGGTTTATTCAGGCGTCTGAAATTGATCTGGAAAAACGCTGCACGGTGCAGCATGTGCCCGAAGGCGGTCAAAAGGATGTGCTGATGCGTTCGCGCTCGGCGATTGCGTTTGATGCCGAGCTGCGCGAAATGATTGCGTCGCTTTACAACTATCCCTGCATTGCGGTCTGGGTGCCGCTGAACGAAGGCTGGGGCCAGCACGAAGTGGCGCATAAAACGCAGCTGATCCGGTCGCTGGATTCGACCCGGCTGGTCAGCAGCACCAGCGGCTGGGAAGACCGCGACATCGGCGACCTGTATGACATTCACAACTACTGGGAGGAAACCCTGATTCCTGAACCGCGGAAAGACCGCGCTGTGGTCGTCGGCGAATTCGGCGGGCTCGGCTACGCGGTGCACGGGCATCTCTGGTGGGATCGCAACTGGGGCTATCAGAGCTATGAGAATGTTGAGGAGCTGGTGGCGCAGTATCAGAAACGGCTGAGCCGAATCCTGTTCGGGATTCGCGAAAAAAGCCTGCAGGCGGCGGTGTATACCCAGACAACGGATGTGGAAGGCGAAATCAACGGGCTGGTCACTTACGACCGCAAGGTCATAAAAATAGCGGAGGAGCGGCTGCGCGCACTGCATGAAGAGCTGTATGCGCCGGAATCCGTGTGCCTGTAAAAGGAGGAGAAGCCGATGAGGAACCGCATTTATAAAACGGGCGTTGCCGCGTTGCTGGCAGGATTCTGGGCCATGGCGAAACCGGAACCGCCGCCGAACATCCTGGTGGTGCTGGTCGATGATATGGGCTACTCGGATCTGGGCTGTTTCGGTTCCTGCATCGAGACGCCGACCGTGGACCGGCTGGCCGCGGAGGGTTTAACCCTGACGCAGTTTTACAATACCGCGCGCTGCATGCCGAGCCGGGCTTCCCTGCTGACCGGGCTTTATCCGCACAAGGCCGGCATGGGCTATATGGCCGAGCCGCTGGACGCGCTGGCGTATCAGGGGCATTTGAACCACAACTGCATGACCATTGCCGAGGCGCTCAACGCCGCCGGATACTGGACGATGCATTCCGGAAAATGGCATGTGGCCCACACGCTTCGCGACCAGCAGCACGCGCCCTGCCGCCGCGGATTCGACCGCAGTTTCCTGCGCAGCTTCCGGGTGAACTATTTCAATCCGCCCTGGCTGGCCGTGAACTTCACCGGCGATCCGGCGCAGTGCAAATCCAAGGAGGAGCTGGGGTTTGACGATTCGTTTTACCTGACCGACGCCGAAGCCGATTACGCGATTCGTTTTCTTGAAGAATGGAAATCCGAGCAGGCGCAGAAGCCGTTTTTCATGTATCTGGCGTTTGATGCGCCGCACTGGCCGATGCATGCCCGGCCGGAAGATATTGCTAAGTACCGCTGGAAAAAGGACAAGTTCAGAAACGGGTGGGACGAAGTGCGCGAGCGCCGTTTCAAAGCAATGCAGAAACGGAAGATCCTCGATCCGTCCTGGACGCTTCCGCCGCGCGACCCGGCCCTGCCGGCATGGGACAGCATTCCGGGCGATTCGGCCGACGGCTGGGACGGTGTGCCGATGAACCAGTACGATAAGGATGACTGGGACCTGAAGATGGCCGTCTATGCCGCCATGATCGACCGGATGGACCAGAAGCTCGGCGATGTGATTGCCTGGCTGGAAAAGAGCGGCGTGCGCGACAACACATTGATTCTGTTTTTGGCTGACAATGGAGGGTGTCCGGAGGAGGTCGGCAGCCATGACCGGCGGGAGGTTGGGACGCCGGAGTCGTACCAGGGCTGTTTTATGCCGTGGGCGCATGTGCAGAATACGCCGTTCCGCATGTACAAGCATTGGGTTCATGAAGGCGGAATTTCGACCCCCTGCATTATCAACTGGCCGGCCGGAATGGATGAGTCGGTGAAAGGCGCGCTGGACCGTACCCCGGGACATGTGGTGGATGTGATGGCGACCTGCCTGGATGCCGCCGGCGCGGAACTTCCGGATGTGTTTGAGCGCGAAGGCCGCGCGTATCGCATCCAGCCGCCGGAAGGGGAAAGCCTGCTGCCGCTGCTGAATGGAGGAGCGCTGCCTGAACGGGCATTGTTTTTTGAACATGAAGGCAACCGCGCGGTGCGCGACGGCGACTGGAAACTGGTTTCGCGCTATGAAAAGGATGTGCAGCTGTACAGTCACTATGGCTATCCGGCCGCACCGCGCGCGGCGGAGTGGGAGTTGTATAACCTGAAAAACGACCGCACCGAAACAACGGATCTGGCCGCCGCGTGTCCGGAGATCGCGTCGCGGCTGGCAAAGAAATATCAGGCGTGGACTGTGCAGAGCGGCGCGCGTCCCTGGAGTGAGCTGGAGCCGGTGTTTGACCTGCAGGTGGCCGAACGCAGGCCGATTCTTCAATTTGAGCAGTCATTTGAACGCGGCGCGGAGCCGGGGGCGGTCGGCCGCGCTTCGCGGCGGTTCAGTTGCGCCGGACAGGATGCGCTGCACGAGTCTCCGGTGGACTGCCGGCAGGCGCTGACCGTGTCGATGTGGGTGCAGTTTGACTCGGTTCCGGAACTTGGAAAAGACTGCTATCTGCTGGGACAGATGAACTGGCCGACCAAGGGCTTTCATCTGCATTACCGCGACGGGCAGTGGATTTTTAATCTGCTTCGTCGGGACGGGATTGCCGCGTTAAAGCACCGGCGGTCGGTTGTGCCGGGCGAGTGGGTTCATCTGGGGGCGATCTGGAACGGACAGACCGCCCGGCTCTATCTGAATGGCGAGGAAGTTCAGTCGGCCGCCGTACCGGGTATGGATCCTTCGGATGCAGCGCTGTGGATTGGTGGAAACGGGCGCGACAAAGGCGCCGGCGGGCTGATCGATGACGTGCGGGTTTATAATACGGCATTGAGTCCGGAAATTCTTCGCGGGCTGTATCAGCAGGGTAATGAGGTGCGTCTGGCGCTGGATTTTGATCGGCTGGCCCCCCGCTTCGCGCCCGGAGACAGCGTGGGATCGGTGAGCTCATCCGTCTTTCTACCACAGAAGGCTGCCGGGGGATCTGACGTGGTTTGGAGCTCGTCGCATCCGGATATTTTGGGTCATGACGGCCGGTTGATTCATCGCCCGGCGGACCGACGGCAGGTCGAGCTCACCGCCCGGCTGCGGCTCTATGCGGGTGAGAAAGTCAAACGGTTTAACGTGGCGATTTCCGGTCAGGTACGATAAAATAAAACGTTATGTTGTTGAGCAGAGCATGTTGTTTATTGCTGATCGGTTGGTCGCTGACGGGCTGTGCATCCGAAATACATCTGGCCGCAAGGGCCGGCGAGCGGCGGCCGGCGGCCGGCGCCAAGTTTTTGGTTCGCCTTCCAGGCGGGGAGCTGGCCACAACCTTTTCGGTTGTTGAGCCGGACCGGGTGCAGGTGTTTATGGCCGTCAGTGATGATGAGGGCGGAAGCTGGACCAATCGCGCGATGATTGTGGAGGTGATCGATGCCCATGATGTCGGCGACGGTTCTCTCCTTCAGACGCGCGACGGCGAGCTGCTTTATGCCTATCGTCATAATCTGGACACAGGAGAACATAAGTCGTCGCCCTATTATTCAATTCGAGTGCGTGCATCGGTTGACGGAGGCCGGAGCTGGCGGGAGCACTCGATCGTTGAAGAGGTTCAGGTGGAGATGCTCGGGCCGGGCGACCAGCAGGGGCTGTGGGGGCCGTTTCTGTTCCAGACATCTGAAGGAGACATCCAGTGTTATTATGATGACGAGAGCCGTCCTCACGATGCGGGTTTTTGGCGTCATCAGTGGATTGTCATGGAAACCTGGTCGTCTGAGTGCGGCCGGTGGGAGGAGCCGGTGGTCGCGGCCCGGCCGCAGGATGTTTCGGAGCTGTCGCGCGACGGCATGGCCAGTGTGGTGGAGGCTGACGGGCGGCTGACCTGCTTTTTTGAGGGGGTTGAGCCGATCGGGGATAATCTTTTTCGCAGTGTGCTGCGCAGTACATTTTCGGACAGCAATGGGCGGCGCTGGAGCTGGCGGAAAAAAGGGCGCAGTCCGGTGTACAGTTCCCCGGAGATCTTCAGCAGTTTTGCCCCGCACGGCATTGCTCTGAGCAACGGCTGGCTGGCGGTCGTGTTTGTGACGAATGAAGATCAGCCTTCCCCGGATGAACTGAGCGTTACCCCGGACCGGATGCAGCTGGATGTGAAGCTGGTTCTGAGCGGGGATGGCGGGCAGAGCTGGCTGGGACCTTATGATGTGGACAGCACTCATCATCGCGCCGGAATCCCTTCCGTGATTGAAACCGCACCGGCGCCCGGCGCGTTGTTTTCTCTTTTTTGTACCTGGGTCGATTATCACGACGACGCCTATTTCGGGCGGCGGGTCGATTTTTTTCCGCAAACCAAACGGTGATGCATCTGTGGATTCTGGGGAATGTTTTTTGGATTCGCGGGCATGGCCAGATTATAGGAAGCAGATAGAATATATTTATAACCTAGTAAAGGAGAGTTCCATGAAGAAGTTCCTGATGATAGCAGCGGTAAGTTTTGCGGCATGCGCCGGGCATGCCGGAGTGGTTACAAATTTCTACGCCGACTTTGAGGTGTTGAACAGCGGTGGACCGGGAACGCTGACCAATGCCGCGCAGGTGAATGCAGGAACTCCGGTTGGGTCATGGATTGTGACGGACGCACAGGAGTCGCTGATTTTCGGCGGCGCGGCCGGGTTTGACCAGGGGGAATACGACTTTACAGCCAATTGCAAGAGCGGCGCGCAGGTGGCCAACGGCGTGACAATTACCTTCGATATGCGTTCCCGGCGTGATGGGTTTAACAAATACAATGCAATCCGCATTAAGAATGAAGCCGGTCTCAACGCGATCAGCCTGCGCTGGTCCGGCACCGCCGACGGAGTGTCGGGACAGCTTGAATATTGGGTAACGGGTACCGGCTGGGTTGTTGCCGCGAATGATATCTTTCTTGCCAACGATTTCGGCTTTGCCAGCGGTATTACGGATCGGATGACAATCAGTCTGTCTTCCGCCGGCTATGATGTCGCGGTGAACGGAGCGGTTATTCTTGAGGGCATGGAGTATGCGGCGGTGCCGGAAACCATTCAGTCCATGCAGTTTTTTGGGGATGGCGTACTTCTGGGTGGAGCCTGGTACGATACGATCCTGGTTACCAGTGGTTTGGCTCCGGAAGGCTATGCCGCGCACTTTAATGCTGAGTTCAATGTGCCGGACTCCGGCGGTGAAGGAACGCTGACAGCTGTTGAGCAGCTGGATGCCGGAACGGAGGTCGGATCGTGGGTGCTGGCAGACGCTCAGGAATCGTTCATTTTCAATGGCGCTGTCGGTTTTGACCAGGGGCTTTATAATGTGACTGCCAATCTGGCCTCCAATGCGGCCGTCAAAGACGGAGTGGTCTTTCATGCCGATATCCGCTCAAAGCGGGACGGAGCGACAAAATGGAACGGGATTCGCATTAAAAATGAATCGGGACTGAACGTAATCAGTCTGCGGTGGACCGGCACGGCTGACGGCGTTTCGGGGAGTCTGGAATATTGGAACGGAGCCTGGGTCTCTCTGGGCAATAATATTTTAATGGCAAATGATTTCTGGTTCACCAGCGGGCTGACCGACCATCTGCAGGTTCAGATGCGGGAAACGGATTATGACATCCTCCTGAACGGGACGAGCCTGTTGAGCAATGCAGCCTATGAAAATGAAATTACTTCGGTCGGCTCCGTTCAGTTCTTCGGGATAAACGATTTTTCCGGTGCCTGGTACGATTCCATTCGTGTTCTTAAGGCCGATGCGCTGCCGGATCAAATTACGGAAATCGGTTCGATCTCGATGGGGTTGTCTTCGGCAGATGATGTGGAGCTTTCATGGACAGCGGAAGCTGTCGGCACCTATGTTCTGCAGACCCGCACCGATTTGTTGACGGGGGCATGGAGCAATCTCGTGGAAGGGATTGCCGGGATCGACGGCACGCTGTCTGTAACGACAACGCCGACAGCCGCCACTGCATTTTACCGGATTGTCGGAGAATAAGCAGTCGGTCTGTTTTTTGGGGTTGCAGCGGAATCCTTTTACGGAACGTGTGAACTGAAAAAATGATGGCGATCTCAAAACTTGCGACGGCTTTAATACTGGGGTCTGTTATGACAACTGCAGCTGCGGATTCATTACACCGCCGCTCGACGGTGCAATGGGATTCATCCACCTTGCGTCAAGTGACGTCTTCCGGCGGCTATGCGCGGTTGATCCGGCTGCAGGGCGGCGACCTGCTCTGCTGTTATCAGTCCGGCGGAAAAAGCCGGGTGCGGCGCAGTTCAGACGGCGGGTTTACCTGGCAGTCGGATGTGGTTGCGGCAGAGCTCTCTTTCGGTGTTGCCGCGAATCCGGAACTGCTGCAGCTGAGTAACGGGGATGTGATGCTGATGATCAATGAACGCCCGTCCGACGGCGTTCATGCGTATGCCATCTCCGTTTGTTTCAGTCAGGATGAGGGGAGAAGCTGGGGGCCGCTTCGCCGGATTTATGAAGCCGGAACAACGTTTGAAAACGGCTGCTGGGAGCCGGCGTCGGTGCAGTTCCCGGATGGAGAGATTCAGATCTATTTCGCGAATGAAGGTCCATATGCCGACAGCGCTGAACAGGATGTTTCCATGCTCAGTTCGGTTGATGGCGGGCAAACGTGGAGTGATGCTGTGACGGTGGCGTTTCGTTCCGGCCATCGCGACGGCATGCCCGTGCCGCTGCTGCTCCAGGACGGACAGACCGCGGTGATGGCCATTGAAGACAACGGAAACGGCGCGCTGAAACCCGCTGTTTTACGAACGACGGTTGACGCGCGCTGGAGCGAAGGTGTCATCGACGGCGCGAGCGAGCGCCGGGCGTTTGCGGTGGATCTGGACTTGACGGTTTATGCCGGCGCGCCGTATCTCGCCCAGCTGGCGAACGGGGTCACGTTGTTGTCGGTGCAGAGCGATGAAGATTGGAGTGCGGACCGAATGGTGGTCTATGTCGGCAATGATCAGGCGGGTGATTTCGGGAACCGCAGCGTGCCGTTTGATCTGCCGGACAATACCGCCGGCCGATGGAACTCCCTGTTTGTAAAGGATGACCAGACGATCACGGCGGTCTCTTCCGTGATACAGGATGGCGTTCAGAGCATCTGGATGATTGATGGACAATTGGTGACGGGTACGCTGACGAATTTTTATGCCGATTTCAATGAAGCGTCGGACGGCTCCGCGACGGAGAGCGATTTGAATGCAGGCACGGCGATTGGATCCTGGTCGGTGTCTGCGTTGGAAGAGTCTTTTGTGAACTCGGGAGTCGTTGCGTGGGATCAGGGCTGTTACACCAATACGGCTCATTTGGCAGCGGCTGCGGATCGTTCCGCCGGGGTTACCTTCAGTTATGACATTCTGTCTAAACGGGCGGCGGCGGTCCTTGGTGGTAAGGCCAGTGCTATTCGCGTTCTGGATGAAGATGGAAAAACCATCGTTAACCTGTCGTATACCGCCACGTCTGCGGAAAGCCGCCTGCAGGTTTGGGATCAGGCAAATACCAATTGGCTGGTTTTAACATCGGATCTTCCGGCGGCGCATGTTCCCGCGACAGCTCCGGAGACTTTGGTGCATGTTGAGGTTGAGATGATGGGACACGGGTTTGTCGTTTCGGTTGATGGCGAAACGTTGACCGGAATCATGCCGTATAACAATTCAACAGGATCGCTGGTCCGTGATATCCGGTTTTACGGAGTGCATGAGGATGCCTCGGGTGCCTGGTACGACAATATTTCGGTGGTTCAGAATCTGGCCCTGGACTATGAGGGCGCCTATTTTTATGCCGATTTCAATGTGCCGGCCGTCGGGGCGGTGACCAATGCCGCGCCGCTGGATGTGGGAACAGAAGTCGGATCATGGGTCGTTGAGGATGCGCAGGAGTCCCTCATTTTTAACGGCGCGGTTGGATTTGATCAGGGAAAATATAATTTAACCGCCAATCTGGCGTCCAACGCGGTTGTAAAAGACGGAGTGGTGTTCGATGCCGATATTCGTTCAAAGCGGGACGGAGTGACAAAATGGAACGGGATTCGCATTAAAAATGAGTCCGGCCAGAATGCGGTCAGTCTGCGATGGACCGGCACGGCCGACGGCGTTTCGGGAAGTCTGGAATATTGGGACGGAGTCTGGGTCTCTCTGGGTAATAATACTTTGATGGCAAATGATTTCTGGTTCGCCAGCGGGCTGACCGACCATCTGCAGGTTCAGATGCGGGAAACGGATTATGACATCCTCCTGAACGGGACGATCCTTTTGAGCAATGCTGCCTATGAAAATTCTATCACTTCGGTCGGCTCCGTTCAGTTCTTCGGGATAAACGATTTTTCCGGCGCCTGGTATGACTCGATTCGTGTTCTCAAGGCCTCTATCACGGAGATCAAACCGGTGGACATTGCTGTGTCCGGTGCCGCGACGGTGACGCTATCCTGGGAGGCCGAGGCGATCGGAACCTATGCCGTACAGACCTGCACAAACCTGCTGTCGGGATCGTGGAGCAATCTTGTTGAAGGACTTGAGGGCGTTGACGGCATGCTTTCAGTTACGACGACGCCGACTGCCGCCTCTGTGTGTTATCGTGTCGTCGGCGAATAAATCGAATGGAACGTTTCGGCCTCGTGCAGAATTCCGGGGCTGTAGTTGAAAGGAAGATCAAATGCAATCCAGACGTGATTTTATAAAAACGGCCGGGGCGACCATCGCTTCGGTCTCCGGCATGCCGGCGTTCGGAGCAGTTGCCGCTCGCGGGAAGAAACAGTCTCCCAATGTTATTTTTGTGCTGAGCGACACGCATCGCTACAACGCCATGTCGTTCACGTCTGAGTTTGTGGATATCAAAACCCCGAACATGGACCGGATGCGTCGGGAGGGCGTGAATTTCTCCAACTGCTTTTCCACGTATCCCCTCTGTTCTCCGTATCGGGCGATGATGCAGACCGGCAAGTGGGCCTGGCAAACCGGCCACATCGACAATCATATGGATCTGCAGTTCCGGATGGATCAGTCCGGAAACATGGCGGAGCGCCAGCGCAATGCCACGCTTGGATATATGTTTTCAAACGCCGGCTACCGGACGGTTCATGTCGGCAAGTGGCATCAGGGGCTGAATCTCAATGCGCAGATTGCAGGGTACGATCTTTCCTATATCTGGTCCGGAGAGTTTCATGAAGAATTGAGCCTGAAAAAAAACGGAGAACCGTTCGCCTGCCCCCCGGCGGATGACATGCTGATGGACGGCAGCGGTGTGCCGTACAGTGGAGTCCCGGCTGCCGGGAAACGTCCGGCGTATCCATCTCATCCCTATAAAATCATCGGCGAAACCGATCAGGCGCTGGGCGTGCTTCAGCAGCATGAGTTTTCCGAGAAACCGCTGTTTATGGTGCTGGCGCTGCAGGATCCGCATTCGCCGTTTGACTACATGAAACAGGCAAAGTGGCCGGTCGGCAAATGGGATGAGGTCGGATTCGCCCGCTCGGAATATTCCAGCGGGCGGGTTCCGGGCAAGCCGAACCATCCGCCGCATACGCTGGATCAGTATGACCCGCAGTCCCTGAAATTTTATCCCTACGATGAAACCCGTGAGGCGCATCGCGAAACGTGCTGGCATTATTATGCGTCGGTCACGGCCACGGACGACCAGCTGGGGAGGGTTCTGGATGCGGTCGACGCGCTGCCGCCGGATGTGCGCAACAACACCATTGTCATTTACACCTCCGACCACGGCGGGATGAACGGACAGTACGGGGCAGAAAACGGAACTAAAAAATATCCGAACGATGCTTCGACGCATGTGCCGTTCCTGGCGTGGGGGCCGGGACAGATTCAGGCTCCCGGCCGCGAGTGCGATGCGCTGATCGCCGGAATTGACCTGTTCCCGACGCTGTGCGGACTCGGCGGACTGACGGAGGAACTGCGCCGTACCGGAACCCGGGATGCGCACGAATGCCTGGCTTATCTGGATTCGCTCGACGGGGTGGATCACAGCCGGAACGTTTTGAGCGGTGACGGCCCCGATCCGGAATCGGTGCTCGTCTATAATATCAGTAACTGCCACAACGGGACTCCGGCCCAGCCGATCCATCGGTCGGTCATCACAAAACGCCATCTGTATTCCGTGCAGGGACATTGGCGTTCTGGAAACCGGAATGTCGGGTTTGGCGATTGGAACAATCATCCCGGCGAGTGGATGTTGTTCGACCGCAAACACGATCGCTATGAGCAGAACAATTTGATTGCATCCGCTGAAAGCGAACCGGTGAAGCGTACAATGAGGAAACGTTTGGAATCGTGGCTTGAAAAATCGGAGAAGCCCGAGTGGGTTGAGCGGTTTCGTCAAGGCAGCCACTATGCGCCCTGCTGGAGGGAAGAGCAGCAGGACCGGGCCGGACTTCCGCCGTTTGAGTTGAAGGATCTTTTGACCTGACGGATGATCAGAAATTCATCCGGCTTTGCATCGTCAGTTCACGGTGCGCCGGGGCGCCTTCCGGCGCCTATGCGCGGGTGATCCGCCGGCAGGTTTGGATGGTTGACGGAATTCTGACGGAGATGTAGCTGCAATTTGCAGGCATGTTTTGCGAAGGTGCAGACATAGACGTTTTTAGAACAGAGCCTATAATGGTTTGAATCATCACTTTGGATCATGCGGATTAAACAGATACTTTTAGTTTTCGTTGCGGCGGGGTTGGCAATTTCGTTTTTGCGTTATACCGATCCGCGGCCGCGCCCGGCGCGCGACGGGCAGATTGTGTTGCGGTTCTGGAACGGATTCACCGGTCCCGACGGGCGGCAGATCATCAAACTGGTGCGGCAGTTCAATGAAGAGCATGAAGACATCAAGGTGCTGCTGCAGCGGATTGAGTGGGGCACCTATTATAACAAACTGTATGTCGCCGGTCTCGGCGGGCGGGCACCGGATGTGTTTGTGGTGCACGCTCCGCTGCTGCCCCGTTTCGCCGCTGCCGGGCTCGCTGCGCCGCTCGACTCGTGGGTTTCCGGGGACGGCGGTTTCCCCGTTGCCGACTTTGATCCGGTTGTCTGGAATGCCGGGCAGGTTCATGGAACTCAGCGGGCCGTTCCGCTCGATGTCCATCCCTTTGGGATGTACCTGAACCGTTCTCTTTTTCGGAAAGCCGGGTTGGTGGATGATGCCGGTGACATTCGCATTCCGCAGACGCGCGAGCCGCTGCTTGCGGCCATGCGGGCTATGACCCGCGATCTGGATGCGGACGGCGCGCCGGATGAGTGGGGATATGTGCTGACCACCATGCGCATGATCTTCCAGTCGGTGATGACTCAGTATGGCGGATCGCTGGTGTCGCCCGATGGCAAGACCAGTTTGATCAATTCGCCTGAAAACCGGGCGGTCATGCAGTTCTTTGTCGACCTGATTGAAAAGGAAAAGGTGTGTCCGCAGCCGGAAGGATTCGACTCCTGGGTTGGCTTTCGGCAGGGGAAGGTCGGCATCGTTTTTGAAGGCAGCTGGATGTTGAGTGAACTGGAAAAATCGGATCTCGAGTGGTGCGGCGCACCGTTTCCGCAGATCGGACCGCAACCCGGTGTCTGGGCGTCATCGCACATGATGTGCATCTCCGACAGTGCGGATTCGCTTCGGCAGCGGGCGGCACGGACTTTTATCCGCTATCTCTCCGATCACAGCCTGGAGTGGGCGGCGACCGGCCAGATCCCGGTGCGCCGTAGCTTGCGGGAGACCGCCGCGTTTAAAGCGCTGCCGGTGCAAAGTGCGTTTGCCGAGCTGATCGACAGCGTGCGGTTTTCTCCGGCCGTCCCTTACAAGCTTGAGCTCGACTCCGAGCTGGAGCTGGCATTTGAAAAAGTGCTGCGGCGCACGGCCACGCCGGAAGAAGCGCTGGCGGTTGCGCATGCAAACATTGAAAAAATTATTGCGCGGATGAAGCCCTCCGCGGAGGAGGTGCAGTAGTATGAAACGCGGCAGCTTTGTTTATCATCTCGGCGGATATACTTTTACGTTTCCGTATCTGCTGCTCTTCGCGGTCTTTCTCATCGGTCCGCTGCTGTTCGGGCTGGGACTGAGCTTCTTCAGCTGGGAAATGCTTTCCAGTGAATCGCCGCATTTCGTCGGTCTGGACAACTATCGGGAAGCGCTGGACGATCCCTATTTCTGGAGAGCACTCAAAGCAACGGCCTGGTTTGTAGTGCTGGCGGTGCCGTTTACCATCGGCACCGCACTGCTGCTGGCGCTGGGTGTGAATGCGCTGCCGAAGCGGCAGGGCTTTTACCGCGCGGCCTTTGTGCTTCCTACGATGATTAATATTGCGGTGGCCGGTCTGCTTTGGCGCTGGTTCTATAACAGCGAGTTCGGTTTGTTCAATGCGGCGCTCAACGTGAAAGTCCCGTGGCTGACCAGCGCCGAGCTGGCCCTGCCTTCCATTGCGCTGATGACGGTCTGGTGGACCGCCGGCGGATCGTTTCTGATTCTGATGGCCGGGCTGAACCAGATCCCGGAGAGCGTCTATGAAGCCGGCGCGATCGACGGTGTCACCGGGCTGCGGCGCTTTTTTTCGATCACCTTGCCGCTGCTGCGCCCCGCGCTTTTCTTTGTCTCCATCATGGGCGTCATCGGCTCCTTTCAGGTTTTCGGACAGACCTATGTCATCACCGGCGGCGGTCCGGAACTCTCCACTCGTGTGCTGGTTCAGTACATCTATGAAACCGCCTTTCGCAACTATCGCATGGGCTATGGTGCTGCGATGAGCTGGCTTCTGTTCCTGGTCATTGCCGTTGTTTCCGCCGTTCAGTTTGCTGTTAACCGCAAAGGGGAGCCCAAATGATTCGTCCGCAAAAAGGGAAGCTCATTCTGCTGGAGGCTCTGCTGCTGGTTGCCGCGCTGCTGTTCATTATGCCGGTGGTGCTCATTTTTCTCACGTCGTTCAAACCCGATGCGGAGATCCTGCGTTTTCAAGGTGTTCTGCCGCAGGCCTGGACGCTCGAAAACTACCGCGAACTGCTGCAGAGCTCTGCCGAAATCCCGGTGCTTAAGTGGCTGCTCAACAGCTTTTTCATCTCCGGTTGCGTCACGCTGCTGGTGCTGGCGGTGTCATCGCTGTGCGCCTATGCTCTGGCGCGCCTCGACTTGCCCGGCCGCAAACAGATGGTCACGCTCATCATCGCCACCATGATGATTCCCGGCCAGATCCTGCTCGTGCCGGTCTACCTTATTCTCAACGCCTTTGGCTGGCTCGACAGCCCGCGCGCGCTCATTTTTCCCGCCGGGGCCGGGGCCTTTGGCGTCTTCCTGCTCTATCAGTTTTTCAAGGGACTGCCGAAAGATCTTGAGAACGCCGCCGCCATCGACGGCTGCTCCCGGCTCGGGATCTACTGGCACGTCGCGCTGCCGCTCTCCAAGTCGGCGCTGGCTGCGCTGGCAATTTTTACCTTCACCGGATCGTGGAACGACTTCCTCGGGCCGCTGATCTTTCTGGAATCGCTGGAGCGCTACACGCTCCCGGTCGGGATCGCCCTGTTTCAGTCCTCCTATGCGATTGAGTACGATCTCATTTTCGCGGCCTGCGTCATCTGTACGCTGCCGGTGCTCGTTGCGTTCCTGATTTTTCAGAAACACATCATCAAGGGCATTTCCCTGTCCGGTCTCAAGGAATGATCGTTACGCCATAACCGGTCTCAAAGGTTTGGCCGGCGGACAGTGTGAGTATGCTAGGCTTGTTTTCAAAGATGCCGTCGCTGTCGGAGGCGTCGTTGGTCTGGGTAACCTGGATAGTTGGACGTTTGTTTTTGGCATCCATGGCTATCAATGTTGTTGGTTGTTTCTTTATTTTAAATCCGGATTCATCTCCCTGAAAAATAATTGAACCCCGCCGTCTTCAAAACGTCCGCAAGCTCGCCGCGTTCAGCGAGTTGTCTGTGAAAGAAATCTGTTTTGCCAGCGGCTATCGCAATGTACCCCACTTCTGCGCGCAGTTCAAAAAACGGTTCGGCTGTACGCCGGGCAGCTTGCTTTAAATAGATGCTTCTTTTGAGAGGCCGCAGTGTGGTGTTCGACGGCAGCGCTAAGTTTGCAGGCAACACGATCCGTTGTTGCGGATTGATATGTGTTTGATTTTGTCTGTAATCAGACAGCACATCTTTTTTTTCGATAAATCTGGTTTTATATGCCAAATCGAATTTATCAGTCCGCGAATCCATTCAAAACAAACAGGTTGAATAATTATGCCTTTACGGGGTTGTCGGTCGCTGTTATTGACGTCAGAAGGCTCGTTAAATATGCGAAAGCATATCGCTGAGTGGGTGCCGTTTTTTTTGAATGACGTGATGATTTCGTGCGGAAGGTTCTGTGATGCCCTGCGCATTGGGTCTGATCAAAGCAGGAGAGGTGAAAAATGTATATAGTTTCAAGTTATGCAATTGCTGTTTTGTTTACGGTCGTAACCATGTTGTGTTGGGGGTCGTGGGCCAATACACAAAAGTTGGCGGCCAAGACGTGGCGCTTTGAGCTTTTCTATTGGGACTATGTCGTTGGGCTGCTTCTGCTATCGCTGATTTCTGCCTTTTCGATCGGAAGTTTCGGGGAGGGGGGGCGCAGTTTTCTGGCTGATATCCAGCAGGCTGAGCTGTCGAGCGTTGGGAGTGCGTTTCTGGGTGGAGTTGTTTTTAATGCGGCGAATATTCTGCTGGTGGCGGCGATTTCCATTGCCGGGATGGCGGTTGCATTTCCGGTTGGAATCGGGATTGCCCTGATTATGGGGGTGCTGGTTAATTACATCGGCGCTCCGCAGGGGGATGCGGTTTTGTTGTTTTCGGGAGTTGGGCTGATTGCCGCCGCAATTGTTATGGATGCGCAGGCCTACAGGAGTATGTCCGGTTCCGGCTTGAACGTTTCAACCAAGGGGATTGTTATTTCGGCTTTTGCCGGCGTGTTGATGGCGCTGTTTTATCGTTTTGTGGCGGCTTCAATGTCGGTTGATTTTGTTAATCCGGCAGTCGGGAAA
Source organism: Tichowtungia aerotolerans (assembly GCF_009905215.1). Classification (GTDB taxonomy): domain Bacteria; phylum Verrucomicrobiota; class Kiritimatiellia; order Kiritimatiellales; family Tichowtungiaceae; genus Tichowtungia; species Tichowtungia aerotolerans. The sequence goes on along the minus strand of NZ_CP047593.1, from coordinate 801,608 downwards.
ATGACGTCCTATTCGGCGGTTGTAGTTTTTGCGCTGGGTATTTTTATCAGCAACTTTGTGTTTAACACGATTTTCATGCGCAAGCCGATTGAAGGCGAGCCGGTGAGTTACAGGCAGTACTTTGCCGGAGGTTTGAAGACGCATTTGACCGGGGTTCTGGGGGGAGCAATCTGGTGTGTCGGCATGTCGCTCAGCATGATTGCGGCCGGGAAGGCGGGATATGCCATTTCGTACGGGCTGGGTCAGGGCGCTACGCTGGTCGCTGCGCTTTGGGGAGTGTTTGTCTGGAAGGAATTCAGGGGGGCGTCCAAAAGCACCAATGTGCTGCTTGCATTTATGTTTCTCTGTTTTGTGGCGGGGATTGCAATGATTATTATGGCAGGCAGATAAGTTGAACAGGTGTTTTGATTGTTTTTGAATCAGTGAGCAGGGGAGACGTTGTTATGGCAAAGGTTGTTGTTGTTGGAAGTTCAAATACCGATATGGTGGTCAAGTCCAACCATCTGCCGGTCCCGGGAGAAACCATTCTGGGAGGCGAGTTCTTAATGAATCCCGGTGGCAAGGGAGCGAATCAGGCTGTTGCTGCAAGACGCCTGGGCGCTGAGGTTGTTTTTGTGGCCCGGGTAGGCGATGACATATTCGGCCGTGAATCTGTTCAGGGGTTTGGAAAAGAAAAAATCAATACAGATTTTATTGCGGTTGATGCGGAGAATCCGTCCGGCGTTGCCGTTATTATGGTCGATGAAAAAGGTGAAAACTGTATTGCGGTTGCGTCGGGTGCAAATCATGCGTTGAGTGCTGGGGATGTCGATAAGGCCGTTGTTCAGATTGAGTCTGCTTCCGTGCTTTTAATGCAGTTGGAAAGCCCGCTTGCGACTGTTGAGCATGCGGCGGCGCTCGGCGCCAAAAAGGGAAAGTGTGTGATCTTGAATCCTGCGCCGGCGCAGTCGGTTTCGGATGAGCTTCTGGCGAATCTGGACTTTATTACCCCGAATGAAACCGAGGCGGAGATTTTGACCGGCATTAAGGTAACCGATCAGGAATCTGCGCAGCGCGCTGCGGAGGTGCTTCGCGGCAAAGGGGTCGGGACGGTTGTTGTCACGCTGGGTTCGCGAGGGGCCTATGTGCAGTCGGAAGCGCTCTCTGTGCTGGTGCCGGCGCGGAATGTTGATGCGGTTGACACGACGGCGGCGGGCGATACATTTAATGGAGCGTTGGCTGTCGGGCTGGCGGATGGTTTGTCGATTGAGGCGGCCGTTGGGTTCGCTAATCAGGCGGCGGCGATTTCTGTGACACGGATGGGGGCGCAGTCGTCTGCGCCTTTTCTGAATGAACTGGAGTTGTAACGGCTTGGTTTGCAGGGGCGATGTTGGGATATAACAGGGATGACGGATTGGGGAAAAAGATGCTGAAGAGATATGTAACGACGATCAATGTAATGGTTTGCCTGGTTGTGATTGGAATGCTCATTCCGCATTTGGGATATGCAGCCGGTGCGGCATCCGCCCTTGCTGAATCGCCCGAAAAAATACGGGTGCTGATTGATTCGGATGCAAACAATGAAACGGACGATCAGCATGCAATTGCCTATGCGCTGTTTAGTGATGACGTTTTTGATGTGGAGGGGATTACGGTTAATAAAACGCGCAATGGCGGGGATGTTCGTGAGCAGATGAAAGAGGCGGTTCGGGTGGTGAAGCTTTGCAATCGTTATCTCAAGGTTCCTTTGTATCGTGGGGCAAACGGCATCTTCGAAGATATTCTGCCGAACATCGATATGCCTTATTTTGACGGATACGAAGCCGTTAATTTTATTATCCAGCAGGCGAAGATCAAATCCGACCGCAAGCTGGTTCTGTTGCCGATTGGAAAGCTGACCAATATTGCTTTGGCGCTGGCCAGGGATCCGTCGATTATTCCCAACGTGAAGGTTGTGTGGCTGGGGTCGAACTATCCCAAGCCGGGGGAGTATAATATGATGGATGATTTGTCGGCGGTTCGGTACCTGCTGGAATCTTCTGTTGAGTTTGAAATGGTTACGGTTCGTTATAAGGATACGGTTAATCCCGGCGGGACGTGGGTTATCAAAGCGTATCAGGAGGAGATTTTTCGCAGGATGCCGGGGCTCGGGCCGCACCTTTCCCAATCGGTGACGGGGCGTCATGGAGGAGAATTCAGCTGTTTCGGGGATTATTCGAAAAGCCTGTTTTCCTGTGCGCGGCAGCATGGAAACCCACCCTATCGATCCCTGTTTGATGTGGGCGCAATCGCTGTCGTGAAAAATCCGGACTGGGCGCGCTCAACGGTGATGCCGCGCCCGGCTCTCGTCGGGAATGGATGGGAGGAGCGGCCGGATAATCCGATGAAAATGATCGTGTGGGATGATTTTGACGCCGATGCGATTCTGGAGGATTTTTTCGGCACGATGGAAAAGAGCGGCTCGAAATAAAGGATGAGGCGTGCGGTTCGATCCGCCGGGTCAGCCTGTTTTTTCCCGAGTGTGTTGTCTCCATTGGTTGGGGGTCTTTTCAAAGCGTCGTTTGAAGTGCTGTCCGAACCGGGAGATGTCCTGGTATCCTACGCGGTGAGCGATTGTTGAAATCGGCAGGTCTGTTTGCTGCAGCAGGGTCGCGGCTTTGTCGAGCCTCATCTCCTGAACATAGCTTTGAAAGCTTTTTCCGTAACGATCCTTGAAGAGTTTTGAGAGATGCCCGGCGCTTGTGAATGCAATCTCGCCGGCGATTTGGTTGAGGATTAGCGGGTGTTGAAGGTTGAATGAAATGTAGGAGACGGCGCGCGACAGCGGGCTTGTTTGCAACTGGGTTTCATCTTCTTTTTGTGCGATTCGAAACCAGATGGCCTGAAGGTGATTTCGCACACCGTCTTCAGCGGCCGACAGATCGCAGGAGCAGATGGTATTGATTAAATATTCATGTTCGCGCATTAATATTCGCAGGTCCGGCCAGTATTTGGAAAAGCTTTCACGATGAAACCGGGCCAGAGTTTCCCAGACGGTTTCCCAAATGGATTTCAAAACAGGCAGGTTCGCCAGTTCAATGATTGTTTTGTGCAAAACCTGGTCTTCTTTTGTGAATGCGGCGCTGTCATGCTCTTTTGTTGCCTTTAGAAGGCGCTTTAAAATGGGGGTGAACTGAGCTTCAACCCAGGCCCTGTCATTCTTTTTGCAGATCTGCCGCACGGCAAAAATTTCCAGCTCCGCTCTTAGGTCGCAAAGCATGCGGAAATTTTCAGGAGATGTTATGTTTGTATCATTCATATCTGCTGATTTTATGTTAAATCAGTGATTTATATCAGTGAATCCGTTGTTAATCAATGGTTGCTTTTGTTTTGTCTTTACTGTGTCTCGTGGTGTGCTTCCTTGGGATGGTTGCGTGTTATTTATATGCGAAGGCGGATGCTGAGGTGTGGCGGGCGAATGGATGGTGTTTCATCGATTTCAGAAGACTCATTCAACTGGGGGAAGACACATGGTGGCGATAAGGTTTGCGCAGAATCTGTTATTGGTGTGGTGTGGAATAATGAACAGCCTGCCGGCGTTGGGGCAGGTTCCAGAACTTTGGACGGGCCCGAACCTGCCTCACAATGTTCGCGATGTGCCCTCTGTATCTTCAGCGACCTATGTCGCGGTGCATCAGGCGGTGCGGGGAGAGGATCAGTTTTTGCTTGGGGCATCCATTGTTGAGCATAATGGAATCCTGTACGCGAATTGGGCCAATGGGCCGCGTGATGAAAACAGCAATGCGGAGCGCGTGTGTGGAAAAACGTCGACGGATGGCGGGCTGACCTGGTCCGATAAAGAAGTCATTGTTCCATCGCTGCCGGGGACATTGGCCCATTCGCACGGACCGTATATTTCGTATAACGGGCAGCTTTGGTTTTTCGGCATGCGCTTTGAGTATGCGCCCGATGGAGCCCGAGAGGTGAATACGGAGGCGTTTCTTCTTAATGAACAGACGGGCGAGTGGGAATCCTTTGGGATTGTTGCCGCGGGCGGCGGGATGGTGGATGCGCCGGTCCGGATGGCAAATGGGAACTGGATTGTCGGGGCGGTTTATACCGGGTTCTGGGCCTGCGCGTTTATCAGTCATGGAGATGACTTTACCAGATGGGATCGGGTTCCTGTTCCGATTGTGCCGAATCACAAGTGTTCGGAAACAACCATTCTTGTTTATGATGACAAACTGATCGCGGTGATGCGGTCGAGCTTTCCCGGGGCGGCCGGGATTTCGGTCAGCCAGAATTACGGGCGCAGCTGGAGTGCGGCTCAGGCCAGCGATTTTTCCATGGTTCAATCCAAGCCGTTTGGGGGAGTGTTAAGCAATGGTCAGCCGTATTTGATTGCGAATGTCAGCGATGGGGGCGGGAATGATCGCGACACTTTGGTCATTGCGGTTGGTCAGCCCGCGACGCAAAGCTTTTGCCGCATGTGGACTGTTCGGAGGGGCAGAACTCCGCAGCCATTGCTTGAAGGTTTGTATAAGACGCCGGGGTGGCACTATCCGTATGCGTATGAGTACAACGGAAATCTGTATGTGATTTATGCGCTGGGGAAGGAAGATTGCGAGCTGGCGATTATTCCGATCTCTGCGCTGAATACCTCCGGTTCTATTGAATGGGTGGCTCCGGCGACCGATCAGCTGTTTGCTGCGGTAACGTGGGATGGCAGTGTCAGTTCGGATTGGACCAACGGCCAGAACTGGGAGTGCGGATCGATGCCGGTTACTGATTTTACAACCGATATTGCCGAGTTTGTTGACAGTGCGGCGGTTTTGTATATGCCGACGATTAATGCATCGAGAAATATTCATGGGGTTGATTTTGACAGTGGCGGCTGGACGGTTGGCAGTAACGGAACGTCCACGTGGGGGATTGGTTCCGCCGGTATCACTTTTGCTGCGGAAGGGGCGTTGGGAGTGAATGCGATTCACCCGAATCTATTTCTGGCATCCGACCAGTGCTGGACAGTCAGCGCAGGAAATACACTGGTTGTGACCAATGGTTCAGTTACAGGCGCGCGGACGTTGTGCAAGGCCGGTGGCGGAAAGCTGGTGCTGGCAGGGCGAACCAATGCGATGGCGGGGGTTGTTGTTTCGAACGGGACTTTGGCGGTTAACAGTTCCGCCGGTTTCAGTGCACCCGTTTCTGTTTGTGAAGGGGCTGTGTTGTCTGGGAATGGAACGATCGGTGCGCCGGTTTCGGTTTCCGATGGCGGGGTTCTGGAGCCCGGCGACGGCGGGCCGGGAGCGCTTTCGATGTCCGGGCTTGCATTGAGCAGCAATTCGGTGCTTCGGTTTCAGTTGGATGGGCTGTCGGGGAGCAGTGACCGGGTTGTGGTTGGGGATTTGGTTTTAGACGGGTTGTTGGATGTTTCAGATGCCGATGCTTTGGAAGAGGGGGGGTACACGTTATTTGTCTGCAGCGGAGCGGTAACGGACAATGGGCTGCAGGTTCGTGGCATGCCGAGCGGTTTTAAGGGCAGTGTTTCCGTCTCGGCCGGTGTTGTTAGCCTTGCTGTGACGGGGCCGGTTGTCTGGGATGGGAGTAATAATTCGGATTGGACCTATGGAGCCAACTGGGATTCCGGCGTGATGCCTGTGAATGATTTCAATACGGAAGTCGCCCGGTTCGGTAATGCTTCGGTGGTTCCGAATATGCCGGCAATCAATGCTTCGAGAAGCATCGGCGGGGTTCAGTTTTCCGATTCCGGCTGGACGGTGGGCTGGAATGGGAGTTCTCTGTGGGGGATCGGCGGCGAAGGGGTCGTCAGTGCCGGGGCGGGTACGAATTGGATTCAGTCGGCTGTCTATCTTGGGGCGGATCAGGCGTGGGACGTTGCGGCGGGCAATACGCTTGTTGCGGACGGGCGAATGAGTGGCGCCGGCCGGGTGTTTGAGAAGGCCGGCGAGGGGACTTTGGTTCTCGCCGGGTCAAATTCGGTTGCCCAAATCTGTGTGAGCGCCGGGACGCTTTTGGTAAACAGCCCGGCGGGATTTTGTGCGCCGGTATCGGTTAGTAACCATTCGGTTTTTGGCGGAACCGGCGTGGTCGATGGTGTTGTCAGTGTTTTGGGGGGAGGGACTGTCTCTCCGGGCGATCAGGGCTCGGGGGTGCTGAATGTGTCCGAGCTGGTTCTCGACGCTGAGTCCCGGCTGGTGGTTGAGGTGGGACCATCAAATGAGGTGGATCGGATTGAGACGGGAAACCTGACGCTGGATGGGGTGTTGGATATTGTGGCGCTGGGGGATATTTCTCCGGGCTCTTACACCTTGATTTCGTTTGACGGTGTATTGAGTGATAACGGGCTGGAGATGGGAGATGTGCCGTACGGGTTTGTTGGTGAGATCTCAGTTGTCAGTACCGCGGTTTGCCTGAATGTGTTTGCGGCGCCGGACGTGGCGGTTTGGGATGGCAGTAATAATACAGACTGGACGTATGGGCAGAACTGGGTCGCCGGCGCGATGCCTTTCAGTGATTATTATTCGGCGCTTGCCAGGTTTGAGGGCAGTGCTGCGGTTTTGAATATGCCGGTAATTAATGCCTCCAGAAATGTGAATGCAGTTCATTTTGCAGGCTCCGGTTGGACGGTTGGCAGTAATGGGGCGTCGGTTCTGGGCATTGGGTGCGGAGGTGTTGTCGTCAGTGACGGTGAGTCCGGGGGATTTAATGTTGTTGAGTCCCGGGTGCATCTGGGGGATGGCCAGGACTGGTTTGTCAGCGCGGGCAATACGCTGGTCGCCGCCGGCAGTGTCGGTGGGGCGGCTTCTTCCTTAACGAAAACCGGTCCGGGAAGATTGATTCTTTCGGGTGCGCAGAATTCATATGGAGTAACGGTTGTGGCTGAAGGAACGCTGCTGGTTGATGGCGTGCTCGATTCTCGTGCCGCAGGAGTCTCGGTGCGGGATGCGGCGATTTTTGGCGGCACGGGGACGGTTCATCGGTCTGTTGAGGTGTTTAATGGCGGGATCCTGGCTCCGGGAGGTAATGGGGCCGGCGAGTTGACGGTTTCCAATCTGACCTTGGGCAGTTCTTCGGTTTTGGATTTTGAGCTCGGTTCGGCTGGCGGCTGTGATCAGATCGGTGCGGCGGATTTGGTTCTTGATGGGCGGCTTCGTGTGACCGATTCGGGCGGGCTGTCGGCCGGGACATATACGCTGATCACATACAGCGGTGCGCTGACGGACAATGGCTTGGAGCTTCGCTCCGGCGCGCTGCCCTATGGGTTTGAGGGGAGTCTATCCGTTTCCGGCGGGGCCGTTCGCTTAACGTTGCGGGATGTTGTTGCGTGGGACGGAAGCAATAATACGGACTGGACCAACGGGTCCAACTGGGAAACCGGCGTGATGCCGGTAAGTTCGTTTACGTCTTCTTTTGCGAAGTTTGTGAACAGTCAGGATGTGGCTTTTCAACCGGCAATCAATGCCTCCAGGAATATTTGCGGGGTTGATTTTCTGGGAGCAGGCTGGGAGGTCGGAAGCAATGGCAGTTCGGTTTGGGGGATTGGTTCGGGTGGAATCAGTTCGCGGGCGGCTGAGTCGGGCGGCACGAACACGATTCAAAGCTCATTATATCTTGGGGATGATCAGGCTTGGACGATTGAGGAAAGCAATATAGTTGAGATTCACGGGAATATCGGCGGGGCGTCGTCGACCTTGACAAAGTCGGGAGCCGGGGCGCTGGTTCTTTTCGGGGCGAATAATGGCTATGGAAATACGGTGGTTTCTTCCGGAACATTGCTGGTCAATGGCGTGCTGGACTCGCGCGCGGCGACGGTGTCTGTCGGCGGTGCGGCAGTTCTGGGCGGAAGCGGAACGATTGATCGGTCGGTTGCGGTTGCCGGTGGCGGGACGCTTTCCCCGGGGGACGGAGGTGCCGGGACGCTGACGCTTTCCAGTTTGGCGCTTAACGATACGTCGGTGTTGGATTTTGAGCTCGGCGGCCTGCCGGGCAGCAATGATTCGGTTGCTGTGGATTCGCTGGTTCTGGATGGATTATTGAATGTGAGTGATTTTGGCGGTCTGCAGGAGGGAACTTATACGCTCTTTTCCTGCGCCGGTGCGCTGACGGATAACGGGTTGCAGGTTGGGCAGTTGCCGGTCGGCTTTGCCGGCACGGTTGCTGTGTCCAATGGCGTGGTGAATCTTGTTGTTTTAGTTGTGGAGAAGAATGATCTCCCGGCCCTGGAGCCGGTTCGTCCGGCTTCAATTGTCGGCGGGCCGGTTGTTTTCGGTGATGTTGTGAGGCTGGTTGTTCAAATGCCGGATGCCGCGATCCGTTATGTTGTGGAGTCGTCAACCAATCTGCCGTACGGGGGGTGGGGGCGTGTGCCGCATTCGGATGACGGCGTGCATGGGTTTATTGTAACTAACCTGAGTTATTCCTCCGCAGGAGATGCGGGCCGAGTGATTTATGTGCGGCTCGTCGATGCGTTGAAGTTTTTCCGCGTCGTTGGGCAGTAATGTGTCGTTTTTTTACGGTCGATATGCTAGATCGATTATTTCAATCGGCGGATTAAGTCAAAACGGTTTGCCTGTTATCATTTACCTTTACTGCGTTTTTTCGTGTGATTTAATCGCATTTATCAAATCGACAGTATGTGAAGTAGAGTTTTTTTGCAGGAGGTTGTTTTATGAGTATTCAGGGAGTGATTCCGCCGTTGGTTACGCCGTTTGATGCAGAAGGTGAAGTCGATGAATCTGCGTTGCGCAGCGAGGTTCGTTTTTTGCTCGATGCGGGGGTGCACGGCTTGAGTCTGGGCGGCAGTACCGGCGAGGGCGCGTTGCTTTTGGACGATGAACTGGTGCGTGGTTTGGAGATTCTTTCAGACGAAGCCGCCGGCCGCTGCCCGCTGGTTTGCGGCATTATCCGCAACTCCACGCGGGATGCCGTGCGGGCTGCAACGCGCGCCGTTGCCGCCGGGGCGGATGCGCTGATGGTTACGCCGACTTTTTACCATGGCACTGATGCCCGCGGAAATTATTCGTTTTATCAGGATCTCTCCGGCGCGACGGATCTTCCAATCATTATCTATAATGTGATTGCGCAGAATCCGATCACTCCTGAGATGATGATGGATATTTCTCAGATCCGTAATGTGATGGGGATTAAGCAGAGCGTCGGCGGGATGCACGGATTTAATGCAATGATGTCGACCTGCGGGGCACTGACGAATGTGTACGGCGCGCAGGACGATATGCTGGTTTTTGATTATCTGCTGAAAGCGACCGGATCGATTTCCGCGATTCTGACTGTGTTCCCCGAGCTGTGCGTTCAGCAGTGGGATGCGGTCCAGGCCGGCCGGATTGATGAGGCGTTGGAGATTCATTCCCGCCTGGTTCCGGTCTGGCAGATGGTCAGCTGTGCCGGAATGGCATTCCCCGGCCGCGTGAAGAAGCTCCTTGAACTGCTGGGACGCACCGGCGGCCTGCCGCGCAAGCCGGTTCTGGAGCCGGAGCCGGATGTGACAGCGCAGCTGCGCTATGCGCTGGAGCAGGCCAACCTTTTACCCGAGGAGCTGCCCGAAGTGCGGGTGTGATGTACTGCCGGGAATTATAGATACGAAGAAGATTAAGAAGAAAGGACCTGAAATTGGAAAATTTAGGTAAAAAACTTGGGCATATTGTCATTCCGTTGGCGACGCCGTTCAAGGATGGCTCGCAGGATGTGGATTATACCGCTGCTGCGGAACTGACAAACTATGTGATTGAGCAGAATCATTGTGACTCGCTGATTATCGGCGGAACGTCCGGTGAGTTCAATGCGATGAGTCTGGAGGAGCGGCTGGAGCTTTTCCGTGTTGTCAAAGAGGCGGCCGCCGGCCGGGTTCCTTTGGTTGCCGGAGCCTGCTCCAGTGAAACGCGTCAGGCTATTCGTCTGACACAGGAAGCGGAAAAACTCGGATTTGATGCCGCCATGGTGCTGGGCCCCTGCTATTGCAAGCCGAATCAGGAGGGCGCGTTCCTTCATTATTCTGCAATTGCGGAAGCCACATCGCTGCCGATAATGCTTTATAACATTCCGATCTTCCAGGGGTTCAACCTTGAGAAAGAAACGCTCGGACGGTTGGCTGAAGCGCATTCCAATATCGTGGCGATCAAGGATGAAGCCGGAATCAACCCGACGCAGATGAGCGATTTCACTCATGTGACCCCGGATGATTTTACCATCTATAACGGTGACGATATTATGGTACTCTGCGGGTTGGCTCAGGGAGCCGCCGGCGTGGTGAGCGGCGGATCAATCATTCTCGGAAAGATGATGCGGACGATGATTGATGCGTTTCTTGCAGGCGATGTGAATGGTGCCCGTAAGATCCATATGGACATGGATCCGCTGTTTAAGGCGTTTGGAAGCAACGGACGGATTAACCCGATTCCGCTGTGGAAGGCGGCTATGAATCTGTGTGGATTAAACGTGGGTGTGCCGCGCCTTCCGCTGGCACCGGCCACGCCGGAGGAAATTGAAATTATGCGCAGCCACTTGGTGCGCCTGGGGCTGATCTAGTCACCAGATAAAACAAAGGCAGACACGATGAATATCTATCTTGGAAGTTTAATCATGTTCATGTTTGCGGGCCTGGCAGTCTATGCCCGCCTGGGGAATAGGTTAAAAGGTCTCGGGTTTACGTTCATGGTGTTTGCCTTTGCTTCCGCGGCATTTACATTTCCGGCCTGTTTTGTTTCGCTGGGCGGATTTGAGCTGAAGCGAACGATCGTTCCCCTCGTCCAGCTCATTCTTTTCGGAATGGGAATGACGTTGAGCTTTGATGATTTCCGGCGGGTTTTGAAAATGCCCCGTGCTGTGTTTATCGGCATGGGGCTTCAATTTACCATCATGCCGTTCGTCGGCTTTCTTTGTGCCCGGGTTTTCGGACTGGAGGCCGGCGTTGCCGCCGGGCTGGTTCTGATTGGCTCCTGTCCCGGCGGGGTGGCATCGAATGTTATTGTGTACCTCGCTCGCGGCAATGTGCCGCTGTCGGTGACGATGACGGCCTGTTCCACGATGATCTCGCCGCTGATGACTCCGTTGGCGATGAAGCTGCTCGCCGGAACATACGTTCCGATCGCTTTTCTGCCGATGATGGTTTCAATTTTTAAGATGATTATTCTGCCGCTGGTGGTCGGGCTTTTGATTCATCGCTACCTGCCGCGGCTGGCAAAGGTTTTGGTCAAGGTGCTGCCGTCGCTGGCCATGCTTTCAATCTGCATTATCATTGGCGTGACCATCGCCCTGTCGCGCGATGACCTTCTGAAAGTGGGGTTGGCTCTCTTCGGCGCGGCGGCGTGTCATAACGCGCTGGGTTATTTGCTGGGATATCAGGCCGCGCGGTTCTTCCGGATGAGTGCGCGGGATTGCCGAACGGTTGCCATTGAGGTGGGAATACAGAATGGCGGCATGGCCACGGGACTGGCTTTCAATATTCTTCAGAGTACTCAGGCGGCCATGGCTGCCGCCACTTTTGGGCCGTGGAGCGCCATTACCAGTTCGATGCTGGCATCCTGTTGGCGAAAACGGGAAGGCCGAAGTGCTGTCGAACTGCAGGGCGCGGGGGCGGCGGAGCTGATTTCGTCTGATCCGGATAAGTCCCTTTGCTGTGGGACGGCTGAAGCAGAATAAACGTCGAGAAGATAAGGTTGGGGATGAATGTTATGCGAAAAATGATGATGTGCTGGATTGCCGGATGTGTGAATGCGCTTGCGCTGAGCGTGCAGCTTCTTGCTGCGGATCAACCTTTGTCTTTCCGGAGTTTCGATGCGGAGGGCGATAATTTTATGTACAGTGCCGATGCGTATGCCTCGGTGAACTGGGGGGCTCACGGAAATCTGATTGCCGGAATGAATAACAGTACGGACCGATATCGGTCCCTGATGCGCTTTGATTTGGCATCGGTAAATGATGCTGCGTCCGTTTCTTCTGCGTCATTGACGCTGACCGTGGCCAGTACCGGCAAGGTCCATTCTGATGTGGGGAATATGGAGCTCAGGCTTTTGCTGATTGATACGGCAAACAAAGACTGGGTGGAAGGGACTGCCAATACTGCGGTTCAGAGCGGTTCGGCCTGCTGGAGTTCTTTGGCTGAGGGTTCGCGAGAGTGGACGGGCGGGCCGGGGGTCGGCCACGATACGGCATCTGCCGGCATTTCGGCGGTGCTGAGCAGTGTTTCCGTTGATACGGCCTCTGTTGCCGTTGGGGATACCGTCACGTTTACAATCGACTCTGCCGAAGGATTGGCCGCGATCGCGTCCTGGATTCAGGGCGGTGACAATGCCGGATTTCTCCTGGTGACGGATGAGACGGCTGCGAGTCAAAATGCGCTGATTTTCCATTCCTCAGAAGTTTCTGATGAATCCGTTCGCCCGGCCCTGACGGTTCAGGGCGTTGGGATTAATACTGCGTTTGAGGGACTGGATGTGGATGAAACGAACGGGCGGGTCAGTCTGTGGTCGGTTCCGAAAGCGGCAGATCTTAAACCTGTTGACGGGGTGGCGTTTCGTGCCATCAAGGCGTATGAGCCTCAGAATGACGGCTACGAGTGGCTTCATGGAGTCGGCCTGGCGTGGCACAAAGGCCAGCTGTATGCATCGTTTGGTCATAACACCGGGGCAGAGAATACAGAGGGAGAGTCTGCCCATTACCGAATCAGTGATGATGGGGGGCAAACCTGGGGTGACGTCAAGAGTATTGCAGACGGGGAAGGATCTCTGTCTATCAGCCATGGCGTGTTTTTATCATATGTCGATCAGTTGTGGGCATTCCAGGGGGCGTTTTCCAATGATTTTGAGAACACGCATACGCGAGCCTATCTGTTGAATGAGACAACAGGCCAGTGGGAATATCAAGGGGTTGTGATCGAGGACGGATTCTGGCCGATGCAGCAGCCGGAGAAGATGGATGACGGCAACTGGGTGATGGCCGGGATCTGCGCGCCTGACGGTTATCCGGCCAGCAGCACGGCGCTCAGTCAGAACCTGCCGGCCGTGGCCATCAGTCATGGTGATGACTTCATGAATTGGGATTTAATTGTCATTCCGGCCGGCGAAGGGGTGGGCTCCGTTTGGGGCGAATCGGGGGTTGTTGTTGACGGTGCCAACCTGACCATGATTTCCCGCTGGTGGTGGCAGACGCCGTATGCATTGGTGGCTGAGAGCAGTGATTTTGGACGGAGCTGGACGGAACTTCAGGCCTCCAATATGCCGATGGCGGCCAGTAAGCCCTGTACGGGAATCTTGAGTACCGGCCAGCATTATCTGATTGCAAATATCAGTTCGGACGGAGGAAACAGCCGTACGCCGCTGTCCATCGCATACAGTCGTCCGGGCGCTGCGGCTTTGAGCGAGATTCGTTTGGTTCGCCACAGCGTTCAGGACAACGTTCCGTGGTCCGAAGCGGATTGCAAGCTCTCCTATCCCTGCGCGATTGAAAAGGACGGGATGCTGTATATCGGTTACTCGAACAGTGCTTTTGGTGAAGGGGTAAACAATAACAACGCCGAGTTGGCAGTTATTCCGATTTCCGAGCTGCAGTAAGACTCCCCGTATATCAGACAGGTGGGATGAATCGATTATTATGAGGTATTGAAGAAAAGACATGTAATAAAAAGGAGATAAGTATGAAGACCGGATCAGTTGTTAATAGAATGCTGAAGCAAAAAGTGTGTTGCTGTTTATTTGCCTGGGTGTTGCTGGGCTTTTCGGAGATAGTTTCTGCAACGGTGATTACATGGGATGGGAGCAAGAATTCTTCTTGGACTGATCCGGCAAACTGGGCAGGAGACGTTCGCCCAGCGAACAATACTTCTCAGGACATTGCTCGATTTGCCGATGACAGTGAAAGCGTAAATAACCAGCCGGTTGTGAATTATAATTGGGCAGTTGGTGCTGTTCAGTTTGACGGGGTTGGATGGACTATAGGACGCAGCGGCTCTTATGTGTTGAATATCGGTGGCGGCGTTACAGTAGATTCTACAAATACTGGTTCTGTGGTTTTCAACAGCTTCCTGTACCTGGGAGGAAATCAGACATGGGACGCCTGTGCTGGAACTACCATTAATGTCAATGGAGGTATGGGCGGGGCTTCCAGTACGCTGACAAAAATCGGTGAGGGGAATCTGATTATTCGCGGGGGAGTCGATAATACAAACACCTTTGGGGCGCTTGTTGTTTCGGAGGGGAAGGTTCTGCTGACAAGCGGCGTGATGGATCGGCGGCTTGCGACGGTGACGGTTAACAGTGGAGCTGTATTTGGAGGCTCCGCACCTGCTCTGCGTCCAGTTACTGTGAATGACGGCGGCACACTTTCCCCGGGATATGGCGGTCCGGGCACGCTTACGCTCAGGTCTCTTTCTTTGAATGCTTCATCGATTTTGGACTTTGAACTCGACAGCTTGGCAGAAACCAGTGATCAAGTTGTTGTAGAAGAGGATTTAATTCTCGATGGACAGCTTAACGTAAGCAATGAGGGAGGCCTGGAGCCGGGAACGTATACTCTGTTTACTTGCGCGGGCACGCTGACGGATAACGGGTTGGATCTGACCTTGCCGGATGGCTTTGAAGGCAGTATTTCGACTGATGCCGAAGGGGTTTATCTTCAGGTTACAGCGAATGCTCCGCCGCAGGCTGCTGCTATTGTCAGCTGTTCATCTGTTTCCGGTGATGTGATGAGACTGGTTGTCGATGCTCCGGATGCAGCAAGCCGCTATACACTTTTCTGTGCCTCAAATCTTACGGCCAACGCCTGGGAGACCATTGGGCATTCTGTTGACGGTTCTGAGCCGTTTGTTGTTAGCAATCTGAGTTATGTGACAGAGTTTGAGTCGGCGACGAATGAAGTGATTTATGTGAAGACCATCGAGCCGGAAGGTTTTTTCAGAATCATTGCTGAATAGATCGATGACCGAACGAAGTATTTGAACCAACGGTAAATACAATGATGAAGAATATAATATATGGGTGGGTCACTGCGCTGTTCGCATTTGTCTTTGCAACATCAGCTGCAGTGATCACCTGGGACGGCAGCAAGAATTCAGCATGGACCGATCCGGAAAACTGGATCGGTGGAGTCCGACCGGAAAACAGCACGTCTCAGGATGTTGCCCGCTTTGCCGATGACAGTGCCGGGGGGAACCGTCAGCCGGTTGTGAACTATGGATGGGCGGTTGGTCGTATTCAGTTCGATGGGCCGGATTGGACCATCGGGCGCAAAGACACCTATACGCTGAATATCGGGGGCGGTGTTGTATTGAACCCGGTACGAGCCGGGAGCGTGATGTTTAACAGTCGATTGTATTTGGGCAACAGTCAGACGTGGGAGGTTGGTGCCGGCAGTACAATCAATGTGAATGGCGGGCTGGGCGGCGCGTCGAGCGGGTTGACCAAAACCGGCGGCGGCAGACTGGTGATTCGTGGCGGAGAAGATAATATCAACTCCTTCGGGGCGCTGGTTGTTTCCGAGGGAGATGTGTGGGTGACTCGCGGCACCGTGGATCGACGGCTGGTCCCGGTGTCTGTTGCCCGGGGCGCGTTGTTCGGCGGTGACGGTTCGGTATTGCGTCCTGTCACAATTCATGACGGCGGTATTCTTGCGCCGGGCTTTTTTGCTGCCGGAACGCTTACTCTCAGAACGCTTTCTTTGAGTGAATTGTCGGTGCTTGAGTTTGAACTCGGCAGCATGAAAGACCCCGGAGATCGGATTGTTACAGAAGATCTGGTTCTTGATGGAACACTCAATGTAAGCAATCTGGGCGGTCTGGAGGCCGGGAGGTATACATTGTTTTCCTGTACGGGAACGATTTCGGATAATGGACTGAGTATCGGTTCTTTGCCTTCCGGTTTTAAAGGAAGTGTTCTGGTCGATGGCAATGAGGTATACCTTGATATTACGGAATAGTTGGTCGCAATGTGTTTGTATTTTGATTCTATTTTGAAATTCATATTCAGATTGCTGGTTACGTTGAGTGCCGTTTCCGTGCTGGCCGATGAGGTGCTGTGGGACGGCCCGGCTTTGCCGGAGCATGTTGCAGATCTGCCGTATGTTGATGGTCTCGATTATGTTTCGGTGCATCAGGCTGTTTCGGACGGCGACCGGTTTCTGTTGGGAACGGCAATTGTTGAGCATCAGGGCGTGTTCTATGCAAACTGGGCGGCCAGCCCGGTGGATGAAAACAGCGATGCTGAACGGGTTTGCGGGAAGCAGTCGGCGGATGGCGGACTGACGTGGTCTGAGCTGGAGGTGATTGCCTCTTCGTGCCCCGGGGAGCTGGCCCATTCGCACGGGGCATACATCTCGCATAATGGTGAGTTGTGGTTCTTTGCGCTGCAGTTCGACTATTCAAGCGGAGTGCGCCAGGTCAATACTGAAGCTTTTCTGTTGAACGGGAAAACGGGCCGCTGGGAGTCGCGAGGTATAGTTGCGCGCGGCGGCGGGATGGTGGATGCCCCGGTGCGGATGGCAAACGGGAACTGGATTTGCGGCGGGGTTTATACGGGTTTCTGGGCCTGTGTGTTTATCAGTCATGGTGACGATTTTACTCGTTGGGATCGGGTTCCCATTCCGGTGTCAAAAGGCGATAAGTGTTCGGAGACAACACTGATTGTTGATGATGGGCAGGTCACCGCTGTTATGCGTTCCAGTTTTCCAGGCGTGGCCGGCGTTTCAGCCAGTTCAGATTTTGGTCGCTCATGGACTCGTGCTCGGGCGAGTAATTTCCCGATGATTCGTTCGAAGGTTTTTGGGGGAATGCTCAGTACTGGTCAGCGGTATCTGGTTGCCAATGTCAGTGATGGAGATCCCATGGACCGCAGTACCCTTGCTGTGGCGGTTAGTCGTCCCGGCGGGGAGGCTTTTGTGCGCATGTACAAAATACGTCAGGGCGTAACCTATCAGCCGGTATTTAAAGGGAAGCATAAGATGCCCGGATGGCAGTATCCCTACGCGTATGAGCATGACGGCAATTTGTATGTAATCTACTCTCTTGGTAAAGAGGACTGTGAGTTGGCTGTTATTCCGCTTTCTTCGTTGGAGATTACAGATATTGTGCGGGATAACCAATAGACTGTTGGTTTAGGCGAAGTTCGCTATACATCTCCCAATGTACAACGCAATGAAATATAAACCCGCACAACAGGTTGTGAATCTTATAAAAATTTTCGATATGAGATTCGTTGGGTAAAAACGCTAGTTGGAACCGACAGTGCTGGGCGGTTTGTTCCAGAAGCGTTTGAAGGTTTTGGAAAAGTGGAAGGCGTCGTAGAAGCCGAGGCGTTCGGCGGTTTCCTGAACGGACGTGCCGTTTTCGAGCATCAGTTTGGCTTCTTCCATGCGGCGCTTGAGGATGTGCTGGCGGGGCGTGGAGCCGAATTCGAGTGGGAAGTGATGAGTGATGAATGACTCGGATTTATCAATCTGACGGGCCAGATCGTCGGTCGTGATTTTTTCATGAAGGTGCTGCTCAATATAGCTGTCTAGCGTTGCCACCCACGGGTTGCTCTGCCGCCGGATCAGCTCGCGGTCGATCATTGATTCGCTGACCAGCTTCAGCAGGTGGCCGATATCCCGCGCTTTTTCCATCGGGCAGGGTGACAGACTGAGCCTGTGTTTTTTTTGCGCTCCGCTCCAGTCTTCATTGGCTTTGGTGTCCGGATCGCGAAGCTGTCCGAAAACGATGGCTCCCAGATAAAGGTTCCGTCGGTCATAAAGCGGAACGATGCCTTCAATCAGACCCGCATGGCAGTGGTAGATATGGACATCGCGCAGTTGTTTGGCTTCGGCCAGGTTTTCCCGGTCACAGGTCTTGCATTTCTGGTCCATGCTTTTCTGTTTGCGCAGTGCGCGGCAGAACGGCGACATTGGCTTGATGTGGAAGTCGCGCTGTTCGTCTTCCTGCACATCAAAAAACGTAATGCGGATGTCGAAGAGCCGGTGCAGCCGGCTCATCACCTCATTCATTTCGCGGGTCTCTATGGCGGTCCTGATCATTGGAAGAAAGGAAGAGTGGAATTATGGAATAATGGAACGATGGAGGATTGAATTGATCCCATTCATCCAACTATTCCTGTATTCCATCATTCCATTCCTCCTCATGTATTTAAGTTTGCCGTATTTTACATGTTTTAGTGCTCCTGTCCATTCCGCTTTTCTGTACCGCGCGACACAATGATCTCCTTCAATCAAAGAAAGGATTTCTTATGCCGTATGCATCAACGCAGCAGCTGATGAGACGGGCCTGTACGGCCGGCGTCGTTATTCCCGCATTCAACATCCCGTATCTGCCGATGGTGGAGCCGGTCGTGAAGGCCATCAAGGACACCAACAGCGTCGGGTTGGTGATGGCCGCTCGCCTCGAGTGGGAAAAATTCGAAACCGGCAGCCTCGAAGCGCTTCAGGCTGAATACGAAAAATGCAAACTGCCGGGCCATACCCGCCTGCACCTCGACCACGTTCCGGTGATCGACGAAGACGACCTGCGCGTCGACTTCATGGAAATCATCCAGCGCGCGGTGGATGCCGGTTATGAATCCGTGATGGTGGACGGCTCCCGCCTGTCATTCGCAGAAAACGTTGCCTGCACCAAAGAGGCCGCGGATGTGGCGCACGCCGCCGGGATTCCGATTGAGGCCGAGCTGGGCGCGGTGATGGGGCACGAGTCCGGGCCGCTCCCGCCGTACGAGGAACTCTTTGCCTCCGGTAAAGGATTCACCGATCCGGACGAAGCCAAACAGTTTGCCGGCCAGAGCGGCTGCGACTGGCTGTCTGTCGCCATCGGCAACATCCATGGTGCGATTTCCGCCGCCGCCAAAGGTAAAAAGAAAGTGGCCGCGCGCCTGAACATTGAGCACCTCGACCGCATTCACAAAACAACGGACATTCCTCTCGTTCTGCACGGCGGAACCGGAATCCGCAAGGAATACATCATGGATTCCATGAAGCACGGCATTGCCAAAATCAATGTGGCAACCGCAATCCGCCAGCCGTACGAAGCGGCGATTGCCAGCGGCATCGAAGCCGCGCAGCAGGCGGTCTACGACGCCATGCTCGTTGTCATCAAAGAAGATCTCGAAGTGCAGGACTCTGCAAAAATCCTTAACCCGGAGGGCTGACCCATGAAACAGGAAATGACATTTGCACTTTATTTCGGCAACCGCGGATTTTTTCCGGAAAAGCTGATCTCTGATGCCCGCGGCGAGATGACCGCTGTACTCAAAAAACTCGGATTCAACGCACTGCTGATGGATGAGTCGCTCACCAAATTCGGCGCAATCGAAGGCGTTGACGACGGCATCAAATACGCACAGTTCCTCAAAGCGAACGCGGGAAAGTATGACGGCGTGATCCTCTGCCTGCCGAACTTCGGCGATGAAAACGGCGCCATTGCCGCGCTCGAAGAATGCGGCGTGCCGATTCTCGTTCAGGCCTATCCGGACGAGTTCGGAAAAATGGGCTTTGCTGATCGCCGCGATGCGTTCTGCGGCAAGTTTTCCGTGATGGACATCTTCTGCCAGTACGGCCTGCCGTTCACCACCTTCCAGCCGCATACCGTGGCTCCGACCAGCGCAACGTTTGAGAAGCATCTCACGCAGTTCGCCGCCGTCTGCCGCGTGGCCAACAAGATGAAAAAGATGTCGGTCGGCGCCATCGGAGCCCGCACGACGGCCTTTAAGACGGTTCGCTTTGACGAGCTGACCCTTCAGCGCTACGGCATTACCACCGAGGCGCTCGACCTGTCCGAGGTGTTCCTGCGTGTGCGCGACATCAAAACCACCGACGATCAGTTTATTGCCAAAGCTGAGCGCCTGAAAAACTACACTAACTGGGACGGCGTTCCGGCCGAAAAATCGGAAATGCTGGCCAAAGTGGCAGTCGTTCTCGACAACATCATGGATGACTACAAGCTCGACTGCATGGCGCTGCGCTGCTGGATCGAAATCGAAAAAGAGCTCGGCGTTTCCCCGTGTGTACTGCTCAGCGAAATGAATGACCGCGGCATTGTCTCCGCCTGCGAGCTCGACGTCTGCAACGCGGTTCCGATGTATGCGCTTCGCCTCGCGTCCCAGCTGCCGGCCACCTGTCTCGACTGGAACAACAACTACGGCGACGATCCGGATAAATGCATCCTGTTCCACTGCGGCCCGGTTCCTCAGGGACTGATGACTGCCAAGGGGCAGGTTGTTGACCACCCGATGTTCGCCAAAGCAATGGGCGCGGGCTGCGGCTGGGGCTGCAACGTCGGTCGCATCGCGCCGACGCCGATGACCTTTGCCAGCGCAAAGACCACCGACGGCAAACTCTGGTGTTACCTCGGTGAAGGCGAGTTCACTGCCGATGAAATTGAAGAAGGGTTCTTCGGTTGCGGCGGCGTTGCCAGAATCAACAACCTGCAGAATGCCCTCGAGTACATTGGGCATGAAGGCTACCGCCACCACGTCGGCGTTACCGCCGGCCATGTGGCCCCGGCGGTCAAGGAAGCATTCACCAAATACCTTGGTTACGAACTCAAAGAACTATGAGTCTGCTCGGCATCGATTTAGGGACCAGCGGCGTCAAAGCCGGCGTGTTCAATCTCGACGGGGCCTGCATTGCGCAGGCTTACCGCGAATACGACATGCTGCATCCGCAGCCCGGCTGGTCGGAGCTTGATTCTTCCAATGTTTGGAAAATCACCTGCGAGGTGATTGCCGAAGCGGTGGCGCAGGCCGGAAACGACCCGGTCACGGCGCTTTCGATCGGCAGTTTCGGCGAAGCGGTCGTGCCGGTTTCCAAAGGTCGGAAAATCCTCGATAACAGTATTCTGTGTGTCGACGACCGCGGGCAGGAGCACATCGACCGGCTGCTGGCAGACTTCGGGCATGAAGTGTTTTACGCGATCAATCCGAACCTGCTCGGGCCCAATTATTCGATGCCGAAAATTCTGTGGCTGAAAGAGCATCGCCCGGAAGTGTATGATGCTGCCGACCTGTTCCTGCATTGGGCCGATTTCATCGCCTTTATGCTGGGCGCAGAGCCGACCACTAACAATTCGCACGCCAACCGCACGCTGCTGTTCGACCTGAAGAAAAACGACTGGTCGGACGAGCTGCTCGCGTGGAGCGTCATCGATCGCGAAAAGCTGGCGCCGGTGGTGCCGGGTGGAACGGTCACCGGAACGGTTTCCAATGCCATGGCTGAACAGCTTGGACTTCCGAAAGGCGTTAAGGTGGTTGCGGGCGGTCACGATCAGTGCTGCAACGCGCTGGGATGCGGCGGTGTTTCTGCCGGGCGCGCGGTGTACGGCATGGGGTCGTTCGACTGCATTACCCCGATTTACAACATGCCGTCCGACCTGCAGGAAATGTGCCGCAATAACCTGAATGTGGAACATCATCTGGTGCCGGACCTGTTTGTTTCGTTTCATTACAACCAGGCCGGCCTGCTGGTGAAATGGTTTCGCGATACGTTTACGGACGGGTCCGTTTCGTACAGTCAGCTTGACAGGGAAATGCCGGCTGAGCCGAGCCGTCTGCTGGTGCTACCGCACTTTGATACGCCGCCGCATCATACGCCGGATACCGCTGGCGTGATTGTCGGACTGCGAACCTCCACGAAGCGCGGTGAGATCCTTAAAGCCATTCAGGAAGGTACGGCGTTCTACTTCCTTGAGGGAATGGATGCGCTGAAGAATCTGGGTCTTGGTGCGTCGGAATATATTGCCTCCGGCGGAGGTGCCCAATCTGATGCCGGACTTCAACTGCGGTCCGATATTCTTGGTGTGCCCGTTGTGCGCCCGGTGATTACCGAGGCGGGACTGCTCGGCGCTGCCATGAACGCCGGTATTGCAACCGGTGTTCTCCAAAACCCGGAAGCCGCCGCCGAACTGTTTGTCAGGCACGAACGCCTGTTTGAGCCGGACGAAAAACGTCACGCGTTTTATCGCGAAAAACATGCGCTGTATAAGCAGCTGCAGCCGTCATTGCAGCCTGTACTGAAAACCCTTTAGGAGACCTATGAAAACATTTCTCGGGATCGGCCTGGGGCCGATCCAGACCAGTATCTTTCTCGACGGCGCATTCCGCGGCGGCTTTGACCGGCTTGTCATTGCGGATGTGGATACGGCGTTGATTGAATCCATTCGTGCCAATGACGGAACGATCCGGATCAACATTGCTTCGAATACAGAAGTAACCACTGAAACGATTTCCGGAGTCGAAATTTATAATCCGACCGTTCCGGAAGAGGCCGCGAAGCTGGTTGAAGCTGCGGCAATGGCGGATGAAGTCGCGACAGCGCTTCCGAGTATTGCATTTTTTAAACACCTCGGCTGGCTGAAGGAAGGTTTTGGAAAAGAGCCTGATCGCCGCCGGTTTGTTTATGCGGCCGAAAACCACAATCATGCGGCGGAAGAACTCGAAAAGGAAATCGGTTCGTTTGCCAACACGCAAACTCTCAATACCGTGATCGGGAAAATGAGCTGCATTTTCCCGGCCGAGGAATGTGTGCGGCGCGACATTCCGACACTGACGCCGGACGCGGATCGCGGACATTTGGTCGAAGCGTTCAATAAAATCCTGATCCAGTCCTGCGATGGACTCAGCGAGCGGATGGTGCAGGGGCTGTACGACAAGCCCGATCTGCTTCCGTTCGAAGAGGCCAAACTCTACGGGCATAATGCGGTTCACCTCTGGCTCGGCCTGTATGCACAGCAGAACGGCGCTTTGTTTATGCATGAGATGGCAGATGAGGTCGATCTGCTGGCCTGGGCGCGCAAGGCGTTTGTTGATGAGTCCGGTGTGGCACTGTGCAAAAAGTGGGCCGGTGTGGATGAGCTGTTTACGTCGGACGGGTTCGCGGCCTATGCCGACGATCTGCTCGAGAGAATGGTCAACCCGTATCTTACCGACCGGGTGGATCGTGTCTGTCGCGATCTCGAGCGAAAGCTGAGCTGGGACGATCGGTTGATCGGGACGATGCGTGTTGTGCTGAGTCAGGATGTTTTCCCGAATGTTTTTGCTGAAGGGGCCGCGAAGGCCGCGGTTCATCTTTTCGGGAAAGATGTTGAAAAAATTCGAGCCGGGTTCGAAGCACTTTGGGGAGTTTGGAACGAAGAGGCCACGTTTGTATGGTTGCAGATCGCTCCGCATTTAAGAGAGGAAATCTGATGACAGCGAATGAACTCAGGAGATATGTCGGCACGATGGACCAACTGGCGAGGATTCGCACATCGGTGCTGGATGACGGGCGCGGTCGTGGAATCCGCATAGCGGACGTTGATAATGGAAGCGGCCTGCGCTTTACGGTTTTGCTTGATCGCGGCATGGACATCGGTGACGCCTCGTTTAACGGAACGCCGGTGGCGTATCAGACGCCGGTAGGACTGGTGCATCCCTCCCGTTTTGAGTCGGACGGTTTCCGCTGGCTGCGCAGTTTCGGCGGCGGCCTGCTGGCCGGCTGCGGGATGCGCACGGCCGGCAATCCGGCGCCCGAAGCAGGCATGGAGGTCGCCGGACCGCTCGGGCTGCATGGACGTCTTTCCAATATTCCTGCCGAAGACGTAAGCATTTCCAAGGAATGGAAAAACGGTCGTTATGAACTCCGTGTCAGCGGAACGGTGCGCGAGGTCAGTTTTTTTGGCGAGAACCTAGAACTTCGGCGGACCATCTCGACGGCGATGGGGGATAACTCGATTGCGATCCGGGATGAGATTGTTAACCGCGGCGTTCGTTCGTCGCCGCTGATGATGATTTATCACATCAATCTCGGTTATCCACTGCTGAGCGAAGATTCGGTGGTGGAAGGAAAGTCCCTCAACACGACGCCGCGCAACGATGCTGCAGCCGCCTGCATTGATAGATGGAGCGAGTGCCATGTGCCGACTGCCGGCTGTGCCGAAACCTGTTATTACCACGATGTCGAAACCGATAAAGATGGCATGGCCCGCATGACGCTCAAAAATAAAAAATCCGGCTGCGAGGTTGAGGTGGCCTTCCGCAAGGCCGAGCTGCCGTTTTTTACCCAGTGGAAAATGATGGGCGAGCAGGAATATGTGATGGGGCTGGAGCCTGCCAACTGCCATCCGGACGGGCAGGCCGCCGAGCAGGAGGCCGGTACATTAAGGGTGGTTGAGCCGGGAGAAGCGGTTCAGCATTCCGTGATCATCTCTTTCAGATGAATTACCATCTGATGACATTCATGACGCTGTACGGTATGTAGTCGATTAAATCAATGGGAACCCATCGTTCATTGAATTTCGGGCCCCAGCTGTCGGAGATCGCGAACTCCTGAATTTTCCGGTTATATCCCATAATCAGACAGATGTGTCCGCCGTGGACATTGGCGCCGGTGTTTTCTTTTTCTTCAATTTTTCGTTCGTTCCTGCGGGCGTTATGCCGGTTGATTTCCCGCTGGAGGTCAGATGATGTTGCGAACGACCACATGATCGGCATGCCATCATCGATATACTCAGAAATGGTTTGGATTTCGAGCGGGTCCTCAATTTCTTTCAGATTCCTTCCGTTTGTAAAAAGAAGGCTTTCGGTCGCATCGATCATTTCTTTTGTATGGGTTCCGCCACCGATGCCGGTGTTGCCGGCGTTGGCCAGCTGGTACATGTTGGCCGGAATTCCGAGATATCGAAGATAGCGTTCCCATGTGGCAGGGGAGCAATAGCCTTTCGGTCCCTGATCGATCATCGGAATGTTGCGGATGATGACATCGCCGTTGTCACGCCGCTCCACGCAGGATTTCATTTGTTTGCGCAGTTCTCTGCTTTCGACCTCTTCGACCTTTCCGGAACGATCTGCGAGTTCGGCCGGCAGAATACGCATCATTGCATATTTGCCTTCCTGTACGCTGAGCAGCATTGACTGATCGTTCCAGTCCCAGCGCCAGACCTTTTCACGCATCGAACCTTTACCGATGGTGTCACGCTTCGGCTCACCCAGAATCGGAACAATCGCATCGTGTACGCGCATGCCGCTTGCCTCAATGTCTTCAGTCATTGTTTCGACAAATCCGTCGCTCATCTGCTCCGGAAGCGGGATGTCGCCCTGATTCAGGAATACGAAGCAGAGGCTTTCCACATATTGTTTTCCGCCGTACAGCACGCTGGTGTAAACCGGCTCAGAAAGAATCTGTTCTTTCCCCAGAGGATACGCGCGGTAATTTTCCATGAAGTCGGTTTCCGATTCTTTTTCCAGCTGCATACGCTCGCCGGCCGGTTTGGTGTGGTCGTCGAAAACATAAACGTCTTTCCATATATTGAGCCCGAACAGTTCGTTCATCTTTTTCCATGAGACCGGGTGCGGCTCTCCATGAATCTGGCGGAACAGAAGGTCTTCCAGATATTCTTCATTTTCGGCAGAGAGGCCTGCGAACGGAACAACAATTGTTTCTCCGTTGGCGGAGGCGAGTTTGACTTCTTTATCTTCATTGATCCAGACGACTTCCGCCTCGAATGTTTTTCCCTTGGTATTCGTCCATGTGCGGGCTTTTGCCGGCAGGATCGAAAGAACCGTAACACAGATAAAAACGATGAGCTGTTTCATGGAAAACAACCTGCAATGTTTCCGGGGCCTGAAAAAGACAATTTCCAAACTTTGGAAAGAGGAAGTCACTTAACAGGTGTTCTGCGAAATGGTAACAATACGTCTTTGACCGGAGGGGATTATGAATTTCAGAGAGATCGTGGAAGCGGATCGGAGTTATCGTCGGTTTCAACAGGGCCGGGCCATCGAGAAGTCCGTGCTGGAGGAACTGGTGAATCTGGCCCGAATCAGTGCATCAAGTGCTAATCTGCAGCCTCTCAAATATAAACTGTCTTGTGATGCAGACACCAATGCACGGATTTTTCCGTACCTGAACTGGGCCGGATATCTGACGGAATGGGTTGGACCGGAAAAGGGCGAGCGCCCTGCGGCATATATTGTGGTGCTGGGAGATACAGAGATCTCCAGACATTTCGGGTATGATCCCGGGATTGCTTCTCAGACCATTCTGCTCGGAGCTGCGGAAAAGGGACTCGGCGGGTGCATGATCGGATCGCTGGACCGCCGGGGTCTGGCGGACGCACTGGACATTTCCGGCCGATACGAAATCCTTCTGGTGCTGGCAATGGGTATTCCGGACGAAACCGTCCGACTGACTGAGGCGACGGATTCGATTCGGTATTATCGTGACGAACAGGATGAGCATGTGGTGCCGAAACGTCCGCTGTCCGAAGTGATACTGTAAGCTGGGGTTTGTCGACTTCCAAACCTTGGAAAGCCGTGGCTTGTGTTGTTGTTGCGGCTTCTCTAAGGTTTTGCTTTTTCCGAAACTGAAAGGGAGACATGAAGACTAACTGGAAATGGATTTGGTGTGCGCAGAATGATGTCCGGGATTACAACCAGACGGTTTTGTTTAAAAAGGAATTTGAGCTTGCGAGCGTTGATGCGGCAACGCTGAGGATTACAGCGGACAGCTGGTACCGCGTTTCCATTAACGGAAAGTGGGTTCATGATGGACCGGCCCGGGCTTATCCAAATCATTTCCAGCATGATACGCATGACGTCGGCGGTCTGCTGAAGGCCGGTAAAAACAGAATTGAAGTGGTCGTCCGCTATTTTGGTATTGGCACCTTTCATCAGATTCCGCAGCAGGCCGGACTGCTCGCTCAGCTCGATACACCCGAAGGTTCCATTGCTACGGATTCCACCTGGCTGGCGTCGCCTTCCTATGCCTGGCAGCAGTGGACTCCGAAAGTTTCGATCCAGATGGAGCCGGTGGAAGAATACGATGCGCGACTGTCCAGCGTGTTTGACTGGCAGCCGGCGGTGGAACAGAAACGTCCCGGTCGCGTCACGGCACGTCAGGTCGGCCTGTTGACCCAAAAGCCGGTTCGCCCCAAAGAACTTCGCAGTGTGTCGGTTGTTAAACGCTCCGGGCTGCAGTACACGGTGCCGGTTGCGCAGATTGCACATCCCGGTCTCACTGAGGCCAACGGAACCACGACGCGTCCGGTGGCTCTGGCGGGTGTTTTCAAAGTGCGTAAAAAACAGCAGTTTGATTTCTCAGACAAAGCGCATAAATCGGATATTGCCAATCCGGACTCGGGAAACTGGGCCGTGGCGGTAAATGGACGGATTTTGAAGTCCGGCAAGGTTACGCTGGCCGCCGGATCGCATCAGGTTTTCTTCTTCTGTAAGTCGTTTCTGGGCCATGAGAAAGACCTGACCTTCTCCTGGTTGGATATGCCCGGCGGGCAGTGGAGCGACTGGCAGGTTGCTGTGTTTGACAAATACCTGCTGGCCGACAACGACCGCCTCTGGTTTTCCTTCCCGAACAGGCAGCTCGAGAAACTGCGTAAAGGGTGGTTGATGCAGATCGAAGCTGTAGCCAAAGCGCAGACGCTTCCGGAAGAAAGTCTTCGTTCTATTCCGACGGAACAGGTGTTCATGAGCGATTTTTCCGGGGAGTTTGCCGCCCGCGAGCCGTTGGGGGCTGCGGATCGTCTGTTCGACGGAAAGGTTGTCAAGCCGTCGCGTCAGGGGGATGTGGAACTCTGCTTTGACCTCGGCGGGCAGGTCTGCGGTTATTTCGAATTTTCAATCAAAGCCGATGAGGGTGTCATCGTGGATATCAATGCGATTGAGTTTATCCGCGAGGACGGTGTGTTGCAGCATGTGCATGATTACAACCGTAACGGCCTGCGGTATGTGACGAAAAAAGGAATGAACCGCTTTACATCGCTTAAGCGCCGTTCGGGCCGCTATCTGTTTGTAACGCTGCGCAACCAGAAGACTCCGGTGGAAATCAAGCAGTTCCGCGTGATCGAATCGACTGCGCCGGTTCAGGCGACCGGTTCGTTTAAGTGCAGCGATCCGATGCTCAACAAAGCCTGGGCGATGTCGGAACGCACTCTGCAACTCTGCATGGAAGATACGTTTACCGACTGTCCGCTGTACGAGCAGACGCTTTGGATCGGCGACGCCCGCAACGAGGCACTCTATGCTTTCGCAGCGTATGCCAACTTTGATGTTTCCGCCCGCAGTCTGGAACTCGGCGCCCAGTCGCTGGAGCAGTTCCCGATTGTCGGATGCCAGGTGCCGTCGTCGTGGGACTGCATTCTGCCGGCGTGGAGCTTCCTGTGGGGTATGCACGTGTGGGAGCATTACTTCCACAGCGGCGACCGGCGCTTCCTGAAAAAGCTGTGGCCGGCCGTGCAGCAGAATATTGACGGCGCGCTCGGCCTGCTCAATGCCGACGGCCTGTTCAGCGGCGAGTTCTGGAATCTGATCGAATGGGCTCCGATTGACGAGGCCCAGCCGACGGTGATGCATAACAACATGCTGCTGGTCGGCGCGCTGCGCGCTGCCGAAAACTGCGCCGAAATCCTGAAGGACAGCAAGGCTCAGAAGAAATTTGCTGCCGCCCGCAAAAAACTGGTGCGCGCCATCAATGCGACCTGGAACGACAAAAAGGGTTCGTATCCCGACAGTATTCGCAAGAGCGGAAAGCCGAGCCCGAAAATCTGCCAGCATACCTCCATGTTCCCGGTGATGTTTGATATGATTCCGAAAGGTAAAAAAGAGGTGCTGCGTCGGAATCTTCTCAATCCGACGAAGGATATGACGGTGGTCAGCGCTCCGTTTGCCATGCAGTTTATGTATGAAGCGCTTGAAGAGCTCGGAGAATACGATGCCGTGCTGGAGTCCATCTGCAAAGGATTTCAGCCGATGGTTGATGCCGGAGCAGATACGGTTTGGGAAACATTTGCCGGAAGTACCTGTTCGCCGAAAGGCTTCCCGACGCGCAGCCATTGTCACGCGTGGTCGTCGAGTCCGATCTGGTTCCTGAACCGCATCGTTCTCGGAATCCGCCAGACCGCCGTCGGCGGCAAGGCGTTTGAAATCAGCCCGTGGCTCAGCAACCTGAAAAATGCCCGGGGAGCAACAGCGACCCCGCAAGGTCCGGTTTCCGTGAGCTGGAAAGTCAGTGGCGGTAGACTGAACGTGAAAATCCGTGCACCGAAAGGTGTCAAAGTGGAATTTAAGCCGAATGCCAGCCACGAAGGGCTGGACGCGAACGTTGAAATTCTCTGAAAGTTCACTGGTTTAAGGCAGCGCCGGGCTTCCAGAACTCTGGAAGTTCCGGGCTGGCCTCGGCAATAGACTTTCCAAAGGTTGGAAACCGTCCTATGCTTCCGGGTCTGGAGAAAAATGATGTTTGAAGCCGTTTATGCAAAAATCGGGCCGGCGGGCTTAGTGATCGCAGTGCTCTCTTTTGTCAGCCTTTATCTCTTCCTGTCCGGACTCATTTATCTGGCGGTGGTGCCGGTCGGGTTCCGTCGGTTTGTAGCCGCGCTGAAAAAAAAGTCGCCGACCGTAACAGAAGAGGATGCGGCAAAAAATCCGATTGCGCATGTGCTCTTGACAGCATTGGCGCACAGGACCGCACGATCAGAGCTGCAGGGAGAGGTCGCTTACCTGTTCCAGCGCAATCTCAGCGGAACAACCGTATCGCTCACGATTCTGCGCCTGATTTCTGTGATTTCCCCGCTGCTTGGGCTGCTCGGAACGGTTTTGGGAATTACTCGTGTGTTTCGCGAAATGTCGCTGCAGGCGGCGGTGGATAATGCTGCGTTGGCCGGCGGAATCTGGGAAGCGCTCATTACGACGATTATGGGACTGACTGTTGCGATTCCGACGCTGGTGTTTTACTACCTGCTCCGCCTGCGCACCCGGTCTTTGATGATCGGGACGATTGAGGCTGCCCGTGAATTGATGATTGGCCAAGACGAAAATTAATCACGGAATAAACTGAAAACAGGGAGCAAGCCACAAATGAGCGATCCGGGTTGTGAGGAGTTTATCAATATAAACAGGGACTGCCTGTGGATTCCGGGCACTGTCTTCAACTTTAGATAGAATGTGTTGCCAGCTGGGTTTCCGTGTTTTCTGTATCTTTTTGGTAAAAGAAAAAATTAATTATGTTGGAAGATTGGTCACTGGATAAAGAATTTGATGAGGAGATCGACCTGACGCCGCTGATCGACGTGGTGTTTATTCTGCTGATCTTTTTTTTCATCACATCAACCTTTATTCAGCCTTCGCTGCCGGTGAATCTGGCGAAGGCGGCGTCCGCTTCGGCTTCGGCCGAACGCAAGGAGCAGCTGGTGATTACCATCGATGCGGATGGAACGCTTTTTCATGACGGCATTGTTTTAATTCGCGAAGAAATCCCGACGCTGATTCGCTCGAATCCGGATCTCGGGATCAATCTGTTTGTGGATCGTGCGGCGCCGTTCGAATCGTTTTTGTCGGTGATTGACGAAACCCGCCTGCAGGGGCGAGATGATGTTTCGATAACCACGTTGCCGGCCGGACGTGAATAAGTCGTGTCCATTTGAGCGGTTGACCCGCCTCGCTGCATTGTGTCTGTGCGGGGCGGTTTACCTGATCGTGCTGGTCCTTGTTTTCCAGGGTTTGGAGAATCAGCGGAATGCCGCAGTGCCGGTGGCGAGTGCTGTGAAGCTGAGTTTTGTGCAGGCGGAGCTGCAGGCCGAGCCTGCGCCGCTTCCTGAGCCTGCGCCGAAACCGGAGCCGAAACCGGAGCCGGAGGAGGCGGATGTGGCTTTGGAGGACGTTCCTGAGGAGCCGATGCCGGAACCGACCCCCGAGCCGCCGCGGGAAGAACCTCCGAGACCGGAAGCGCCGGTGGCTCAGGTATCGCAGGAAGCGGCGGCTCCGGTGTACTCGGTTGCTCCGGATCAGGTGCAGGGCTGGGTGATTGAGCAGATTGAGCGGGAAAAATATTATCCTCCGGCTGCCGAGCGCTTTGGCCTGCAGGGTACATTTGATTTGTTGGTGATTCTTGATGAGCATGGAACCATTCTTTCCGCGGAGGTTCTGGGGGGTGAGGGACATCGAATTTTGCGGCAGGCACTGGAAAAGATGCTGGTGAAGCTTCCCGGGCGCAGTTTCGGACAGCCGATCGGTGAAACGTTGGCGTTTGAGGTTGAGTTCAGCTTCGAGCCTTTTTGACGGGAAGCGCGTTTCCGGTTTCTGAAAAAAAAAGCTGGATGCGCGGAGAGAAAGGAGTTTTTTTGCGATGAATTGGGGGGTAATCAGGTTTTGGATTGCAGTTGTTTTACTGCTGGATGCGTCGTTTGGGCTGTGGAATCACGACCGTTTTTCGAAAATAGCGCCTAAAATCAATATCCCTGTGGTCGCTTTTATTGAGGCGGGGGTTGCGATTTTACTGCTTGCGGTTCATTACCTGTTTTAATTGACAAGGGTGGGGCCTCTTCTTATGGTTCAACGCTTCTCTCGAAAGGGAGGGGTGTTTTTTTGGGTTAAAAAGGCTGCCCGATAGTGTAATGGTAGCACACAAGATTTTGATTCTTGGCGTCCAGGTTCGAGTCCTGGTCGGGCAAAATCTCCTATATAAAGGATAGAACAGTGAAAATTCTAGCAGGGACAGCGCATCAGGATCTGGCTCGGCGGATCGCAAAGGCCGTCGGTACGGAGCTTTGTGCCGCAGAGATCCGTAAATTTCCTGATGGTGAGATTTTCGTGAAAATCACGGAAAATATCCGCGGACGGGATGTATTTATCATTCAGCCGACTTCGTTTCCGCCGAATGATAACCTGATGGAGCTGCTGATTATGATCGATGCGGCCAAGCGAGCCTCGGCCAAACGCATTACGGCAGTTCTTCCTTATTACGGCTATGCGCGCCAGGACCGCAAGGATCAGCCGCGTGTGCCGATTACGGCTAAACTGGTTGCCAACCTGCTGGTTGCCGCCGGCATTAACCGCATTCTGACGATGGACCTGCACGCTCAGCAGATTCAGGGCTTTTTTGATATTCCGGTGGATCATCTGTATGCGGCACCGGTGATTGTGAAGTATTTACGCGAAAAAACACCGGAAAATCTTGTCGTGGTTGCTCCGGATACCGGTGGAATGAAGCAGGCTGCGGCCTATGCAGATATGCTTGGCGCCGGTGTGGCTGTGGTCGGCAAGGAGCGCAAGAGCGCTGAAGATGTCGCGGCCACCCATTTGGTAGGAAATGTAAAAGGCTGCAATGCGGTGCTGGTGGACGATATGACCTCCACTGCGGGCACGCTGACTGCGGCGGCCCGCCTGCTGGTCGACGCCGGAGCGGCATCCATTCGGGCTGTCGTGAGCCATTCGCTGCTGAACTGCAAGGGTGTGGAGCGTTTGGCCAATTCGCCGATTGAAGAGCTTGTGATTACAGACAGCGTTCCGCAGCGCTGTGATGTCGGTGAAAAAGTCAAGGTGCTTTCGGTTGCTGAACTGCTGGCCGAAGCCATTCAGCGTATTCACAGCAACAGCTCGGTGACATCGCTTTTTGAAATTACGTAGAGGAGAAAAAGATTATGGACGCGAAAATGATTGTAAGCAGCAGAGAGCTGAAGGGTTCGTCTAATGCGCGCCGTATGCGCCGCGATGGACAGATCCCGGGTGTGGTGTACGGAGACGGCGGCGAAGCCCGCCCGGTTAGCCTGCCGGCTCATGAGTTTGAACAGATGCTTCATCACCATGCTGGTGAGCAGATGATGGTGGAAATTGAACTGGACGGAAAAACCGAGTCGGTTCTGCTCAAGGATGTTCAGCACGACCCGCTTTCCGGCAATGTGA
The DNA here is from genome assembly GCF_009905215.1 of Tichowtungia aerotolerans. Taxonomy (GTDB): domain Bacteria; phylum Verrucomicrobiota; class Kiritimatiellia; order Kiritimatiellales; family Tichowtungiaceae; genus Tichowtungia; species Tichowtungia aerotolerans. The sequence continues at coordinate 768,981 of NZ_CP047593.1, read as the reverse complement.
TTCACGTGGACTTCCTGGAAGTTGCGCTCAATAAAAAAATCAAGGTGCAGGTCCCGGTGGAGCCGGTTGGCGAGGCCGAAGGTGTGAAAAGTCAGGGAGGGATTCTTGATCACTCCCTCTACTCATTGGACGTCGAATGCCTGCCTGCCGATATTCTGGAAAAGATCGAAGTGGATGTGAGCGCCCTGAAGATCGGCGATGTGATGACCGTGAAGGACATCAGCATCGATACTTCGAAATACACGATTCTGGCTGACGAAGATATTGTTGTGACTTCGGTGCTGGCTCCGCGTCTTGCTGCAGAGACAGAAGGCGAAGAGGGCGCTGAAGGCGCTGGACCGGAAGTGATTACAGAGAAAAAAGAAGGAGCGGAGTAATTCCGTTTTTTCCGGAGGCCGTCTGAGTGAAGTGGATCGTCGGGCTTGGAAATCCAGGGCGGGAATACGAAATGACCCGCCACAATATTGGGTTTCTGGTGCTGGATGAACTCGCCGCCCGGAACGGCCTTTCCTTTCGCAGGAGCTGGCGCTTCCCCGCCCGGATCGCGAAAGGGAAGATCGGCGAAGAGCCGGTGCAGCTGGTAAAGCCGCAGACCTATATGAACCGCAGCGGAGCGGCCGTCGGGCCGATGCTTCGCAAGGGGAAAGGGACTGCGGCAGACCTGTTGCTGGTATTTGATGATACGGCCCTGGCGTGGGGCCGGCTGCGTGTTCGTGCGCAGGGATCGGCCGGCGGGCACAATGGTGTGCAGTCGGTTCTGAACGCGCTGGGGGACGGTGCTTTCGGCAGGATTCGGGTTGGAATCGGATCGAAACCTGATAAGGTGTCGCTCTCTGAACACGTTCTAGGTCCGTTTTCGGCCGAAGAACAGAGAGAACTGGCCGATGTGGTTGGCCAGGCGGCTGACGCAGTGGAGGCAGCGTGCGCTAATGGAGTTGAGCGCGCGATGAACCGTTTTAATAGAGGATAGAGGAGCAAGGAGAGAGACATTGAAAGCATTGTATGAAGGACTGTTTATTTTTCCGGAAACGCTGAGTGAAGAAGATCTGGATCAGGCAATCGACGCGGTGAAAACCGAGCTGGAGAAACTCGAGGGGTCGCTGGAAAGCTCAACCCGTCTCGGAAAGCGTTCATTCGCACGTCCGATGAAAAAGAAAAAAGCGGGCATCTACGCCATTATTATGTTCCGCATGGACGGCCTGAAGATTCCTGCGTTCAAGCACCGCCTGAAACTTGCCACGAACGTATTTCGTGCTCAGTTTGTAAAGAAGGAAGAGTCGGAGATCGCGCAGGAGGCGTAACATGTCGACACTGAATCGAGTCTTTCTGATGGGTAATCTGACCCGTGATCCCGAGGTGCGTTACACCCCGTCGGGAACGGCTGTAGGGGACCTCGGACTGGCTGTGAATGAGAGTTACAAAAACAAAGCCGGCGAAACAGTGGAGAGCACGGTTTTTGTGGATGTGGAAGTGTGGGCCCGCCAGGCCGAAACCTGTGCTGAATACCTTTATAAAGGATCGCCGGTTTTTGTTGAGGGCCGCCTGAAACTCGATCAGTGGGAAAATCAGCAGGGTGAAAAACGCAGCAAGCTGCGGGTGCGTGCGGACCGGGTTCAGTTTCTCGGTGCGCCGAAGCGGGATGGAGCCTCAGATGCTCCGTCATCTGCACCTTCGGCACCGCAGGAAGCTTCGACTCCGACTGGTGATGACGACGACATTCCGTTTTGATAAGGAAAGGATATGACCATGGCTTATAATAAAGAGGAAAAAAACGGCCGCCTGCTCGAAGGCGTGACGGAAGTGGATTACAAGGATGCGGAACTTCTCCGCAAGTTTATGACCGATCGCGGCAAAATTCTTTCGCGCCGCTACACCGGTGTGACATCAAAGCAGCAGCGTGAAGTCAAACGGGCCATTCGCCGTGCACGTGTGATGGGCCTGCTTCGCTAAGAATACAGATTGGAGAAAGAAAATGGCTGTAGAAGTTTTGTTGATGGATGCGGTTCCCGGACTCGGAATTGAAGGGGATGTTGTCAGCGTTGCTGATGGGTACGCCCGCAACTTTCTGTTTCCTCGCGGAATTGCCTCGCTGGTGACCGAAGGAAAAAAACGTCAGATTGAGAAAAAGCGTCTTGAGCGTCTTGAGCTGATGAAAAAGGAAAAGTCTGCTGCGGAAGAGCTGGCAAAGAAATTTGAGAATGTGTCCTGCACAATTGCAGTAAAAACCACAGAGAACGGCAAGCTGTTCGGTTCGGTGACTGCGGCCCAGATTGCTGAAAAACTGGCCGAACAGGATATTCAACTGGAAAGCACCCAGCTCAAGTTGGCTGCCCCGCTTCATGAACTCGGAGTATTCGATGTGGAAATCAGCCTCCACCCGGAAGTGCAGGCTGCACTGAAGGTCTGGATTGTTGAGGAATGAGTTCGATCGATCAGAGCGGATATCGTCTTCCGCCCTATAGTGAAGAAGCGGAACGGGGGGTTCTCGGCTCCGCTCTGATCGATTCGGAAAAGGTGCTCGAGCTCTGCTCGGACAATCAGATCTCTGCCGACTCCTTCCACGTTCCGGCACATCGGCATCTTTTCGAACAGCTTCAGGAGATGACGCAATCAGGGAAGGCCGTTGACTTGCTCACGGTCGGCGAATACCTGAAGAAAAACGGCCGCCTCGATTCTGTGGGCGGCTATGTTTTTCTGGAAGGCCTGATTGACAGTACTCCCACATCGGCCCATGCCGAATATTACATCGGGTTTATACGCCAGAAGCATCTGCTTCGTAATATCATCGAAGAAGCAACTGCGGCCATTGACCGCTGCTATACGGAAACGGATGAAGAAGCGGAAGGAATTCTCAGTCGAACTGAATCCGCTTTTTTTGAACTGAGCGGACAGCAGATCAGTAAAACCGAGGACTGGAAGGACTCGGTTGCCATGACGATGGCAAAGCTGGACCAGAAACAGTCCTTCGGGGTTCCCACCGGATATCACGGCCTCGATGGAAAGCTCCGCGGGTTACATCAAACCGACATGATTGTTCTCGCCGCCCGTCCATCGATGGGGAAAACCTCGCTGGCGATGAACATTGCTGAAAATGCCGCGCTGGGAAAAAATAAAGAACACAAAAAGTTTTCTGTCGGAGTATTCAGCCTGGAAATGTCGCAGGAACAGCTGGTGCGACGCATGCTGTTCAGTAAAGCGCGCATTCCGGCCTGGCGCGAAGAAATTCATAAGTCGGATCACGGCAAACTGGTCAGTGCTGCCGACCAGCTGGGCAAAGCAAAAATCGTGGTGGACGATTCTGCCGGTCTGGATGTGATGGATATGTTTTCCCGGGCACGGCGTATGAAGCGCGTGTACGACATTGACCTGGTTGTCATCGACTATCTTCAGCTTCTGCACGATAAACGCCGCATGCGGGACGGTCGCCAGCAGGAAACCGCTTCTATCTCGAATACAATTAAAAAGATGGCGAAGGATCTGAACGTTCCGGTTCTGATTCTCAGTCAGCTCAGCCGTGCTCCCGAGCAGGGAGGACGAGACGGAAAACCGCGCCTTTCCGACCTTCGTGACTCCGGAGCGATTGAGCAGGACGCCGACGTGGTGCTGCTCCTGACACGTCCGGCGTTTAATGATGCCCACAAGGGGGATGTGGATGAAGATGACCCCTTGGCAGAGGTGATTGTGGCCAAACATCGTAACGGCCCGACCGGTACGGTCGAAATGAACTTTTTTAAGGAATTCACCCGCTTTGAGGATCGCGATATGCGGCACGCCGCAGATGAAATGGAATGAGAGAGCTTATGACGAAAAAGACATGCCGGTTTGTACGTTTGTTTGTTGGAGGCATGCTGCTGTCTTCTGCTGGATGGGCCGCTGTTACGATTGATGATATTCGCATTGAGAATCCAGAGAAAGTGGAGCTCGATGCCTCTTTTGTTCGTGCGTATACCTCGTTGCAAGCCGGGCAGGCGGTGGACAATGAGGATCAGCTGAACACCGCGGTTGCCAAGGATGTCGATAATCTTCGCCGCTCCGGCCGGTTTTCATATGTTCGCGCATTTATTGAACAGGACGACGGGCGCCTGACTCTTGTCTACAGTGTGGTTCCGCGCTTCCGTCTTCGGAAGATCGAGGTCGTCGGGGCAAAGAAAATCAGCAGCCGGAAACTGAAGAATCAGCTCGAGCTCAATTTGGGCGATTATGTCGATGATGCGATTGTCGGCGAAAAAGTGCACAAGCTGGAAGCTTACTGCAGGGAGCACAAGTATCCCGACGCAGCGGCCACCTGGAATCTGACGCCGGATGAAGAAACGGGTGCTGCGGATCTGCAGGTTTCTGTGGATGAAGGGGAGAAGCTGCGTGTAAAAAAAATCACGTTGGAGGGAGATCGTTTTTTAAGTGACAGCTTTGCTGCGAAGACGGGTCGTTTTTTCAAAAGACTGGTTCCTTCGCTGGGGAGTTCCTCTAAAGAAGATGCGTGGTTTGTTTCCAATGAAGTGCGCAGTCAGTTGAACCAGAAAGAAACATTCTGGATTACACCGTGGTTTGGAGCTTATCGTCCGGAGCTGGTGGATGCAGACCTTGCGGTTCTTCAGAAGTTTTATATGGATAAAGGGTTTCTGGACGTCTCTGTGGAAGCGCCGGAAGTCGATTCGCATGGTCGTGGCCGACTGGAGTTGACCTATCGGATTTCGGAGGGGGGACAGTACCGGATTGGAAAAATCGAGTTGGAGGGTGCGGAGCTTTTTGAGCCGGATGTGCTTAAAAAACAGATTTTTTTGAAGTCGGGAGATATCGCGGCGCAGTCTGCTCTGGATGCTGCCGCTGCGGCGGTTCGTCGTTATTATGGAAACCGGGGATATGTTCGCAGTTGGGTTGTGCCGGTCATTCAGACGAATCCGGATACGCTGGTTGCTGATGTGACGCTGCAGATTCAGGAAGGCCGGCTGGCGACCATTCATAAGATTGATATTCGCGGAAATGAAAAAACAAAAGATGAGGTTATTCGCCGAGAGCTGGCAGTATTCCCCGGCGAAAAGTTCCATGAGCAGAAGGTGGAGACCAGTGAACGCCGTCTGAAAAATCTTGGATATTTTGAAAGCGTCGACAGCTCCTATGTTCCGGCAGAAGGAACCAATACGTATGATCTGGCTTTCAAGGTGAAAGAAAAAGCGATGGGCAGTTTCCTGATCGGCGCCGGGTTTTCCAGCGTGGATGCTTTAGTTGGCTTTGCTGAACTGTCTCATGGAAACTTTGATATTAAGCACTGGCCTCCGGTTGGCGATGGGCAGAAAATGAAGGTTCGCGTTCAGGCAGGATCGTCTCGAAACGATGTTGAGGTATCTTTTGTTGAACCCTGGTTTCTGGATCGCAAGCTGTCTCTTGGTGTCGACCTTTATCATCGGACCGCTGAGTATTACAGTGATGATTATGATTTGGAAACGACCGGCGCTCGGGTTTCGCTTAGTAAACCTCTAGGGCCGTTCGTCCGTGGAACACTCAGCTATTCTCTGGAGAATTTTGATGTGCAGGATATTACAGCGCCAAGTAATTCTTTCCTGGCCACTCAGGCGGGCAGCAGTCTTAAATCGACGGTGGGCGCTACCGTTTCCCGTGATACCCGCGACCAGTTTTTCATTCCTACTCGCGGGAATCAGAGTTCGATAAGTGTGGAAGTTGCCGGGGGACCGTTGGGGGGAGATGTCGAAACTGTTTTGACCGAAGCCAAAACCTCACAGTTCTGGCCTCTGTGGAATGATCATGTGCTGAATGTGCGGGGATCTTTGAGTTCGGTGGACTCATACGGAGATGAGGAGGTCCCGATTTTTGACCGGCTGTACCTTGGTGGCCCGCGCACTCTCCGCGGATTTGATTATCGCGATGTCAGTCCGCGTGACCCGAACAACAATAACGAGCCCTATGGAGGGCGAGCCAGCTGGTTTGCCAGTGCGGAGTATACGGTGCCGCTTTGGGATAAAATCCGCGGCGCAATTTTCTACGATATTGGTGCTGTCGGAGAAGATCCTTTCGAATTCTTTGATCCGGAGATTAATTCCTGTTACGGTATCGGAGCAAGGTTTGACCTGCCCATGTTCCCGTTGAGGCTGGATTATGCGTTTCCTCATCTGACCGATGAGTACAATGAAAATGCCAGCCCTCGTTGGAACTTTATGTTGGGATATACGTTTTAATTAAGAAAAGAGTCGCGATATGAAAAAAATTCTTTGGTCTATCATTACTCTCATGCTGGTTTGTGGAACGGTTTCCGCTGAGGAGCGCATTGTTTTTGTTGATCTGGAGCGGGTGTTCAATGAGTTCTATAAGACACGTCTCGCCAAATCAAAGATGGAAGCTCAGCAGAAGGATTCTGATACCGAACGCCAGGCCATGGTTGATGAGATGACCCAAATCAGCGAAGACGTCGATCGGCTTAAGAAAGAAGCTCGCGATGTGACGCTGTCTCAGGAAATCCGGGATGGGAAACGAATCCTTTACGAAGAACGCCTGATCGACCTGCGCTCCAAAGAACAGGAAATCAAGGAGTTTACGGACCGCCGGAAGCAACAGGCGCAGATGCAGGTTTCCCGAATGAGCCAAACGCTTATGGATGAAATTCGGGAGACCGTTGTCGAATATGCCAAGCAGGAAGGGTTGCAGGCTGTCATCGACAGTTCAACCCGCCGGGCAGCCGTCGGAGTTTTTATTTACACTCATCCTGATGTCGATATTACAGAGACGGTTTTGACTATGCTGAACAGTAAGCAGCCGGACCTGCAGAACGGAGAAGCGCTGCTGAGCGATGGAGAAAGCCTGCTGGGGACAGTGGATGCAGAAGGGGCGGCGGAATCTAATGAAACTGAGTGAACTCACTGAAAAAATCGGCGGTCTCCTTGAAGGAGACGGCAATGTTGAAATTTGTGGCGTCGCTGCGATTGATGAGGCGACGGCTGACCAAATCAGCTTTGTAGCCAATCCGAAATATGCGCTGGCGGCGGCTGCGACAACTGCGGGTGCAGTGATTGTGCCGGAAGATTGGTCTGCCGACTGCTCGTCGGTACTGGTTCGTTGTAAAAATCCAGATGCCGCTTTTGCATCTGCCGCTGCGCTGTTTTATACGCCGGTGCCTCGACCCGCTCCGGGAGTGCATCCAACAGCAGTGGTTGCTGAAGATGTTGAGCTGGGCGAAGGGGTCAGTGTGGGGCCGTATTGTGTCATCGAGCCTGGCGTCAAAATCGGTTCCGGATCTGTGATCTCTGCACAGTGTTATATTGGGTACCGGGTTTGCATCGCCGAAGACAGTTTTTTGTATCCGCAGGTTTCCATTCGAGAAGGAGCGGAGATCGGCAGTCGCGTTATCATTCATAACGGGACGGTTGTCGGCAGTGACGGGTTTGGCTATTCGGTCGATGCAGATGGTGTCCGAACGAAAATCAACCAGATTGGAATTGTACAGATCGGAAATGATGTGGAGATCGGTGCGAATGTCTGTATTGACCGGGCACGCTTTGGAAAGACCCGCATCGGAAACGGCGTGAAAATAGATAATCTGGTCCAGATTGCACACAATGTGACTATTGGGGATCACGCGGTAATCATTGCGCAGGTTGGTATCGCCGGGAGTACGACGATCGGCGATCGAGTTATTCTGGCTGGTCAGGCAGCGGTTGCCGGTCATTTGAAAGTGGGTGCCGGCGCTGTGGTTGCCGGGAAGGCCGGCGTTTCCAAAGATGTTCCTCCTGGAGAATATGTGATGGGGATGCCGGCGATGCCTGCTCAGAAGTTTAAGAGGAATGTCGCCGCCTCCATGTTGCTTCCAAAGTTAAAAGATCGGGTAGCTGTGCTGGAAAAAAGAATCCGGCAGCTGGAAGGCAACGCGAGTGGGCCAGAAATGTAACAAGGCTGCCCGGTTTTGCACATTTGTGTAACTGTTATTCCGGAGTGTAACAAGTGTCTCGTGGAGTGTTGGTTTTGTAAGTCGTTTCATATAAATATCTTATGCGTTGCGTTATTCCGATGGGTCGAAGAGGCATGTGTCCTGCTGTAAATAAATACCTGATCTTTATTCGATTGGAAGAAGGTCATTGCTTTAGCTGAATTGAGAAAGCGCTTAGCGCAAGGAGAAGTAACATGGCAAATACAACAGAGCTGTTCGGAGAAAATGTGTTTGGGCCGAGAGTGATGCGTGAGCGTCTTTCGGAATCAACATTTAAATCCCTTGAAGAAACCATTAATACCGGCAAGCCGCTGGATGCAGGAATTGCGGATGAAGTTGCTGAAGCGATGAAAGAGTGGGCCATGGAAAAAGGCGCGACTCACTACACTCACTGGTTTCAGCCGCTGACCGGCGCTACTGCTGAAAAACACGACTCTTTCATCTTTCCTGATTTCAAAGGCGGCATTGTAACGCAGTTCTCCGGGGACGAACTTATTCAGGGTGAGCCGGATGCCTCTTCTTTCCCTTCTGGCGGACTGCGTGCTACCTTCGAGGCTCGCGGTTATACAGGTTGGGACCCGACCAGCCCGGCTTTCATCAAATACGACGGCGCCGGCGCGGCAACGCTCTGTATTCCGACTGTTTTTTGCGGGTATCACGGTGAAGCCCTCGACAAAAAAGTTCCGCTGCTTCGTTCCATGAAGGCTCTTTCTGAACAGACCGTTCGTCTTGGTAAACTCTTTGGTATCGACTGCGGCGATAAGATGGCCATCGCGACTCTCGGATCCGAGCAGGAATACTTCCTCCTCGATGAAGAGCTTTATGCAGCCCGCCCCGACCTTATCCAGACTGGTCGTACACTCTTTGGCAAGCCTGCCAACAAAGACCAGCAACTCGATGACCATTACTTTGGATCCATTAAGTCTCGCGTTGCTGCCTTCATGGCTGATCTTGACGCAGAGCTCTGGAAACTCGGCGTTCCGGCTAAAACCCGTCATAATGAGGTGTGTCCTGCCCAGTTTGAAATCGCTCCGGTCTTCGAATCCCTTAACGTTTCTGTTGACCACAATATGATTACCATGGAAGTGCTTCGTACCACCGCCGAGAAGCATGGATTCATTTGCTTGCTGCACGAAAAACCGTTTGCCGGCGTCAATGGATCCGGCAAGCACAACAACTGGTCCATCATGGGGCCGGATGGTAAAAACTGGCTGAAGCCCGGAGACACTCCGCACGCCAACGCCAAGTTCATGACCATTATCTGTGCGCTGATGAAAGCAGTTGACACTCACGCTGATCTTCTGCGTGCTTCTGTTGCATCCGCCGGTAATGATCACCGTCTCGGTGCCAATGAGGCTCCTCCGGCCGTTGTTTCCATCTTTCTTGGCGACTGCCTGACCGACATTGTCGAGCAGATCGAGGCCGGCGGCGCCAGCAGCTCCAAGGATGGCGGCCATATTGAATTGGGCGTTGACAATCTTCCGAAACTGCCGCGTGGCAATACCGACCGGAACCGTACTTCTCCGTTTGCTTTCACTGGCAACCGTTTTGAGTTCCGTGCTGTTGGTTCTAACCAGAGTGCTGCCGGTGCAAATGTTGTGCTCAACACGATCGTGGCAGAAGCCTTCGACTACATCTGCACCAGGCTCGAAACTGCTGTTGCTGGGGGTGCCGAATTCAATGCTGCGTTGCAGGATATCCTTGCGGAGATCATTAAAGAGCACAAACGCATTCTCTTCGATGGCGACGGATACACCGCCGAATGGCTTGAGGAAGCTGCCAGGCGCGGTCTTCCCAATCTCGTTGATACCGAAGCTGCTCTGGAAGCGCTGACAACAGATAAAGCTAAAGCTCTGTTCTCCAAATACGGTGTTCTGAGCAACCAAGAGCTCGAGTCTCGTTACAACAGCTACACCGAAGCGTACGATACGCTGATTGCGATCGAGGCGGGTGTTACTGCTGATATCGCTAAAACGATGATCATCCCTGCCGCAGTTACTGCAATCACTGAGTATTCCGCAGTTTCCGCCGTGAAAGGAGTTACTGATGAAATGTCCGTTCTCCTGGAGAAGCTCGTTGCAGGCATTGCTGTACTCGAAGCTGCAGAAGGTGAAAAAGCAAAGATTGCAGCCATGAACGAAGTTCGTGCAGCAGCAGATGCTCTCGAAGCCATTGTTCCGGCTGATCTTTGGCCGCTCCCGAGCTACACCGATATGCTCTTCATCTGATTTATGAAGAATGTATCGCCTGAAGCCTCTTGCAGAAGCAAGGGGCTTTTTTTGGTTCATGACCCATTTCCGGGGGACGAGGAGTCATAACGGAATTTTTGGTATCTTGCTTTTGTGAGAAACAACTACCAAAAGGAGATTCCGTTATGGGTAGTGTCCAGAATCTTTCGCACTTTCGTTTTGGGATCCTCCATAAAACTCTGTTCTTGCGTCGGGCGGCCTCTGGGTACAGCTATGGAGTGTAGAGTCCGTCGGTAATAAAAAACTGCAGCCGTTTTTGCGGCTGCAGTTTCTGCTCAAATGTTGCTGCGACTGATATTACAGCCCGAGCACGTTTTTCATGTTATAGAGCCCGGGTTTCTGGCCGACTACCCATTTCCCGGCGTTGAGTGCGCCGATTGCGAAGGTTTCGCGGCTGGTTGCCCGGTGAGAGAGTTCGATCATTTCGCCGGTGCCGGCCATCAGAACCGTGTGGTCGCCGACGATGTCGCCGCCGCGTACGGCATGGAAGCCGATCTCTTCTTTTGTGCGTGCGCCAGGATGACCGGTTCGTCCGTCCATCTGCGATTTTTTCAGGTCGAGGCCCGCGCCGTCGGCAGCGGCCTGTCCGAGCATCAGCGCGGTTCCGCTCGGTGAGTCGGCTTTCTGGTTGTGATGGCGTTCGATCACTTCGATGTCATAGCCTTTGGCATGCAGCGCTTTGGCGGCTTCTTTTACCAGATTGCAGAGCAGGTTGATGCCGAGGCTCATGTTGCCGGCCATAACGACCGGAACTTTTTCAGAGGCTTTGTGTATTTCGGCGAGTTCCTCGTCGGAAAGACCGGTTGTGCCGATCACCCATGCGGTTCCCCATTCAGCGACGCGCTCGGCGTTGCCGGAGGTTCCGAAGTGAGAGGTGAAATCAATAATGACATCTGCATCCGGTGCAGCGGCGGCAAGGTCGGTGCTCATTTTAACGCCGGCTTCTTTGGTGCCTGCAGCAATGCCCGCATCTGTTCCAATGTCTGGAACATCCCATAGATCAATTGCGCCGACCAGCTTGAGTCCGGTCACTTTTTGTTCCTGAATGCAGCGAATCAGCGTTTTGCCCATGCGACCCGCCGCGCCTTGAATAACCACTTTAATGCTCATAAATTTTCTCCGTTCGGGGGAAGGTTCTAACAGATGTGAGCGGGGCACGCAAATTTGTTTGTGTTCTCAAAGAGGGCCGGGACTGGATCAAAAGCTATGTTCAGAGGTTGTCAGTGGCTTGCTGTCCCATGGGAGCAGAGTTCTTTTCCTGCTGCATGGATGCCGCAATTTTGTTTAATGCCAGAATTCCGGTATACGGCGCTAAAAACAGCAGATAGATCAGTGTCAGTCCCGCAGTTGCTCTGGCTGAGCAATGGCGCAGATGGATTCGGTTCCAGATGGTTTGTGCTGCAGAAGCAAATCCTCTCGGGCTTTTCTGGTTCTCAGGCAGTTTTTTGTCCAGTTCATACAGGATCCGGTTCAGCCAATGGTCCGGTATTTCGCGATGGGTCTCTATGCGGTCCGGAGGGACCTCCGCCCGAAGCTGTTTAGATACTTCCGCGACATCTTTGACCTGCTTCAGGGATACAATTGAGATATAGGCCAGAACTCCTAAGGCTGCGCTTTTCCACTGGAAGGCGATAAAACCTATTGCCAATGCCGTAACCAGTTTGAAGCCGATTTCTGCTTTGGGGTGTCTTGAGAACAGAACAGCCTCCAGAAACCGACCGCCATCCAAAGGATAAATTGGCAGCAGGTTGAAGCTGTTGATCAGCAAAAACATGTCTGCCGTTCTCAGTAGAATTTGTTGTTTTGAAAAAACGTAACCGATAATGCAGGCAATTCCGATCAGAATGCCGGGAACGGGTCCCAGTAATGAAACAATGGCCTGGTGTTTAGCGCTGGGGGTAGCTGCTTCTCCGGAGACCGCCGCGCCAAATCCCGGAATGAAGAACATTTGGACATCGTTGTAGCGGAAAATTTTCATCCCGATCCAATGACCTGTTTCATGAATCAGAAGGACCAGAACGAGCATGAGCAGGTTGAGCGGAGAGCCGGTTAGAAGCCCCGCGCCGGCGAATATCAGAAGCGAGATAACCAGGGTTAGGATCTTCGATATCAGCCCGCGCTTTTTTTTCTCCATCGCCTGTCTGACGGCTGTCGCAGAAACTCTGCTGAACGGGAACCCATGAGGTGTATCAGTTGGGACAGGTTTGGCCCGGAGCTTTTCTGCTGGGGGTTCAAATCCCGAATCTTCAAGCAGGCCGGCGGCTTTTTCAGAGTATTCTTTTGCGACCAGCAGGCTGAAAAAGAGACCAGAGCTTTCTTTAATGATTTTTCCGGAAATGTTTTCCGCTTCCAGTTGGGCGGATGCTTTGTGAGCTTCCTCATAGGAGGGAAAGCTGCGAACGGGTATCGATTCACTCATAATAAACTTCCTTTAAACCACGACTTTTATGTCAAGATTTTATATTCAGTGCAAAGTTTTATGAGTGTGGGCTTGAGGCGGTTGGTTTGTGTTTCTTGTTTTCCAGACATTGGAAGAAATCTGTGTGCTCCTATGCGATAGGCCCAAGTTTTGGAAAACCCGGTTATTTGAAAAAGCGGATGGAGCAGGGGTAGGGCCAGATTTCGCCGTTGCCGGCTTTGATGGTTCCGATGATTGGGAAAACAATTGCTGCCACAGAGATGATGAAGATCAGCGGCACCCCAATCAGCACAAAGCAGAGCGGAATCGCGACCAGAAAAAGAATCAATTCGGTGAGAATCCAGTTGAGGACAATTTTCCCGTGCCGATCAATGATGGAGGATTCGTCTTTTTTAAGTTGCCATAGAATGATCGGCGCAACGATTCCGGCCAGCGGAAGCAGGTAGGTCAGGAACTGTGACAGGTGAAGAAACACACTCCACGTGTTGACGTCCAGTACGGCCGCCGCAGGTGTTCGCGGGCGGTTTTGTTCCAGCAGGGCGTCCTTGGCCTGCTGATATTCCTCTTCCGAAATCGCGTCGGCCTGCTTCAGTGCATTCAGCTTTTCCAGTTCACCGGCAAGTCCCATGCAAATCTCCTTTTCCTGGCAGGTGCAGAAACTCTCCTTCCGCGGCAATGCACAAGAGGAGAGTTTTGTTTCTACTGCAGTTCATCCGCTTCATCGAGCGCAGTAATGGCCTGAAGCTGCAGGATGAAGTAATACATCATATAGTCATCGGTCCGGTAGTCGTCCGGCGGCTGCGGAACAATATGGCCATCCGGGCCCTCCGTGTATTCACTGTCGGGCGGCAGGGCAACAATGCGCCGGTCAGCGCCTTCCCGATAGGTCCATCCTTTGGGAACCGCTGCCAGCCGGTTGTCTCCGCCGCTGATCAGTTTTCCATCGGGCGGAGCGGCTACCGCTCGTTGGTCTGAGCCTATTTCGTAGTTCCAGCCTTTGGGCACGGCAATCATCCGCTGGTCGGGGCCAACCACAGTGGTTCCGCCGGGCGGAATGGCAACGCCGCGTTGATCGGGACCGGTTTGGAAGCTCCAGCCGTCCGGGACCGCAATCATGCGTCCGTCCGGGCCGTATTCTCCGCGTCCGCCCGGAGGGATTTCGATGAGTCGTCCGTCGGGGCCGTTCTCGGCTTTCCACCCGTCCGGAACGCAGACCATACGTCCGTCCGGGCCTTTTTCGAGAGCGCAGGTAGGTCCGTAGTTCACCATTCTTCCATCCGGACCGCTCTGGACCTTCCACGCAGCCTGTACGCCGAGGACCATCACAGCCATTGTCATCGCAGATATCTGAATTTTTTTCATGACTTCTGGATCTCCTTTCCCTTTCGCGGTCTTTGATAACATAATAACCTACTTTGTTCATCACATTTAGGAGATTGTTTTTGAGGCCATGACGGCGCATGAGCGTGCGGTTTACCTGTTTTCCCGTTGCAATCAGGGGGTGGTTTCGCATAATCGGCGGCCTTATGAGCAAAAAACCTTTTAACAAAATCGAAAACGGAATCAACCTCGAGGAATTCATCAACGTGGAAGAAAAACGATACGACGGTCGCGCGCCGGACGAAATGCGCTCTGTAAAATTCACCCGCGATTTCACGATCAACGCCAAAGCCTCGGTGCTGGTTGAAATGGGCAACACCAAAGTTATCTGCGCGGTCAGCGTGGATGAGAGTGTTCCGCCGTGGATGCGGCGCGACAACGTGCCCGGTGGCTGGCTCACCTGCGAGTACGGCATGCTTCCGAGCGCCACCTCTGACCGCTTTCGTCGCGAAACCGGCCGGGTCGGCGGACGCACGATGGAAATTCAGCGCCTGATCGGCCGCGCGCTGCGCGCGGTGGTTGATCTGCAGAAGCTCGGCAAGCGCCAGGTCACGATAGACTGTGATGTGATTCAGGCCGACGGCGGAACCCGTACGGCGTCCATCACCGGCGGTTACGTTGCCCTGCGCCTTGCTGTTGACCGCTTGATGAAAGAGGGACTTCTCAAAGAAGATCCGATCAAAGAGGCCATCGCCGCCATCAGCGTCGGAATCTACAAAGAAACGCCGTTGCTCGACCTCTGCTATTTCGAAGACTCCAAAGCCGAAGTCGATATGAACGTTGTTATGACCTCATCCGGCCGTCTTGTTGAAGTGCAGGGTACCGCCGAGGAAGAGCCCTTTACCAAAGAGCAGATGACCCAGATGATGGATTTGGCCGAAAAAGGCATCAACCAGTTGTTCGCGGCGCAGAAGGCCTAAGCCGAGCCGAATAGAGCTGTTAAAAAGCGCCCTGTCTTTTCGGGGCGCTTTTCATTTTTCAGGTGGGTTTGATATTCTGGTTCATCCGGAAGAAGTTGTCCGGGTCGTACTTGTTTTTAAGCCTTACGAGCCGGTCATAGGTCGTCCCGTAGGCTCGTGCAATCCGGTCGGTTTCTTCCTGGGTCATAAAGTTGACGTACGCGCCTCCGCTGGCAAACGGCAGCGTTTTCGCGAAGAAATCGCGTGCCCATTGGACGCATTGTTTGTCCTCTTCCGGGGATTCCCAGCGGGCGTGAACATTCATGACATAGTTGGCATCACGGCTTGAGTATGCCATTGCGTCAGGTGCGATCCGCGTTGTTTGGCAGCCAATGGATGCAATGAAGATTTCACACTGCGGCGTCGGCAGCTTCCCTGCATATTCGATGGCTGCATCAATGGTGCGTTCCTCAATCTGCAGGAAATTATGAGATTTCCAGTAGTTGCGGGCCCCCGGCGTCAGCAGCGGATCAAATGCCTGCTGCCAGTTGACGTATGGCTGGGTGCCGACAAACTCGCCGCACACAGTCCCAAAACTGCGCAGAGGTTCAATCTGCTTTTCTCCCTCCGCCGGATCCCCGGCGTAGAACAGGGCGAACACCACCACTTCTTTTCCGTGAACGTCTTCCGGCAGGAAGGGTAACGGAGGGGCTTTTCGGGCGATGGCCCAGACATTGAGTTCCTCCGGCATGGTTTTTGTAAACTGTGCAAACTGCGTGAGAACCGATTTTGCTTCCTTGAACGGAAACACAATCAGACCGCTGAGCACATCCGGACCGATGGGATGAAGCTGGAACTCAAAGCGCGTGATAATTCCAAAGTTGCCGCCTCCTCCGCGCAGCCCCCAGAACAGGTCATTATTTTCCGTTTCGCAGGCATGCAGCTGACGGCCATCCGCCGTGACAACCTCGGCGGAAAGCAGGTTGTCTACGGTCATACCGTACTTGCGGCTGAGCCATCCGAAGCCACCGCCGAGCGTCAGGCCTGCAATACCGGTTGTTGAGTTGATCCCCACCGGCGTTGCGAGGCCGTGCTTTTGCGCGGACGCATCAAAATCGGCGAGGGTACAGCCCGGCTCGACCGTGGCGGTTCGGTTGTTCGGATCAATATTGACCTTTTTCATCGGCGAAAGGTCAATCATCATGCCGTCATCGCAAATGGCATTGCCGGCAATGTTGTGACCGGCTCCCCGGACCGAAACGAGCAGTTTGTTTGTTTTTGCGAACTGGACGGCCGAGACAACGTCGTCCGGCGATGTGCACCGGGCGATCATTGCGGGGCGCCGGTCGATCATGGCATTCCAGATTTGGCGGACTTCATCATAGTCTGCGTCATCCGGAAGAACGATCTCACCATGGAATTGAGCCTTGAATGACTCAATGGCTGTTTTTTGCGGCGGGTTCATAGGGCCTCCTTCTATCGTATTCAGATACGTTGTAAGCGGCGTGTATTTTCTTTCCCTGTAACCCGAAAGAGAGCAGGAGTTCAGTCGGTTTATGCGACCGGACTTTCCTGATCCCGGTTATATTCGGAATCCTCAAAAATTCCGTTCCGAAGCTAACGTGCTCCGGCGTGTAAATTGTATATTGTCTCAGCAAGCAGGATTCTATTGCAGATTTGGCAGGCGTCAAGATGCTTCTGTTTCGGGCACATCATTGACGTGAAGAAGGGTTGACTGATAGCAGAGCGCCATCGGCGCGTCGCTTGACTTGACCAACTTGACCAACTAAGCTTCTTCCAGAGGTTGGAAATGAAAAAGCGGGTTAATATTTACGAAGCCAAGACGCACCTGTCCGAGCTGATCAACAAGGTGTGCGAGACGGGAGAAATGTACACCATCTGCAAAAACAATAAGCCGGTGGTCGATATCGTGGTGCATGGCGAAAAGAAGAAAAAGACCAAGCTGCCGGGGCCGCTGCCGGAGTTTGAAGGCAAAGATGTTTATCTGTGCGATCCTCTGGAGTCGACCGAAGATCTTTGGCCGGAGGAATATCGCTGATGCTGCTGCTCGATACGCACACCTTTATCTGGTTGTCTTCAAGACCGGATCAATTGCCGGACAGGGTGCTGAGAACGATCGAAAACGATATGGAAGGATTATTCATCTCTTCCATTACCGCTGAGGAAATCGGACTCCTTTCCAATACCGGGAAAATTAACACCTATGGTTCTGTCGAAAAATTTATCAGCAAGAACCTGAAGCAGTTTGGAATTCACGAAATCCCGGTCGATGTGGAAATCGGGCTTGCATCTACGCAGCTCCCGCAGATTCACCGCGACCCGTTTGACCGCATTCTCATTGCTACCGCGCAGCTGCATAAAATGACGATTCTCACCAAAGACCGCGTTATTCCGACCTATCCCAAAGTGAGGGCGGTGTGGGAATGAGTGAATCCGTGCAGGAGGCGCTGAGTCGGGTTTTCGGGTTTGATGAATTTCGGCCGAATCAGGAGGAGATTGTCTCCGCGCTGCTCGAAAAGCGTGATGTGTTTGCGGTGATGCCGACTGGCGGCGGCAAGTCGCTCTGCTATCAGCTCCCCGCCCATTTACTTCCCGGTCTCTGCGTGGTTGTCAGCCCGCTGATTTCCCTGATGAAGGACCAGGTGGATGCCGCGCAGGCGACCGGCCTGCGCGCTGAGTTTCTGAACAGCTCTCTGCTGGTTAAAGATCGCCGCCGGGTTTTCCAATGTTTGGAAAACAACGATCTCGATCTGCTCTACGTCTCGCCGGAGCGCTTTGCGATGCCGGATTTCCTGGCCACGCTCAAGCAGGCCGAGATTTCCTTTTTTGCCATCGACGAGGCGCACTGCATTTCTGAATGGGGCCACGACTTCCGCCCCGACTACCTGTCCCTTTCCAAAATCGTCGACCATTTCCCAAAGGTGGCCGTGGCCGCGTTTACCGCCACCGCCACCCATCAGGTTCAGGACGACATCATTAAAAAGCTGCAGCTTCGCAATCCGCATCTGACGCGCGCTTCGTTCGACCGCCCGAACCTGTTTTATCAGGTGGCTCCCAAAGAAGATCTCAACATGCAGCTGCTCGCGTTTCTGCGCGAGCGCCCCGATGAGTCCGGCATCATCTATCGCACGACCCGCAAAAACGTCGAATCGACTGCCGCCTTTTTGCAGGGGCAGGGGATCAAGGCGCTTCCGTATCATGCGGGGCTGTCCGACAAAGAGCGCAAGGCGCATCAGGAGCAGTTCAACCGCGATGAGATCAACGTTGTCGTCGCGACCATTGCGTTCGGCATGGGCATCGATAAATCGAATGTCCGCTTTGTCCTGCACGGCGACCTCCCGAAAAACGTGGAGAGCTATTATCAGGAAACCGGCCGCGCGGGGCGCGATGGCGACCCCGCGCACTGCTGCCTCTATTTCTCGCCGGGCGACACCGTTAAAATCCGCTATTTTATCGATCAGATTGAGGATCTGGTGGAACAGAAAATCGCGATTTCGCAGCTCAATAAAATGGTGCAGATTGCGCAGGCCAACGCCTGCCGCCGCAGAAACATTCTGGATTATTTCGGCGAGACCTATCCAAAGGACAATTGCAAAACCTGCGACATCTGTACGGGCGACGTCGAACGGATCGACGCTACAATCGACGCGCAGAAAATTCTGTCTGCCATCTACCGCACCGGCGGAAAGTTCGGAGCCGTGCACATTGCCGACATCGTCGCCGGTGCCGACACCGAGCGCATCCGCCGTTTCGGGCACGACAAAATTAAGACCTACGGCGCGGGGAGCGACCGCGATAAGCGCCACTGGCGGCGCATCATCGATGCACTCATCGCTCAGGACTGCATCCGTCTCTCCGACGATCAATATTCCGTTTTGCAGCTCGCGCCAAAAGCCACACCCATTTTGCGTGGGCAGGCTCCTTTCCGGATTCTGTGCCAGAAAGAAACGAAGACCGCGCGGCGGAGCCTGTCGTCCGGCGATTTCAGCGCCGGGCTCTTCGACGCCCTGCGCACCGAGCGTCGCCGCGTCGCCCGCGACCTCGGCGTGCCGCCGTTCGTTGTCTTCTCCGACCACACCCTCCATGAAATGGCGCGCTATTTCCCTGCCACGCTGCTTGAGATGCGTCAGATTTCCGGGGTCGGCGTATCCAAGCTCGACCACTTTGGCGACACCTTTTTAGCCGTGATTGACTCCTACAAAGAGGCGCATCCCGACGAAGCCGACGAGCGCTCCATCCTGCAGGTTCCGGTTGTTTCCAAGGTTCGGAAAAAACCGAAGGGAGGGACGGTGAACGAAACGCTTTCGCTTATCAAAGAAGGGCTCAATGTTGAGCAGATCTGCTCGCGACGGAATCTGTCGCCCGCAACGATCACTCAGCATATTGAAAAGCTGATCCAGAAGGGCGAAACGCTGGACGTCGACCAGTTTATCGACGCTGAAAAGCGCATTGAAGTGGAAGCGCTCTTCCGCGACCTGAACGCCGACACGCTCGGCGCGATTGTCGAAGCCGGCAAAGGCGATGTCTCCTACGAACAGGCCCGCCTCGTCCGCGCGTTCATGGCATAGCAGTCATCAAGGGAGAGTGTAGTATCGCTTACCCGTCAGGGAAGCGATGACGTCAGCAGGTGGCCATCGGGTATAAATGCTTCCCTTTGGGTAAGCGTTGCTACATTTGCGGCGGCAAAAGAATCAGACGTTGAACAGGAACTCAATGATGTCGCCGTCTTTGACGACATATTCTTTTCCTTCAGTGCGCATGAGGCCTTTTTCCTTACAGGCATTTTCGCCGCCGTGCTCAATGTAGTCGGCGTAGGAGATGACCTGCGCGCGGATGAACCCGCGCTCAAAGTCGGTGTGGATCACGCCCGCAGCGGCCGGGGCTTTCCAACCCTGGTGGATGGTCCACGCATGAACCTCTTTCGGGCCGGCGGTCAGGTAGCTGGCGAGTCCGAGGGTGTGGTATCCCTTGTGGATCACCTGGTTGAGACCGCTTTCCTCCACGCCGTATTCTTTGAGGAATTCGTTGGCTTCCTCTTCATCCATGCCGACGAGGTCTTCTTCCATCTTGGCGCAGATTTTTACCGTGTCGGCACCCTTGGCATCGGCGTAGGCGCGGACGGCGTGTACGAAGTCGTTGTCTTTCACCATTCCGTCTTCATCGACGTTGGCGCAGTAAATGATCTTTTTATCGGTCAGTAATGGGCATTCCTTCAACAGTTTTTTGAACAGTTCGCTATTGCGATCCGGGAATGCAATGGCCGGTTTGCCTTCGCCGAGATGCGCGAGCAGTTTTTCCACTTCCGGAATGGTCGCTGCGGCGGCTTTGTCGGCGCGTGCCTGTTTTTTCATACGGTCGACACGGTTGCTCCATGTTTCGTAGTCGGCAAGGACCAGTTCGGTTTCAATCACTTCAATGTCGCGCACCGGATCGACGGAACCATCGACATGCACGACGTTGGGATCTTCGAAGCAGCGGATCACGTGCAGCAGCGCATCGGCTTCGCGCACGTTGGACAAAAACTTGTTGCCGAGGCCTTCGCCCTTGCTGGCGCCTTTCACCAGTCCGGCGATGTCCATGAAGTCGACCGTTGCGTAAACGGTTTTCTTTGGAGTGACCATATTGGCCAGTTTGTCGACGCGCGGATCGGGCACCGGAACCACCGCTTTGTTCGGTTCGATGGTGCAGAAGGGATAGTTGGCCGCTTCCGCGTTCTGTGCGCGGGTCAGTGCGTTGAAGATGGTTGATTTCCCAACATTTGGAAGACCCAGGATTCCGATACTTAAGCTCATAGTGGTTGCTCCGTAAAAAGACCGGAAAATAAAGCATGAAACCGCTGACTAGGCAAGTGTTGCCGCCAGCTTTATGTTTATAGTGGTGGGCGTTACAGAATTCGAATCTGTGACCTCTTGCGTGTGAATCGACTCACACATCTAAAACTGATGTCAGCACATTGCAGATTGATTCACATATCTGCCTTGTAATGAGAATGATACGAAAATCGGCGGGAAAGTCAAGGAAGGTGAAATGGTTTTTAACAATCTGTTATTTTCTGCCACAAAACCCGTAGTTTTCGACGTAGTTTTCAGGGTGTTTCAGAAGCGATGTGCAGATCTTTATTTGGCATGATTATCCAAATTTGTGGCAGTAAGCTAATAGTGATGTTCCTTACATAGCAGTAGAGTGATCCGCAGACATATTCGAAAGGGTTCCAATGAAATTTTCAGCAGTATTGAACATGGTGTTTGGCATCAGTGCAATGACTCAGGCATGTTTGGCGAACGAGCGCCCCGTTAACATATTATTCGTTATGGCCGATGATCTTGGAGTTCGAGATTTGGGGTGTTACGGCAGCGATTATTATCGGACGCCGAACCTGGATAAACTGGCGGCGCAGGGGATGCGCTTTGCGCGAGCCTATGCGGCTTGCAACGTCTGCTCGCCGACACGCGCGGCAATCCTGACCGGTCGATACCCGCACCGCGTTAAGCTGACTGACGCGTTGCCTTGGGATCGGCTCGCGGATAATCCGAAAATGATTCCGCCGAACCATCTGAAAGAGCTGCCGACAAAATTTCCAATGTTTGGAAAATCTTTACAGGAGGCGGGCTATCGCACAGCGCTGTTCGGCAAGTGGCACCTCGGTAATGAAGAGAAGTTTTTTACCGAAGGCGGACACAAGGCCTATGGCTTTGACGAAGCGGCGGACTGTTCGTGGCAGGAAAAAAAACGCGACAAGGGCGTAGATGAATTGACGGACATGACGATCCGGTTCCTGCGGGAAAACAAAGACGAGCCCTTTATGGTCTGCCTGATGCATCATGTGCCGCATGTGCCGATGGCCTGTCCGCCGGACGCCGAGGCGCTGTACAACGATGTGCCGAAAGGACGGTTCCAGAAGAACCAAAAATATGCGGGCATGATTTCGCATATGGATCAGTCCATCGAAAAACTGCTGGGCTCACTCGATGAGCTGGGATTGTCTGAAAATACAGTTGTGGTTTTCAGCTCCGATAATGGTGGGCTGAAAAACCTCACCAGCAACGCCCCGTTTCGCGGAGGCAAGGGGGATTTGCATGAAGGCGGTATCTGCGTGCCCCTGATTGTTCGCTGGCCGGGGCGGGTTGCGGCAGGATCGGTCTGTGATTCCGCTGTGATCAGCATGGATTATTTCCCTACGTTTCTGGAGCTGACCGGACAGCCGTTGATGCCGGAGGCTCATGTTGACGGGCAGAGTATGGTTCCGCTTCTGGAAGGCAAGTCTGTGGAGCCGCGAACACTGGCCTGGCACTTTCCGCATCGGGATCATCCGGCGTCGGCAATCGCGATGGGCGACTGGAAACTCATTCGTCATCTTTTGTCTGGCGAAGTCGAACTGTTCGATTTGAGCTCTGATCCAGAAGAGAGTAATGATCTTTCTTCAGCGCATCCGGAACGAACAGAACGGCTGGCAAAAATGTTGGAGGCTCATTTGCGGGATACGAACGCGCAGCGCATGCGACCCAATCTGGAATGGGATGCGTCTCGTCCGCCGGGAAAATATAAAAACTATGGAATCTTCTATCCGGAAGGCGGCAGGATTTATCAGCAGGTCAAGGAGCCTTATCCTGCCTGGTTTAACAGCGCTGGTGAATAGATATGCATAAGCCGAACATCCTTTACATTTTAACGGATCAGATGCGCTCAACGGCGATGGGCTGTGCGGGTGTTGAAAAAGTAAAAACCCCGAATATTGATCGCCTCGCTGCGCAGGGCACGCGCTTTACCAATGCCGTTTCCAATACGCCGTCGTGTGCGCCGGCACGCGGCACAATTCTGACCGGATTGCACACGCTCTCGCACTGCGTGGTGAACAATGAACTTCAGGTGAAAAACGACGGGCCGACATTTGCGGGCGCTTTGACTGGAAGCGGATACAAGTGCGGGTATATCGGCAAATGGCATCTTGACGGCGGGCCGCGCACCGGCTTTACGCCGCCCGGGCCGCGCCGCCTCGGATTCGACGACTATTGGGCGGTCGCCAACTGCACACACGACTACATGAACTCGTTCTACTACACTGAAGAGCCGAAGCCGGAATTCATTGACGGCTACGAGCCGATTCATCAGACCGACCTGGCGATCCGTTACATCAAGGAAAAGGCTAAAGCCGATGATCCCTTCTTCCTCGTGCTTTCCATCGGAACGCCGCATGATCCGTACTGCGAAATGCCGAAAGAGATGCTGGAGCGCTATCCGGTCGACGATGTTGAGTTGATGGAAACCAACAGCATTTATGTGCCCGGTGAAATTATGCAGGCCAAGAAGGAAATTCTGGCCGGTTACTATGCGCACATTATGGCGCTCGACGATCAGGTCGGCCGGCTGGAGCAGACCCTGAAAGAGCAGGGCATCTACGACGATACGATTGTCGTATTCACTGCCGATCACGGCGATATGCTGGGGAACCATGAGCAGTATTACAAAAGCCAGCCGTGGCGCGAGTCGGTCGGTATTCCGCTGCTGATGCGCTGGCCGGGGCAGATCCCCGAAGGGCGCGTGACCGATGCGCCGCTCAGCCTGATCGAATTGACCTCGTCGCTGATATCCATGACGGGAACCGACATCCCGGAAGCGATGCAGGGCGATGACCTTTCAAAACTGATCCTGGGCGATGAATCCGCTGCGCCGGATTCAGTCTTCATCAACTTTGCAGTCGATGTGCACTGCATTCCGTCTCCGCCGTTCCGCGGCGTGGTGACCCGTACGCATACCTATGCCGAAACGCCCGACGGGCCGTGGCTGCTTTACGACGACAAGGCCGACCCGCTCCAGAAAAACAACCTGATCACCTGGGCGAACAGGGATAACCCGGAAGTGGTTTCGCTCCAGCAGGAGCTGCATAAAAAGCTGCACGGCTGGCTCGAACGCACCAGCGATCCGTTCGACGACGGCGACACCGTCAGCGACAAATATCAGCCCGGCCACGTCGGCGGCGTGTTGCCCATCGAAGATCCGCCGGACTATTTCCCGCCGCTGCCTCCCGGCAGCACCGCAACCGGCCGGGGCAAGTAAGGCATAGCCGCAAAAGAGCGCAGTAATCGCAAAAGTAGAGCCGGGACTCAGCTGTATTCAGCGTGGGCCCGGCTTGGTGGTTTCCAAGGTTTGGAATAAATGCTTCCAATGATTGGAAATTGGCTAGGGCAATGCCTCCGGCGGAGCATCGCTTTGCGTCTTCGCGCCTTAGCGGTCAAAATCTGATATCTGGCGGTGGAGTTTTATTTGTTGGCGGGAAAATACTATTCGATATCCGATTGGTTTCGTACGTTGTATGGATGAAAAAGGCCCTGCTGATTCTATATTCTATTGTGTTCCTGCTGTTCGTGAATGGCGCTCTCGCAGCGCCCAAGGTGGGTGGAGCGTCACGCTCCCGTTCCCCAAACATTATTTTCATCGTTACAGATGACCACGGCTTTAATGATCTCGAAGCGACGGATATGCGCGATGAGGTTGACATGCCGAATATCCACAAGCTGACGAGCGGCGGTGCGTTAATGACGCAGGCGTACTGCACGGCTCCGCAGTGTGTGCCGTCGAGGGCGGGCATCGTGACAGGGCGTTACCAACAGAAGTTCAGCATGGAGCGCAATGGCGAAGGCCCTTTGCCAAAGAGTGAGACGTCCATCGCTTCGCGCTTGAAGAAGCTGGGCTATAAAACCGGGCATGTGGGCAAGTGGCATTTGGCGCCGGACCGCGCGACCAAAAAATGGTTCGAGCAGGTCGGTTGCACCGGTATGGCAGACGCGCCCGTCGAGGCTGTTAATGCGCACCGGCCGCAGGGCTTCGGTTACGATGAGTATGCGCAGGGAACCGGTACCAAATATTGGTCGAATTTTGATGTGAACGGAAAAACGGTCGAACCGCAGGAAATCAACTACAAGACCTATGAGAAAAGATCCCACGCGGATAAATTCCGCCTTCAGCTTCAGACCGAGCTGGCGCTTAATTTTATCGAACGACATGCGGATGGGGCCGATCCGTTTTTTCTGTATCTTGGGTATTATGGTCCGCATTCACCACTGGATGCTCCGGCTGCACTGACCGATCAGGTGCTGTCGGTGGAAGAGCTGGTGGCAAAAGGATACGACAACACCAAAAAGCCGTACAAAAACCGGATCAATTTTGCGCGGCCTTATACGGAGGTCGAAGTTCGTCAGCAGGGGCTGGCGTTGCTGAAAGGCATCGACAACGGCGTCGGCGAGATTTTCCAATGTTTGGAAAAATCAGGTGAGCTGGAAAATACCATACTCTTTTTCATGGGCGATAACGGCGCGCCGTCGGGGACGAAGTCGTGGGATGGATCGATGAACGATCCGTG
The DNA here is from genome assembly GCF_009905215.1 of Tichowtungia aerotolerans. GTDB lineage: Bacteria > Verrucomicrobiota > Kiritimatiellia > Kiritimatiellales > Tichowtungiaceae > Tichowtungia > Tichowtungia aerotolerans. The sequence goes on along the minus strand of NZ_CP047593.1, from coordinate 743,723 downwards.
GCATGGCTCAAAAGGGATTATCTTCGAGGGCGGCGCGCGGGTGCCTTATTTTGTCTATTGGAAGGGTGTCATCGAACCGCAGGTATTCGAACAGCCGGTCAACACACTCGACGCGGGGGCAACTGCCGTGGCGCTGGCGGGCAGCGACCCTGCGAAAGACCCAATGCTCGACGGTGTGGATCTGATGCCGTTTCTGACGGGGAAAGCCAAGGGTGAACCGCATCGTTATATCTATCAGCGCTATATGAATACGGCTGCGTTGATCAGTGGTAAGTATAAATTCATGATGCACGAGAATGGCGAGGAACTGCTGTTCGATGTGTCGCTCGAACAGCCGGGCGCGCACAATGCCGACAAGGAATTCCATGAGACCCGCAATCTCGTCAACGAAATGCCTGAAAAAGCGGTCGAGCTGCGCAAGGAACTTAAGCGTTGGAAAAACGAACTGCCGGTTCCGAATTATGAAGGCGGCTATCACGACAGCCTCGTCGACTTCATCAAAAAACGATGGGGTTTTCGGGAGGCTCACTAGAGACAGGGCTCGCCTGCCGGGCGCAGTGCGGAACAGTTTTTTTGACAGGATTTACAGGATCAACTCAGATCGGTGCAGATCAAATTTGGCAAAATCATTTAGGTTAAAATGATGGCGGCGGAGCCGCTTGAGGGCGCGTGCGATTTTGCGGCTTCCAATGTTCGGAATTTTTTTGATTTCTTGTGTTTTTCGTAGCAGTCAATTTTCCAAAGCTTGGAAAGTCGGCCCCACGGCTGTCGCCGAACAGTACGGCCATCGGCACAAGGACGCGACGATGCTGTTTTTAGGAATGATTGATTTTGCGGAACATGCTGGGGGTGAGCCCCATATGTTTTTTGAACTGCTTGGTCATATAGCTGCTGTCCTGGAATCCGCACTCAAAGGCTATTTCTGTAATGGAGGCGTCAGAGTGTTTGAGCAGTTCGGTGGCCTGGGAGATCCGCAGGTTGGTCAGGTGCTGGTTGGGAGATACCCCTGTGGCTTTCTGGAACGTTCGGTAAAAATTGCGTTCTGACATATTTGCCATTTTGGCAAGCTGTTCAATCGAGAGGGGTTCGTACAGTTTTTGTTCCATGTGTGCGAGGGATTTCGCGATCAGCATCAGCTTGGCGGAGTCTTCCTTTGTGGCCTGCGCATACCACCGGGAGAGTTTGCCGATCAGCAGCAAAAGCAGGCTTTGGGAAATAAGCCGGAAACCCGGGTTCTGTTCATCAACCTCCTGTTCTATTTCTTCAATAAGGTTCCGGGCCTTGATCAAATCCGGGCCTTCAAGATGGAGCCGACTGTTAAAGTTCGCTTTACGCAGTTGAGGCTCCAGAACAAACAGGGCATGAAACCCAGGCAGGTGCTTCATGTCGAGGCTTTGAAGGCCAAGCATGTTGCTGTCGAACAGCACATTGCATAAATGAAGGTGGGAGGTTTGCTTATAGGCATGTTTTTGTCCGCTGTGGAGTACAAAAACATCCCCTGCGGCAATCGGATATTCAAAACTGCCGACACAGTTTATGCCATTGCCTTCATACACGACAACCAGTTCGGTGAATTCGTGGGTGTGTTCGGGGTAATCCGGGTGTTCGGGAACATCCTGCACGGAGATAAAAAAATCATGGAGATATTTATCGCTGCGCAGATTGCCGGTTTGGATGCTGTACGTTTTATATCGCATTTTTGTAGCATATATGAGCCATGGGTTTTTCGCTACAGTTAGTTGGCAGGATTTTTATGATTCAGCGGTCGGTTTGATGCTTATTTTGGCAGGATTATTATAAAATGTGACAGAGGATTCCCGGTTATTCGCTGCAAAATAAGCCACACTGATTACAGTGAAATGAAGAGAGGATTTGCTTATGAAGCCGGATGTGGCCGTTTATTATTTTCCGAATTATCATTCGGATGCACGAAATCGAAGGCAGCATGGAGCGCATTGGACCGAGTGGGAGCTGGTGCGTCGGGCTGAGCCGCGCTTCGAAGGGCATGTGCAGCCGCGACTTCCGGCATGGGGAGAGACTGATGAGGCGAACCCGCAGGTGATGGCTAAAAAGATCCATGCGGCGGCCGAGCATGGCATCGATACCTTTATTTTTGACTGGTACTGGTACAACGACGGGCCGTTTCTTCAGCGTGGACTCGATGAGGGCTTTCTTAATGCGCCCAACAATGACCGCCTGAAGTTTGCGCTGATGTGGGCCAATCATGACTGGCTGGATATTCACCCGATGAAAGCATGCGACAATGCCCTGGAGAACGCCACGTTGCTTTATCCGGGCGCTGTTACGCCGGAGACGTTCGAGACGATCATGGATCACTGCATCCAAAAATATTTCTCACATTCTTCCTATTGGCTGCTGGATGGCTGCCCCTATTTTTCGGTTTATGAAATGACTAAGCTGATTGCCGGTTTCGGCAGTGTCGAAAAAACACGGGAACTGTTCGACCGCTTCCGCAGCAAGGTGAAAGCTGCCGGCTTTGAGGATCTGCACCTCAATGCGGTTTTCTGGAACAACCCGATTCTGCCCGGGGAAACTGCGCCGACGGATTCCAAGCAGCTTGCCGATGCGCTGGGCTTCGACAGCGTGACCTCCTATGTCTGGATTCACCATTACGGGCCGGACGACTTTCCGTGTGTTGAGTACAACGATATCCGGGATGCCTACTTTGCGTACTGGGATGAAGCCGTCAGAAAGTATGATCAGCCCTATTATCCGAACGTGACCATGGGGTGGGATTCTTCACCGCGAACGGTGCAGTCTGATTCGTATGAAAATCGGGGCTATCCGTTCATGTATACGATTGCGAATAACACGCCGGAAAACTTCAGGAATGCATTGGAAATGGTAAAAGACCGATTGGAGAAAAGTCCGGTTCCGAATCCGTTCCTGACGATCAATGCCTGGAATGAGTGGACCGAGGGCAGCTATCTGGAGCCGGATCAGATCCACGGGATGGGATATCTGAAAGCCATTCGGGACGTGTTCGGGGAATCTCTGGACATGGATGAAAAACAAAATTCTGCGGAACAAAAGATACAGGCTTAGACGTAAGCTCATGAGAATATTGGTTCTATCATTACTGTTCACCTGCTCGGTTCTGGGAGGTTCTGTGAAACCGAATATTTTGTTTATTAATGTGGATCAGTTGCGGTATGACTCGCTCGGAACGACCGGCAATAAGATTGTAAAAACGCCGAATATTGATGCCGTTGCAGAAAACGGCATGTCTTTTTCCAGCGCGTATACACCATTGCCGAGCTGCTGTCCTGCGCGACAGACACTGCTTTCAGGGGTTATGCCCGAGCAGCATAAAGGGCTTTGGAATTTCGGCAGTGGCGACGGATCGTTGCCGATTCCGGGACTCTCCACGAATGCATCGGTCTGGGTGCGGCAGCTGCGCGATGCCGGATATCGCACGGCCTATATCGGCAAATGGCATGTGCATCCGGAACTCGATGCCACTCATTACGGATTTGAAACCTACGATGATGTGCCGAACGATCCGTTTCATACGCCTTATAAAGCAGTCAAATATCGGGTGGACAATCCATGGCCAGAATTTCCGGTCGGCTACTGCGAAACACAACCCGTAGAGGAATGCCACACCCATCTGCTCGCAGAAAGATGCATTGAAAAGATTCGTGAATTTGAAGCCGGTGATGAGCCATGGCATATTCGTCTCGATTATTTTGAGCCGCATCTTCCCTGTATTCCGGCGGAACCCTTTGCCTCGATGTATCCGCCGGAAACCATTCCGCCCTGGGGAAATTTTGAGGAGGGTTTTGAGGGGAAGCCCTATATCCAGCGGCAGCAGGTTCGCAACTGGTGTCTGGAAAACTGGACGTGGGATGAATGGTCGATTTATCTGTCCGGCTACTACGGCATTATTTCGCAGCTCGATGATTCCCTCGGGCAGCTTTTCCAATGGTTGGAAAAGAAAGATCTAATGAAGGATACATTGATTATCTTTACCACCGATCACGGCGATGCTGCCGGCAGTCATCGCATGATGGACAAACATTATGTGATGTATGAGGAAGAAACGCATGTGCCGCTGTTTGTGCGCTGGGACGGGGTGATCAAACCGGGCACTGTGTGCGATGATTTTGTCAGCCATTTTCTCGACCTGCCGGTTACACTGCTGGAGTTGCTGAATCTCCCTATGCCGGACTGTTATCAGGGACAGTCTCTGCTTTCGATACTCAACGGTGCGCCGAATCCGGCTCCGCGCGAGTTTGCGTTTTCAACGTATAACGGGCAGCAGTTCGGTCTCTACTGTCAGCGCATGATTCGTGACCGGAAATATAAGTATGTCTGGAATGCAACCGATGTGGATGAACTCTACGATCTGGAGACCGATCCTTTTGAGATGAACAACCTTGCTGCGCAGGATGACGATTCCGAACTGTGCCGCACGTATCGCAGAAAAGTCTATGAGGTATTCTCGGAGCTTAATGATCCGCTTGTGACCGGTTTGTGGAATGCTCGGTATCTTTGCGGAGAACGGACGACGCCGTAATGGCGTAGATGGCAGGAATGTTTTAGTAAATGGCAGAGAATTACCGGAATGAATTCTCAATGTTTGGTTTATTCGTCACCATCGAGGCGAAGCCGTATGCAAAAGGCTCAGTCGTTTTGAAACAAAAAAAGAAGAGAGGATGGGAAAGATGAGACGTTTACTGTTCGCAACAACTGTTCTGCTGGCGCTGGTTGCCGGGTCGGCGTTAGCGGTTACTCAGGTGACCAATATCTTCACCGAAGGTTTTAATTCGGGATTCAGTGACCCTTATACGACGGATGGGCAGTCGTGGGGCTCTCGTTTCGGTATAACTGCTCCGGGAATTAACACGAATACAATCGCCGGGACGGAAGGCGACGCGATGGCCTTGCTCAATAATGACCGGGCGGTTGATGGTGCCACCACAATTATCGGCGCCATGGATGTCGAACTGGGCACCGTGCCCGCCGAAGGCGTCACCTATACCTTTTCCGGAAACTTCAGCTGGCAGTTTGGAACTGCGGCCAGTGCTGCCGAGTTGTTTTTACATTCCGGTCAGAGTGGCTTTGTGGTCGATATGGGTGCCGCCAGCACAACAGATGCAGACTTCTTCTTTGATATGCCTGAAACCAACTGGGCAACGCATTCGTTCAGCTATACGACCACTGCCGCCGATGTTGGCAAAGCGATCCGCGTGCGGATTCGACTGGCAGATGAAGATAACGTGGACAACCTTACGCAGCTGCTGGCCGACAACTGGGTGGTCACCCGCGAAACCCCGATCCGCACAGAGCCGCTGGTGATTGATGTGCGCATCAACGGACTTATCTATTACTACAACCCGGCCAATGAGGCGGCAGGCTATGTCTGCAACGACGGTGTAATTACCGACGGCGGAGAAACCATTGGTCTTTGTGCCTACGAAACCATGGCCTACACCTTCGGCCTCGTGACAAATGGCGCTTCTGTCGGGGAGTACCGCGTGAACGCCATCGATTTTTCCGGCGTCGATCAGACCGCAACCGGAAACGGGATCGGAACCACGGCGACCCGCAATATTCTCACCAACTCCACGACGGCCACGCTGGTGGACTTCGTTTATGACGGAACCGATTTCTGGTTCCTGGCCGACGATGGAAAAGTGTTCCAAAACAGCTCCACCAATGCGGTGTTTGATTTGGGAACCAATGTGGTTGCGACCTATGACTCGCTGACCCTGAGTGAAACGAAGCTGTTGGCAGGGGCCACCGCAGCGGATGGAACTTCCAAGGTGCTGGAGGTTGACGGCGGAATGGTCACCGTGCTGGTTGATCAGGCTGGAGCGGTCGACGGAACGACTTGGGTTGCCGGTCAGTCGGACAGTGCAACCTGGTATCACTGCCGAGCGCAGGGATACACCTATGAGGGAATCTCGACCTGGGTTGGGGGTGCTCCCAGCAGCGGCATACCGCTTCGCGGACTTGCCGCCTCCACTGAAGGTGTTTACGGCGTGCATAAATCGGGGTATCTGTATTTAAATGGCTGGGACTGGGCGGCCAATATGGTTCAGCAGACCATTATGGCCAATGCGGTCGACCTTGCCGTCGTGCAGGTTTCATACGTGGTTCCTGCGTTCCCGGCCATCGCCGATCCGGTCGGTTCCAACCTGATTCCCAACGGTGAATTCGATCAGGTTACGACCAACGGTCCGGCGCCTCACGCATCCCTGCAGTACAATATTGACGGCACATTCGGCGACTACTCGGCCTTTTGGGGCGATACCGCCGAAGTAACGGGCTGGACTCCCGCCTATGATGATCCCAACGGACTGACCGCCCTTGTCGGAACGCCCCATGCCGATGACGGCGGCGTGCCGGCTCTGGACGGAACGTTCTATCTGGACACGCTGATTGACACGGATGACGGTCTCATTACGCTGAACTCTATCATGGATTACAGCAACGGGTTGGTTCAGTCGAACGCCCTGAACGGCGTAACTATTGATTCCGGAAAAACCTATCGCTTCAGTGTTGATGCGATCGCAACGGGGGGTGCTCTGGACCTGGATTCAGGAACCTTTACTGCCTCGTTGACCGATGGTTCCAACACACCGATTACCGGTGGTTCGATGACAGGCATTTTAACCGGATGGGATGGCGTTCAGGTGCTGGATATCAGCGGGGCGGACCTGCTGGCCGCTGGTCAGGTCAATGTGGTTTTTGATCAGGTAAATACCAATGATATTCCCGGTTATCCGGACAGTATTGCTCCGACCGATGTTTCAAATGCAACTCTGGTTTCTCAGATCAAAGTTTATTCTGTAACGCTGGCCGAACTGCTGACTGCCGGAGCAGGCGATGTCAACAAAGACGGTGTTGTCAACCAGGACGATGTGGATCTGGCCAACAGCTATCTGGACGGCTCGGTTGACGGCGGCGATGATGCCGCAACGCGCATTGCCGACCTGATTGCCCAGGGCATGACATCTGCGGAGGCGCTGGAATATCTCAATCTGACCGGTTTCGATCTTGATGGCGACGGCACCTTTAATGCTGACGATGTAGCGGCGATCGACTCACTTCTTCCGGCACCGGAACTGCTGATGGTGATGACCGGTTCGGACACGATGGCCTTTGAGTGGGAAGGCAGCGACTCCAAGGAATATACCATCGAGTCATGCACATCGCTTATCCTGACGAACTGGGCGGTTTACAACGATGGCGTGACTACATACAGCGCAATTGCGGGTTCTGCAACCGGTACAAACACCCTCACCGGTGTGCTGACCGACGGCTCGGCACGCTTCTTCCGCCTGATTGAAGGCACCTCGCCGATCTCTTACCTCTCCGTGGCCGACGGCAGTTTTGAGCTGGACGGATCGGGCTGGTCGGCCTGTATGGCCAGCTGGAACGACACTGGAACGGCGGTGTATGAACTGTATGGAGGTTCCGGGCACATGACGGCCGCTATCGATGGCACATGGTGTGGACTGATGAGTAATCTGGGAACCATTCATCAGGATCTGGATGCTGTGAATGCAGGCGACACTCTGACTGTTGTTTTCTACGGCGGACGTGCCCTGGAGAGCAAAAACACGAATGCCGGCGGAGTGATTAACTGTACCCTTAAAGTTGGCGGCTCTTCTAATACGGTGCAGGCCGACACGACTCTGCTTGCGTACGACACCTGGCAAGCCTATACCAACACCTGGGTCGCCACGGAAAGCGGAACACTCACCCTCGAGTTTTCCAACGCCAGCGGCAAGCCGTGGATCGACCACATCAGCAATGTGAAGCGCGTCGAGCCGTAACCGCTAACCGGTAAACACAAAGGCCTCGGCACAACCCGGGGCTTTTGTTGTCTAACTGATTTCTGAAGGGACGATATGACAGGTTTTTCCAATGAGTGGAAAATGAGGGTTTTGGCCGGAGTTGTTTTTGCGGCAGTTTTCCCTGCAGTGGCCGCGAACTGGCTGGGTACGCAAAATCGCGACTGGTCGAACGGCGGTAACTGGCAGGGAGGCAGTGTGCCCGGATCCGGGGATCATGCCTACGTCTACCTGACGCCGAACGATCCTGAAATCACAGCGGGAAGCAATGTCTGCAAAAACGTCTATCTTCCGGCGGGATGGCAGAATGCCGGATCGGCTACGCTGACGATTGATGGCGGTTCGCTGAATGCTGCGTATATTTATTGCGGTTCTTCCAGTACAGCGCACACGGGCAACCTGCTGGTGCGAGGCGGCTCGACAGAACTGTCGGGGAATCTGGTCGTCGGGCAGTCCATGGTCGGCGGGGATTTTACGATGACCGGCGGAACTCTCTTCTGCAATGCGCTGAAAATTGCAACGGACAGCAACACGGTGGGTGCAGCTTATCTTTACGGCGGCGAGGCGGTTTGTTCTGTGCTGAAGGTCGGTGATCAAGGGACGCTGGATATGGGGAATGGGCAGCTGACGATTACCGACTCTTCTGCCCGCATGGCGGTGCGGCTGCTGATCGATCAGGGAAAGATCACGGCCTACGGCGGTGCAGGGCGGATTGTTTTCGGAAGTGTCGGAACAGATCTGGTGCTGACCGCCAAACAATTGACTGAGCTGGCCCAATTGCCGAGCCCGTCCGACCTGACAACGCAGATCGATTCCGGCAGCTCCACGCAGTTGAGCTGGACGGCGGGAACGGGAGCCGTCAGTCACAATCTCTACTTCAGTACGAACGCCAGCGAAATCATCCACAGCAACACCGCCTTTGTCGTCAACCAGACTGAAACTGTTTTTGACACCCCGGTGCTTTTTGCCAATACCGTTTATTACTGGCGGGTGGATGAAGTGACCGGCTCCGCCACGAACCGGGGCGACATCTGGAGTTTCCGCACCGATAACCCCGGAGTCAACCGCCCGACCCTCGGCGTGATCCGGTGGGACATGTATTCCGGCATGGCCGCCACGCAGGGTCAGGAGCTGGGGTATTTGCCGGGCGACTCCGGGTTTCTGGCTCCGGAAAAATGGAACTGGCGCGCGCCGTTTTTCTGCCGCTACACCAACGATGTTCCATGGATCGACCACGCCGCCAACGGTGCGATCGGGCCGCTCTGGTTTAATTCCGAACAGGAGTTTTCGATGACACAGGAGGCGACCGAACAGGAGATTGCCTTTGCTGGAACGACAGGCGCAAAACTCGACTACTGGATTTTCGGAACTGCCCCGGCTTCGGCGGGCGGAAACGGCTGGGGGTTGACCTGGAATCTGGATGCCTTCCTCGAAAGTGAGCGGCGGCTGGAAATCAACTATGCGATGATGTTCCGGCTCGACTCCGTTGATGATTGGGCCGAGTTCGACCTGGCGGTCGACGAGCTGGTCTGGCACGCGAAGCAGCCGAACTACCAGACGGTGATGGGTGACCGACCAATCATCTACCTGATCCACTATAAAGACCTCTCCGTTACGCTCGGTGATCCGGCGGATGGATCGACCGTTACTAATCTGGCGGCGGCGGCGCAGATGATGCGCGACGCATTTTCCGTGGCAGGCCTGCCCGAACCCTATCTGGTGGCCACAGCGGTGCCTGCGCATTCGTTCAACGCCGGCAATTGGATCGATGGCGCCGGATTCGATGCGGGTAATGATTATCGCGGAGCGTATGGCGGTTCACCGGACCCGGGCACGACATTCGCGAACATGGGCGACAACATTGAACCCTACTGGGACCTGACCCGCGACAACCTTTCTGCCGGGCTGATTCCGGCAGCACCCTGCGGTGCCAATTCGTTGCCGCGTGATCCTCATGGGCTCTATAATTACGATGAGCCGGTGCCGGGAGACCTGACGGCTTTGATGAACCGGGTAATGGACTACATTGTTGAAAATCCGGTGGAGTGTGAAGCCAACACCTTTTCCATGTATTCCTGGAACGAACATTCCGAGGGGGGATTTCTTTGTCCTCTCATGAACACCAACGGGATCTACGATCTGCCGGATACCCGCCGCCTCGACGAAGTGGGTGCTGCCGTAAATGCCTATGAACCGCCGACGGAAACCGCGCTTGTCTTTGTGCGGGAAGACGGCGCGGTCTACCGTTCTTTAACGACCTCCTTTGATCCGGTCTTTGCATTCGATTTAACAGCCGGCACCAATGTCGTGGTCTCCGCAGCGGCTGATGATCACTTTTTATACGGCCTGCTCGACAATAATGCCGTGGTGCGGGCGGATCTGCTCGGCGGATATTTTCCGAACGTGCAGACGATTGGTTCATTCAGTGGCGTAGTCGGAACATTGACCGGGCTGGATGTTAAGGGCGGAGCGGTCTATGCGGTGGATGATGCCGGACGGGTTTATAAAAACTTCAGCTCCACTCCGGAGATCACGCTTTCCGGCAGCGGGTTTGTGGATTTTGCTGCGCAGTCATCCGTTGCTTTCCGCGGGCTCTACAACAACGGCGGTCCCTATGCGTGGACTCGCGATCAGGATAATACGTACGGTAATTTCAGCAACAACGGCGGAGCGGCGGCGATCAGCAGCGAATCGGGCGACGGCTATTATGTACTGCGCGATGATGGTTTTGTTTATGGTCCCGACGCGAAGGTTTATCAGGGAAATTTCAGCAGTAATGCGGTGGATATCACGGTAGTCGGCTCCAACGACCTTTATACAGTGGACGATTCCGGCGCGGTTGTCAGCTCGCTGGGCGGCGGGGGCGAGAGCACCTTTGGTACGCTCAATGCCGGGGCATCCGCATTTGTGGCCATCGATCGGATTGAGTTTGATGTCAGAGAACAACTGACCCGTGTGCCCAATGTGATTGTTATTTTGACCGATGACCACGGCTACACCGATTTGGGGGTTCATGGAATCGATGCGAATGTGGATACCCCCGCCATGGATACGCTGGTGGCCAACGGCGCGCTGATGACTTCAGGCTATGCCTCCGCGCCCCAATGCGCCCCCTCGCGTGCAGGCCTGCTGACCGGGCAGTACCAGAATCGCTTTGGATTCCGTACGAACAACGATATGCCGCTGACGCTGGATGCAACGCTGAATGCCGAACGGCTTCGCGATAGCGGCTATGCTACCGGCTTCGTCGGCAAGTGGCACGTCGGCCTGTCGGATGTGGAATATCCTCGTCCCGATTCGGCCTATGAACCGTCGCAGCGCGGATTCACAGACTACTGGACCGGCAAGCGTTCTCCGTACACCGTGAATTATGACCTCGCAGGAACCTCGGTGTCGAATCAGGTGGTCGCCGATGCCCGCAACCGGATCACGGTGCAGGGCGAAGCCGCCGAGGCATTTATCGGTCGGCATGCGGACGAGCCGTTCTGTCTGCATCTGGCTTTGTTTGGACCGCACATCCCTCGGATCGACACCAACGATGTTTATTATACCGCATTCCCGGAGCTGGACTATCCAAACTATAGTTCCGACCTTGATGATGTGCGCCGGCAGGGGCTGGCGATGATCAAGGCGATTGATGACGCGGTTGACGGCGTGATGCAGAAACTGCGCGACCTCGGCATTGAAGAAGACACCCTGGTTCTTTTTGCCAGTGACAACGGTTCCAACCCCAAGTTTTGGGAAACGGTTCCGGGGACGGAAACCCTCGATTCGTGGACCGGCTCAGAAAATATTCCGCGCCGCGGCGAAAAGGGCAGCCTTTGGGAAGGCGGCATCAATGTGCCGATGTGGGTCTACTGGAAAGGAACCATTCCCGGCGGGCAGGTGGTGGATGATCCGGTCATTACGCTCGACTTTGCGGCTACCGCGTTGAAGCTTGCCAGCGGCTCCATTCCGCCTGAATATGATGGGGTGGATCTGCTGCCTCGTCTCAGTGGAATGACCGGATCGGTAGAACGGGTTGAACCGCTCTTCTGGGACTACGGCGACGATGGTGAAGGCGAACTGGCGATCCGTAAGGGCGACTGGAAAATGCGGAGGTCGGGCGCCGGTGATTATCTGTTTAATCTGGCCGTCGACCCGAACGAGCAAACCAATCTGGTTTTCCAATGTTTGGAAAAACAGGCGGAGCTCGAAGTCGACCTGATGGCGTGGCAGGCGACGCTTCCGCCGGACGGAAGGGCCTTCATGGGCGATGCCGGCGGTGACATGGTTTACATCAATGGCGCTCCGGAAGGAACTCCGGTGGATGCACGTTATCTCTCCCCGCTGCAGGCCTATCCATCAGCCATTGTTTCACCCGGAGCCCCGGTCGATTCCGATGGCGACGGCATGTCCGACAGTGATGAGTTGGCGGTCGGACGGAACCCGACCGACGCGGGCGATCTGGCATTTGAATTCAATAAACCCGGCGAGTTCCGCTTCCATTCCGAAGGGGATTTCGAGGGCTGGAGAACGATCTCCGTTACCGACCCGTCAACAACCAATGGCCTGTTGGTCGGCATGGCACCGGGCGAGGGCAAAATCGTTCACAGTGCGTTGCATTTTGATGGCGATGACGTCCCGTACATTCTTGTGCGCATGCGTTCTGCAGAAGGGGCGGCTTTCAGGTTTTACTGGGCGCATACAAACGAAAACCTGTTTGCTTCTTCCCGTCTGTTCTATTCCACCTATAACAGTAACCGGATCGAGACCCTTTTGATTCCACTTGCCGGTGATCCTGAATGGGACGGGCAGACGATTACCCAGTTGCGGGTCAATCCCGTAAATATTTTGTCGGATTTTGAAATCGACTACATTTGTGCTTCGTCCGGTAATCTGGACGGGGATGCTTTCACCGATGCGCAGGAGGTGATTGCCGGAACCGATGCTGCGATGGCCGAGTCTCTGTTTACGCTCGTGCCGACCGCTGCCGGCGGCCTTCAGTGGAATGGAAAAGCCGGGCGCAGCTACACCGTCTGGCAGACGCCGCAGTTGATGCCGGCAGACTGGACTGTCGCTACCAATATCGGTGTACTGTCCTCGGATCAGCTTATCGAACTTTCCTTGCCCGCCTCACCCACTTCCGGTTTCTATCGTGTGGAAGTTGCCTATCCGTGAGCAAATGTAGCAACGCTTCACCCGACCGGAGGGAGGGAAAGCGTTTTAATCCGCACCGCACGACGGTTGTCCGCTTTCCGGCTGCGCCGGTGAAGCGGAACTACATGAGATTTTCCAATGTTTGGAAATTCGAGAGCGGCATGGGAATACTGATCATTGGCAGAATTCTACTATTGACTGAGCCGGAGAACGGGTAGCCTGTCAGCATGAAAAATCGATTAAAATATTTTGCCTTGGTGTCGGTGTTGCTCGGAGAAGGAGTCTGGGCGATCATGTAGCATGGCGGTTAAATTCCATTTGTTGGCGGAAAAATACTATTATTAAAACGGCTGACTTTATACCTTGCATGGATGAAGGATAGGCGGCGCGACTGGGCGGCATCCTTGAACCGTAAATGCTTAAGAAGGAATCAGAAGATGGTAAAAACAGCATTAGTTGCAGGGACTATTATGGCGGCCTCGCTTGTCGCGGTGGCGAGAACGCCGAACGTTGTCATTATTTTTACAGACGATCAGGGGTATGCGGATCTGAGCTGTCAGGGCAGCAAGGAGATGAAAACCCCGAACATAGATTCCATTGCACGAAATGGAATTCGTTTTACCAACGGGTATTCGTCGGCTCCGCAATGCGGCCCGTCGCGGGCGGGGATTTTGACGGGGCAGTATCAGCAGAAGTTTGCGATGGAACAAAATGCGGGGACCTTTACGAGCTTCGGGCTTCCGACGAACATCAAACTGTTTCCTCAATACATGAAAGAGGCCGGCTATACCACTGCGGCGCTGGGTAAGTGGCATATCGGAGGAAAGCTGAAAGAATATTTTCCCGAAAACCGCGGGTTTGATTTTGTCTGGTGCACGCCTGAAACCCCTTTTGTGCTGAATGGAAAAGAATACGATGGCCGTCGTTTCACGAAAACGTCTACGCATCAAACGGACATTATTACGATTGGTGCGTGCGATTTTATCGAGAAGAACAAGGATAAGCCGTTTTTCATGTATGTGGCGTATCACGTTCCGCATTCGCCCTACAAATCGGTTCCGAAATGGCTGGATCAGAATCGGGACGTGCAAGACAAGGATCGACGGATTCTCGCGGGGATGATTTCTGAACTGGACGATGGCGTGGGGCGGATTCTTTCGACGTTGCGCGAAAACGGGCTGGAGGAGGACACGCTGATTTTCTACGCCAGCGATAACGGCGCGCCGGAACAAAAGTATCCGCCGGCCAAAACCAGCAACGGGGTGCTGCGCGGCCAGAAAGGAAATCTTTACGAAGGCGGCGTTCGTGTTCCTTGGCTCGTGCAATGGAAAGGAACGATTCCCGGCGGGCAGGTACTCGATGATCCGGTGATTACGCTGGACATTCTTCCGACCAGCCTTGCGGCGGCGGGGCGTACCGATTTGATTGCGGCGGAGGTGGACGGTGTGAATCTGCTGCCGTTTTTTAAGGGGGAAGCTCCGCTCGCAGAACGTCCGATGTTTTTTCGTTGGGATGGTTGGCTTGGAATGCGGCAGGGGCGGTGGAAGCTGGTGTATCCGATCGCATCCAGAAAAACCGCCCCGCCTCCCTATGATTCCGGTACGCTGGAGCTGTACGACATGGATGCCGATATCGCGGAGCAGAAAAATCTGGCACAGTCCTATCCAGAGGTATTGCAGAAAATGGAAAAGCAGATGCTGGAGTGGAATCAAACGCTGACGGCACCCGGCTGGATCTCTGAAGATCGGAAAGCACAGCTGAGAAAAGTGTACGGCGAAGTGGGGATGACGCCGTATTCGGCACCGGGCTACACCGGTCGGCTTCCGGGCGAGATCCCGTGGAAAACCAAAGTCGGTTCTGAGAAAAAGACAAAAACGCCCGACTCAGCCCCGAAAAAAGAATCGGCTAAAAATGGCAGGCAAAGAAGCGTTTCGGCACGGGATAAGGATGGTGACGGGATCGTAACGCTGGAAGAATTTATCGCGGGCAGAGTGGATAAAACGGCGATTCTCACCGAGCAGTTTAAGAAGTGGGACAAGGATGGCGACGGGCAGTTGCAACCCGCAGAGCAGAGGAGACATCTAAAATGAAAACACTACTATTTTTGATATTCGGGGTTTGTCTGGCTGTGAATGCAGCCAAACCGAATATTATTTTCATTCTCAGCGATGATATTTCGCCGAAAGATTATGCGCTGTATGGCGGAAAAACAGCGTCGCCGGTTTTGGAAAAAATGGCGGAGGACGGGCTGTATTTCAAAACCGCCTGGGCCACGCCGCGCTGCATGCCGACCCGGGCGGTGTTGCTGACCGGCAAGTATGCCGTTCGTACGAAGGTGTTTGAAAACCAGGTTTATCCGCGGGGTGCCGATCATTACATTAAACCGCTCGGTGAACGGTTTGAAAATACCCTTGGCTCGCTGATGACGGCCAGCGGGTACCGTACCGCCATGGTCGGCAAGATTCAGACCGGTACCGTGCAAAGCTATGGGTTTCAACGCTGGTGTCTGGTGAATCATGCCGAAGGAAAATATATCTTTGATATGCGGCATTCGGACAATGATGTGGATGGTGCGCAAGTGGTTCAGGACGATGTTCACAGCACAGACTCTCTGTTCGATTACCTTCATGAGTTTACGGCAGAACAATCAGAAGATCCCTGGTTTGTCTATATGCCGCTCAATCTTCCGCACTGGGTGCGCAACCCCGACAACCCGGACAAGTGGGGGCCGCCCTGGGTTCCGGAGCTGGATGAAAACGGCCAGAAAACCGGCAAGCTGGTTCAGAACGATTTTGAGGCATGCATCCGTTACATTGATTATAAAATCGGTGGATTTGTTGAGCATCTGAAAGAGACCGGCCAGCTTGAGAATACCGTGATTATGTACGCGGGCGACAATGGTGCGAACCTTTATGGGAAATCGAATCCCGATCTGGAAAAAGGCGTGCATGTTCCGTTCGTGGTCTATGCGCCGGGCACGTTAAAGCCGACCGGAGCCTGTGACGAGCTGGTTGACTTTACCGATGTGATTCCCACCTGCGTCGAGCTGGCCGGCGGCGCGCTGCCGGAAGACGATGTGTTCGATGGTCACAGCTTTGCCCCTCTGATTCTCGGAAAGCCGTTCGAGGGGCGTGAATGGATTTTTTCACAGTGGTTCGGCTGCCGCTGGCTGCGAACCCAAAAGTGGCTGATTGACGGCCGGGGCCGCTTGTATGACTGTGGCGATAACCGCAATGAATGGGTACCCGGAGCGTATCAGGATGTGACCGAATCAACGGATGAGCGCGTGATCGCCGTGCGGAAAAATCTCGAGCGGATTTTAGAGAAACTGCCCGCACCGGATTACAACGATCCGGAACTGGCGCCGCAGTGGAAAAAGCAATGGCTCGACAATAAAAAGTTTGTGGATCCGTATGTGCCGCCGTATCTCGAAAAAGAGAGTGACGGCAAACGATAACCCGCTGCGTTGAATGCTGTGGAAAGGATCGGAATTATGAAAATGACAAAACTGATTTTGGATGGGTTGATGCTCGCAGGCTGTGCGGTTGCGGCAGCAAAGCCCTCTGAGGGTGGAGCGTTTGTTGCCGGTCCGGCTCGGACTTCTCCGAACATTGTTGTGATTTTTACGGATGATCACGGCTATGCTGATCTGTCGTGCATGGGGCTGGAGACGGATGTGAAAACGCCGAATCTGGATCGTTTTGCCGGAGAGGGCGTCCGCTTTACTGATGGTTATGTGACCGCACCGCAATGCGGACCTTCTCGTGCCGGGTTGTTGACCGGACGTTATCAACAACGCTTCGGTTATAATCATAACGGTATGGGACCCTTACCCCTAGAACAGAAGACGCTGGCGGATCGGCTGGGTGCGGCCGGATACAAGACCGGTCAGGTGGGTAAATGGCATTTGGAGCCGATTGCAAACGATGCCGCCTTTATCAATAAGAATGCACCGGGTGAGGGATCGCTGCGGGATCGTTACAATACGATTGATGAGGAAATCTTTAAACCTTACTACCCGTTTTCACGCGGATTTCAGGAAACCTTTTTCGGTTATGAGCATGACTATTGGGTGACTTATGACCTGCCGGGAAACCGCTTCAGTGAGCCGAAGAAAATTCAAACCGAAGGCGACCGTATTGATCGGCAGTCTGATGCTGCCGTCCGGTTTATCGACTATCATCACGACAAGCCCTTCTTCCTTTATCTGGCCTATTACGCGCCGCATGTTCCGCTGGAGTCTTCCAAAAAATATCTGGATCGTTTTCCGGGCGATATGTCCGAACGCCGCCGCATGGCACTGGCGATGATTTCAGCGATTGATGACGGTGTGGGACGGATCATGGAGCGGCTGGAACGCTATGGCATTGATGAAAACACGCTGATCTTTTTCATCAGCGACAACGGCGCTCCGCTTAAGCTCAATATGCGCGACATCACCCTTGAGTATCGCGGCGGTGCCTGGGACGGTTCAAAAAACACGCCGCTGCGAGGAGAAAAGGGCATGCTTTCCGAAGGCGGCATCCGGGTGCCGTTTCTTGTGCGCTGGAAGGGCACTATTCCCGGCGGGCAGGTGATGGATACACCCGTCATCACGCTGGATGTTGCTGCAACGGCCTGCGCCGTGGCTGGGCTGCAAAAGCCTGCGGAGTTTGATGGTGAAAACCTGCTGCCGATGCTTGCCGAGGGAAAGAAACTTCCGGAACGAACTCTGTATTGGCGTTTTTGGGAGCAGATCGCTGTGCGGAAAGGGGATTGGAAACTGCTCCGGACGAAGGGCCATTCGCCGTTTTTGTTCAACCTCTCTTCGGATAAAGAAGAAACGAAGGATCTGTCCGGAGCCTTCCCGGAAGTGGTGACTGATCTGCAACACAGAGCTGATGTTTGGACGAAGGAGCTCGTTTCTAATGCTCCTCTGACGGGCGACTGGCCGCTACAGGGCATCTTCTGGTATCAGCATTATTTTAATGTGCCTCTACCCGATGGGGTGGATGAAAGCATGAATCCGTTTAGCAGCATTGGCCGGTGAAGAAAGAAGATATGAATATTGGATATAGAAAAAATCAGATGAAGGCCGGATTCGCAGCAATTATCGTATTGTTATCTGCGGAGCTGCCCTCGTTTGCCGGGCAGAGCCGGCCGAATGTGGTGGTTATTGTATCGGACGATCACCGCTACGATTTGATGGGGCACAAAGGCTGTCCATATATGAAGACGCCGAATTTGGACCGTTTGGCCGCCGAGGGATGTTCGTTTGATAATGCGTTTGTCGGCAACGGCATTTGTTCACCTTCACGGGCGGCTCTGCTTACGGGGAAATATTCCCAGCGGGCATCGTGTTTCAGCATTCTGCTGAACAATGACTCGTTTCTTGAAAACCAGACGATGTTTCCGACATATCTTCAGCAGGCCGGTTATCGCACGGGGTATGTCGGCAAGTTCCATTTGGGGCGCGAGACGGAGCCGAAGGAGGGATTTGACCTTTGGGCCAGCTTCCCGTTTGTAGGCGGATTCTTTGATGAGCCGCTCTGGGTGAATGGCAGAAAGGTGGAAAAGAAAGGGTTTACGGACTATCACATCGCGGATTTTTCAGCGGAAACAATCCGGGAGTGGGGCGCACAGGATCAGCCGTTTTTCCTGATGGTGGGATTGAAAGCTCCCCATATCCCCTATGAATACCCGCCGGAACTCGAAAAGGCTGTGCAGGGACCGATTGAGCCGCCGGAAAGTTACGGGCAGATGCCGGAGGGCATTCGCGGCACACTAATTGACTGTCGAACCTTTCCTTATGCGGAGCAGAAGTATGGCGGGTTTTCGCCGTGGGTGGAGGCGTATGCCAAAAGTGCAACCAGCATAGATGTGTCTGTCGGAAAAATCCTGGAGGCTCTGGATGAGTCGGGCACCGCGGACGACACGCTGGTGATTTACACAAGTGACCACGGCTATTCGCTCGGTGAGTTCAGTCTGTGTGAAAAACATTATGCCTACGAGCATGTCATGCGCATTCCCATGATCGTGAAATATCCCGGTCGCGTTACTCCCGGGGCTGAAAAGAAGGATATGGTTCTGGCGATTGACATCGCTCCGACAGTGCTCGACTGGTGCGGGGTGAAGGTTCCGCGTGTGATGGACGGCAGAAGCTGGGACCGGCTGTTCCGGAACGCGGACCCTCTGACCGAAGGATTCCGCGATGAATTTTTCTATGACTTCTATCACTACATGGGTGAACAGCGACTTCCCGCCATGCACGCCGTCCGGACATCGACATACAAGCTGATTGAATATGAACGCAAAGAGGCTTCGCGCGAGCTGTATGATCTGGTCATGGATCCTCACGAGCTCGTCAACCTCATTGATGATCCCTCCCGCACCAGCGTGCTGGCCGATCTCGAAAAGCGCATGAAGCGGCTGAAGAAAGAGCACGGCTGGACTCCGCGCGTGATTGAGCCGCTGAAGGACTATTGGTTTCTCGGTTGTTTTACCGAAAAAGAGGATGCTCAGGTGTTCCCGGCTCTGAAAAAAGATGTCTTTTCGCTGGAGCCTCTGACGGTGGCGGGGAAGCGTTATGCATGGAGCGACGTTCATCAGGCGGACAACTGGATCTCCATTCCTCAATCTGTGGGTGGGCCGCTGTTTGCCTACATCGCACTGCCGGTAACGCGTCTTTCAGACGAAGACCCCTGTTTCCAAATCTGGAGTTATCTTCCGGGTATGGAACTGGAGGAAAACCGTCTGGCCCCCGCCATCGCCGGGTTTTTCAAAGGACGCAAATATTTTGAAACGGTCGAGTATGCAGAAGCCGAAGGCCGCGAAGGATTTTCGTACCGTTTTTTCAACCGTTTTAACCCGCCGCTGGAAAAGGGACAGAACCTGATCTGGATGCGCGTTATCGTTCCGCCGGGCGAGGGGAGTCATCGTTTTCGTCTGGATAAAATCTATCCGGACGGAACGCTTTCATTTTAAACCGGTTCCATTGATTAAAATTTAATGACGTGCGTCATGCAGATAAAGGAGATGTGGGCATGAAACAGAGAAATGTAATCAAACACTTGGGTCCGGCCTTTTCGGCGCTGTCTGCTGTCCTGCTGAACAGCACCTTGGCGGCAGCGGACGTGGTGACATCCGAGGACTTTAAGAATCCACCCAATGAATATCGGGTTACGCAATATCAGCTCAACAACCAGACGCTGAAAAAATACCCGCAATATGGAATCGGTGGCTGCATGGCTTTTTTCTACAACGAGCTGTATCGGCAGGGACCGACGGGGCCGGCAAAAATCGGGCCCTTGGTGGATGCAGCCCATGCATCCGGTTGCCCGGTGTGGCTGGCTGATGACTGGGGGTATCCCAGCGGGATGGCCGGGGGGAAGGTGGTTGCCGAAAATCCGGAGTATGAAGTGAAAGGGTTGACGATGCTTGAGCTGTCGGGTGCCGGCACCGCTCGAACAGAGTACACCCTGCCTGCGGATCTTTATGACATCGCTTATGCCTGCATTGTTCCGGTCGAAGATGGTCAACCGGTCCTGACGGAAGCACGAAAAATCACCGTTGAGCAGAGACAGTTTTCTTTTGAGGGGATTGCGGGCGACTGGCAGGTCCGGATCTTTGCCCGGTATGTGCGTGACAAAGATGTTCAGGCGCAGTCGACGATGCCGCAGTTCGGGCACACGGGCCGCTATCCCGACCTGATGAACCGCGAGGCGATAGCGCGCTTTATCGCCCATATGCACGAGCCGATTTTGGCTCAAATTACGGACCCGTCCCAAAAGGTAGAAGGTTTCTACTGCAATGAACCCAACCTGATGCAGACCCATTGGACGCGCGCCTATGATGCGCCGTATGCCTGTGTGCCGTGGACCGATAAACTGCCGGCGCGGTTTAAGGAGATGCACGGGTATGATCTCTATTCGGTTCTGCCGCATCTGTTTGAGGGCGGCGATGACAATGCCCGCCGGGCGCGCATTCATTTTCGCCAGGCGGTTGCCGCGCTGCTGACGGACAGTTTTTCGAAGCAGATTCGGCAGTGGTGCAATGCGAGGGGAATCAAGTCGAGCGGTCATTTCCTGCTCAATGAATATCTCTCCATGCATGTGCAGGGTTATGGTGATATGATGAAGTTTGTTTCCGAATTTGATGTGCCCGCACTTGATATACCCATTCCAAATCCCGATCAGTTCGAAACATTCGAATATCAGCAGAGCCGCTTTTTCAGTTCTGTCGCCGCCTGGAAGGAGAGAGACATGACTCTCATGCTGCTCGATCCGATCATCGGCGGATATGGATTGAAGCGACTTTCTCCGGATCTTCCGCTGCTGATCAATTCGGTGAATATGGCCGCATTTCACGGTGTGAACATGTTTACCTCTTATCTGCCGCTCGATCCGAAAAAGAAAAAGGATGCAAAAGGCCGGGATACCAGCGCCAAAGGCTACACAAAAGCGGAGTATCGCTTTCTCAATGAATACACCGGGCGCATAACTCAGGTGCTGCGCGGTGCACGGCGTGAGGCCGGGGTGGGGCTCTATTATCCGATTGCCATGTTTCAGGCAGATCTGCTCGCCTCCGACAAATTCTGGCCGCAGATTCGTGATCAATACACCGTGAGACAGCATGCCTGGGACCAAACCGAAAAAGCGCTGCTGGACGGCGACATGGAATATATGATTGTCCATCCGGAAGGAGTGGCAGCGGCGGACATCGCGGATGGACGAATAATCATCGGATCCGGTTCTTATCACACTCTGGTTATGCCGCAACTTGAGTTTCTTCCTCTTGCTGTTGGTGAACAGCTCAAACGGTTTGAACTGTCGGGAGGGAAAGTAATCTGGGTCGACCAGATTCCCCGTGGTGCCGAACACGCCGAGAATGATTTAGCGCTACAGGCTACGTTAAAGAATAAACGGGTGTCGCCGGTAGGCGAACTCGCTTCAACCATTACCGCATCGTACTCGTCAGAGTTTGATCTGACGTTCAGTCCCGGTACGGAACAATTAACCGTTGGGCGTTTTCATAAGGATGGCAGGCTCGTTTATCTGCTCGTCAACCGCAAACAGGAAGCAATTTCAGTCAACGTGAATGGTGGGGCAGAATCCGTGCAGGTGTTGGATCCTTCAACAGGGGAAATTCGAACTGAAACACTCCCTGTCGCACTTCCGATAGGAGGTATTCGCGCTATGCTGTTGATTGCGGAATGATCATATACACTTAAAGGAGGTTTCTGTGAGACAAATCAAAACTGTTTTACTGTTGGCGGTGCTCGGTTGGCTCTTTGCCGAATCAACCGCTGCCGCTCCGAATATTATTATGATTCTGATCGATGATATGGGCTGGGCGGACAGTTCAACCTATGGGTCAGAATTTTACCAGACGCCGAACCTGACCCGACTTGCAAAAGAAGGAATGTTGTTTACGGATGCGTATGCGGCGGCTCCTTTGTGTTCTCCAACACGGGCAAGCATCATGTCCGGTCAGTATCCGGCCCGACTGCGGATGACTCAGGCGATTACGCCCAAGGATGTGCCGGAACCGCAGGCCCTGCCTCCCAAAGGGAATGAATATTGCGGACTGGTGCAGAACAAAAACCATATGCCGCTTGAGGTCTTTACATTGGCGGAGGCGCTTAAGGAAGAGGGCTACAACACGGCGCATATCGGGAAATGGCATTTGACGTCATCAAACCCGGGCTGGAACGGTGGTGACTCAACCTATAACGCTGAAAATCAGGGTTTTGATTATGTCATCGGGGGCGGGCATCTTCCGGGGCCGCCCGATTATTATTCGCCTTATACCGGAAATAAAAAAAGTCGGCAGGGTGGGATCAGAAATCTGAAACCGGGACCGGAAGGCGAATACCTCAATGAGCGGCTGGCGGAAGAGTCCATCAAATGGATGGACTCGGTGAAAGGTTCCGGGAAACCGTTCTATCTGAATTTCTGGCACTATGCGGTGCATGGACCGGTGATTGCCAAGAAGGATCTGCTTCCGAAATATAATGAGCGGCGTGATCCGGAGAACCCCCAACGCTGTCCGGAAATGGCGACCATGCTCGACAGTATGGATAACAGTATCGGCATGCTGCTCGACTGGCTCGACAAACCGGAAAACCGTACACTGAAAGAGAACACAGTCGTCATTGTGACCTCTGACAACGGAGGCGTGATCCACAACGATGTAAACGGCAATCCGTGGACTTCGAATCGTCCGCTGCGCGGCGGTAAAGCCAATACCTATGAAGGCGGGGTTCGGGAGCCATGGATTGTGCGTTGGCCCGGTGTCACTCGGCCTGGTTCGGTTTGCAGTACGTCGGTTCAGTCGATCGACATTTATCCGACCGTGCTGGAAATGGTTGGCACCAAACCTTCGAAAGACGTTCTTCTGGACGGCCAGAGTATTGTGCCGCTACTGAAAGGTCAGATGATGGCGCATCAGCCGATTTTTACTCATTTTCCGCATTACATGGGGGTTCTCTGTGCGCCCTCAACCAGTGTGCGAGCCGGGGATTATAAACTGATTCGCTATTATTATGCCGGTGATAATGCGGCATCCCATGCGTACGAACTCTTCGACCTGAAAAGAGATCCGTCCGAAGCAATCAATCTGGCGGCTTATTTCCCCGAAAGGGTGAAAGAGCTCGACCGACTGATCGATTCGTTCCTGAAAGAAACCGATGCGCTCGTTCCGGTCCGCAATGAAAACTATTCAGGAGATCCTCAACTCAACCGTACCCGTCAGGCTGTAAAAAATGCACCTGATCGTCCGCAAAATCTGCGTCTTCCTGAGGCGGTAATCAAAACGGAAAAGGCGGGCAGTCGTTGCCTGCAGCTGCTCGATCAGGACAATCAGCCGCGCAAAACTCATGCGCTCGTTGTGGATGGCGGAGAATGGGTGCACGTTGAAAATAATCCGGACGGCAGTGTGCTGGTGCAGTGGGATGTGATTCCTAACGACGAGACCGTTAGGGTGCTCTTTGGCTGGAAGGGCGGCGAGATTCCCCATGAAATCAACCTGGCAACCATTCCGCCGTGTGAGCTGGTCATTGGACCTTTAGCAACTTCCTCCGAACTTCGGCCGAAAATCCAGCAAACTGTGAGCTGGAGTGTTGATGTTTCTCCGAATGAAACCGAAGTCGTGTCAGCTCCTGACAATGCAGTCTGGTCTGAAGGGTTCAATTCGGATTTCTCGAACCCGTATGCCAAGGGTTCGTTCGGCCCGCAGTTCGGTGTCACCACTCCGGGCATTGTTACTGATGGCTCGCTCGCCGGGGTTGAAGGGGACGGGTTTGCCGCGCTGAACTTGAAGCGTAAGGAAACGAATGGCAAAGCGAAGCAGTTCGGCGGCATGGACGTATCGCTGGGGACCGTGACGGACGCCGGCGTAACCTATACCTTTTCCGGAAAATTCGGGTGGCGCTACGGCAAGCCGGCTTCCGCCCGGGATCTTGAGATCATTAAGGAGTTTTCCGGTTTTTTGATTGGCGGGAAGAGGCCGGCTTCGATGGTGACACCTGCATTCAATTTTGGCGAACTGCCTCAAAAACAGCTGAAGGACTACCGCTTCAGCTACACGACGCAGCCGGACGATGTCGGCAAGACGATCGGCCTGCGCCTGCGGTTGGTCGATTTGAATAAGGTGACCGGACTCACGCAGTTTTTGACGGATGGTTGGGCCGTAACGGCGGCACCCGCCGAGGCTGCTGCCGGGGTGCGGCTGCCTGGAATCTTCTCCGACGGCATGGTGTTGCAGGCCGATGCACCGGTTCAGGTCTGGGGCCGGGCGGAGCCGGGCGATGCGATAACCGTTGAGTTCGCCGGGCAAAAGAAAACCGCGAAAACGAATGACGAGGGCACGTGGCAGGTAACGCTCGATCCGATGTCTGTTTCTTCCAACCCTCGGAGAATGACGGTTTCCTCAACTCGAAACTCTGAACTCGAAACTCTAAACTTCTCCAACGTACTCGTTGGAGAAGTCTGGCTCTGCGCGGGGCAGTCGAATATGCGCATGACGGTTCGCGGTGTGACCAATGCCGGAAAGGAAATGAGCAACGCGGATTTTCCCGGCATCCGCTTTTTTACAACGCCGGCTATCGGCCATGAGGAACCGCAGGAGGATGTCGATGCCAACTGGACGGTCTGTTCGCCGCAATCCGTGGGGAATAGTACTGCCACCGGCTATTTTTTCGGGCGCAAGCTTCATCAGGATCTGAATGTGCCGATCGGGCTGGTTGATATTTCCTACGGCGGTGCGGTGATCGCCACATTTATGGATGCGGAAACAGTCAGGCACACACCGGCAAATGAGTTGATTTATCAAAAAGATCAAACGTTCCTGAATGCGAAAAAACTGCGTGAGCAGGGGATTTCCTCCCGTTGCTATAATGCGATGGTCGCGCCGGTAGCTCCGTATTCTGTTCGTGGAACAATATGGTATCAGGGCGAAGCGAACGTTGGAACTCCGGATGAATACGTCACTTGGTACCGCGATTATATGAACATGATGCGGACAAAATTCAAGAACCCTGATATGCCGTTCTATCATGTCCAGTTGGCTGGCTTTGAAAACCAGTTGAAACCTAAGCCGACAAATGTCCCTCCAGAGGTATGGGCGCGCTTCCGTCTTGCTCAGGAAGAAATCCTTCAATTCCCTCATACGGCAATGGCAACGGCTATGGATATCGGCATGAAGGAAAATATTCATCCGAAAAACAAGCAGGAGGTCGGACGGCGGCTCGCGCTGTGTGCGCTGAATAAAACCTACGGCAAAACCGATGTCATCTGCGAGGGGCCGCGCGTCAAGGTGCTCAAAAAGAAGGGGGCAAAAGTCGCGGTTACGTTTTTCAACTGCGGGGACGGTCTGAAATTGAACGGCGACTTCGGCGGTTTTAGCGGTCTGCTTGAAGACGGAACCTCCATCGCGCTGTCCGGGAGAATCACGGGAGCTGATACGGTGGCGATTGATCTGGCCGGGCAGGCTGTCACGCACCTGCGCTACGCCTACGCAAACTATCCCGATTGCCCGCTGGTCAATGGGGCCGGGCTTCCTGCTTTTCCCTTTGAGCAACCTGTGAATTGAAAGGAATCCCGAGGTTCAGAATGGAAACAGTCAGTAAGAAAGTCCCGATGAAGGAAAAGCTCTCGTGGGGGCTTGGCGGGTTCAGCGAACAGATTGCAGTCAACGGGCTCAACGGCATGTTCATGCCGGTGTACAATATAGGCCTCGGTCTCGATTCGGTGTTGATTGGCTGGGCGATGACAATTCCCCGCTTTTTTGACATGATTTCTGACCCGGTGGTTGGAAACATGTCCGACAACTGCCGCAGCCGTTTCGGACGCCGGCGGCCGTTCATTCTGTGGGGCGGCATTCTGATGGCGCTGATTTTCGGGCTGACCTATATGGCGTCACCCCATATGGGGCAGCGGTCGATGTTTGCCTACGCAACAGTTGCCTGTATCCTTTTTTATCTGGCCTACACTGTTTATTCTGTTCCCTATACCGCGCTCGGCCTGGAGCTGACCGATGATTATGATGAAAGGGCCTATATCCAGAAGTACCGCTGTATTTTTAACTCGTTGTCGGCATTTGCACTTCCGTGGATTTTTAGTCTCTGTCTTGTGGTCGGAAACTACTCCCGTGGACTGCTGGAGCAGCAGCATGTGGCGTGGTTTCAAAAACCGCTTATGATCTTTTCCAAAATGGCCGCGGATGGTTCGGTCAAGGCTGAGGTGCTCGGTTCCCGCTATGTGGCCTGGGCCTGTGCGCTGTTTATTTTGATTGCTATTATGCCTGTCTCCTTTTTTGTGAAAGAGCGGGTGAAATCCGCAAGTCAGGAAAAAATCGGATTGTGGTCTTCGGTGAAGTTGGTCTCAAAAAACAAATCTTTTGCATTGTTGCTCGGGATGATTCTGTTGGTGATTACCGGAAACTTTTTTGTGAATCCCTTGATGCAATATCTGAATATTTTCTATGTGCATGGCGGTGACAAGGTAGCCGGAGCAACTCTGTTTGGGCTGTTTGGCAGCACGCTGGCTGTCACTATGTTTATCAGTTCGTTCATTGTGCCGGTTCTGGCTCAGTTGCTGGACAAAAAGAAAGTGTTGCTTATCGGGCTTTTAACAGCCGCTGCAGCCAACTTGTTGAATCTCATTCTGGTGAATCCGGATTATCCATACCTTCAGTTAATCTCCGCCGCCATGCTCGGGTTTGGACTCAACTGTTGCTGGCTGCTCAACGGCGCATTTATTGCCGATGTCTGCGACGAAGATGAGCTGGCTTTCGGTTATCGCCGGGAAGGTATGTTTTCTGCGGCGTTTGGTTTTGTCGTTAAGCTGGCCTTTACGGTGATCGGTGTGGCACTCGGTGTTCTGCTCAAAAAGGCAGGGTATATCGCCGGCGCGGAAACCATGACGCCGGAAACCATTACACGGTTGCGCTACATCCTGGTCTTCTTTCCGATGAGCTGTCTCGCTCTTGCGGCCGTCATTTTCAAGTTCTACCCGCTTACCCGTGAACGCATCCACGACATTCAGAAACAACTGAACATTCAAAAAAAGATCTCTGCGGATCAAGTTGCGTGATGGTGTGCCCCGATTATTTGCGAGGGTAAGCCAACAGAAAGAAGATAAATGAAGCACAATGCATTCAAACTCAAGCTGAAGCCAGGCTGCGCGGATGAATATAAAAGGCGCCACGGTGAAGTCTGGCCTGAACTCGTCAAAGCCCATTCCGATGCCGGAATTTTGTACTACTCCATCTATTTTGATGAGGAGACACTCACGCTGTTCGCCATTCAGATACTGAGCGATAATAACACGGTGGATGATTTGAAAAATTTGGAGATCGTTCAGAAATGGTGGGATCACATGGCTGACCTCATGGAAACCTATCCCAGCAACATGCCGATCTTCCAGCCGCTTTCCGAAGTTTTTCACATGGCGTAATATGGAGCGGGGCTCAAAACAAATTTGAGAAGGAGACGGGATGGCATTCAGGCTTTTGAATATTACAAATGAGGTCGCGCTCAGCGATGGTTCGCAATCTGACTTGGAGACGCTGCTATCCAGCGATCCGGCATATAAAATCCCG
Source organism: Tichowtungia aerotolerans (assembly GCF_009905215.1). Lineage (GTDB taxonomy): Bacteria > Verrucomicrobiota > Kiritimatiellia > Kiritimatiellales > Tichowtungiaceae > Tichowtungia > Tichowtungia aerotolerans. The sequence continues at coordinate 715,680 of NZ_CP047593.1, read as the reverse complement.
CGCCTGAAAAATGGCGACATCAATTGCCGAAAGCTTGTTGAACAGTTTCGTTTGCCCGAGGACTTGCCCCGTAATTTGGCCAACGCACTCTATTACATTGATGCAATGGCAACCAATGACGGTGCCGATCAGCTCCAGACTGAATTTGAAAAGGTGCATCCGGATTTTACTTTGCAGGAAGCCCACGTCTGTCCGATCGGCTGCTCAATTAAAGCATGGCTTAAAGATTCTGACCTTGTAAAACGGGTATTGGCTGAAACCAGCGTTGAAAATATTCAGGCAACCGATGTGTTCCGCGGGCCGCTCGGTGAAACCCGCAAAACGGTCACCAAAAAACAGATCTCCAAACTCACAACCCTCATGGGTCTCTGGTTTGACGCGAACCGTCGGGGGAAGAGGGCGGAAATTACCTATTTTAAACGCGCCGGAGCAATCTGGTTTGTTGTGCGGCGCGGCGATGCGTTTAAACGCGAAGCCCAGATCAATCAGGATACCGGCGAAAGTGTCGCTTCATTCGGATACAAAGAGCTGCACGATATTGTCATCTACGATTCCGAAATCAACGATCTTCAGGTGCATGCGGACGGAACCAAAGTCAAACGTCAGTATGCGCTGGCATTTGGCGAAGCGCTATTTGGCGACCTCGATTTCTTCCAGCCGGGCGATGTTTACACCCTTAAGCCGTTGCTCAAAAAGAAATCTGGGGCCTTAAACTGCGGCGGTATTCCCGGCCTTAACGGTGCCCGGTTGTTCCGCATTGAATATCCGGTCGGCAACAGCCAAAACGAAACGGTTGCCCATAAGTCGGATGACCTGCTACTCTCATTTGATGAGCGGGAAAAGGCTCTGGCATCATCCGGTGTTCTCTGGAATTCCATCCAACAGCTCAGGCAGGCCACCATTAAACTGGAATTTGCCGAAGTGGACGGTGTTCAGATTGGAGAGCGTTCTGTTCGTATTTGCCCGCCCGGACGTGTCCTTTTTAAACGCGATGGAGCCGCACCTTTAATTGAACGGTTTTTGAAACAGAACGGCTACGTGCTGGATAAGCCGGAGGCTGAGGATGCTGAAAACCCTGCTTGAAGCCTTCCCGTCCCTGTCTGCGCCCGCTTTCATCTTGCGTGATACTCTGGGCACGGAGTCGTTCGACCGGCTTCGGCAGCATTGGTTGCAGCCGACCGGGTCACGCCCCAAATCACATCCCTGTCAAAAATGCAACGGGACTCACCGCATTCATTGGCATTCCGATCAGGACATCGTTTCTATTCCGCCAGCCGATTCCTACTGCGAAAAGCAGGCTCTTTCATTCGATGATGCCTGCCTCCTCCGGTTTGATGTGTATCGGTTTGCTGAACAGCTTTGTCAGCAGCTTGAAATCACTCCGGAATCACATCTGGATATTTCCCGTTTCCCATGCCGTATCGGTTGGCTCGCCGGAGCAACCCTGCAATATCCCGTGTATCTGCTTTTCGGCAGCTCCTTTTCCTGCGAACAGGCTGCAAAAAAACTGTTGATCGAAGAAGAATCCCCATTCGTTCTGTTCTCCAGTTCGGATCTTCCGGAATTGTTCCCGCTGTTCAAAAAGAAAAAATGTGCATTGCTTTCATTGTTCCGCATTGCTGAAATCAACCCCCTTCACCTAAAGGCATCCGTGCCCGGAAAAAAGCTGTTTTCAGAATTTCTATATGGAGCTGAAGACTCTATTTACGTTCCCAGTCCAGATGTCCAGATTACTCTGGATTTCAAACGAATCATTTTTGACGACGGGTATGAAATTAACTTAGCCAAGGCCCATAAACGCCGTGCGGTAGTCCGTTTTATCCAGGAGCATGTTCGCCGGTCTGGCAAGCGCCAATTTGATGTCGAAGTAATACGGGACGCATACAACCGACAGTATCCAAAAAAGCCATGGAGCAGTGACCGGTTTAAAGAAGACCTTTTTAGGGGAGCTCCGCCTGGCGATTTCGACCGAATATTTGAAACCATTGATGCTGCAATGGGAAAATATAGCTGGCTTTTATAAGTTTCCACCCGTTTTCCATTTCCTTTCCATAGCCCGCTTCCATGCGGGCTTTTTCATTTGCTGTCACGCTTTCTCCATCAACTGGAGGAAATCAGATGACAGTGACAGACGAACAAATCATTCAGGCGGTCTTCGCTGCCACCGACGAAGCCAAAGAACGGGCCTTACAAATTCTTCGCGGAGAAGAACTCCCCGCAGATAGCAACGAGCCCTTGTTCCTGACAATGGGGGAGGCGTGCGAGCTGATCCCGTGCTCAAGAGCGACGCTCTGGCGCATTATCAAAGCCGGTCGCTTGACCAAGATCGAAATTTACCCCAACGCCTTCCGGTTACGTCGCACTGACGTGCTTGATCTCGCCAGAGGGAAGGCGGTGTCCCGTGGTTGATCCCCGTTTTATCCAGCTTCTCGAAAAAGCCCGTGAAGGCGACTCCGCCGCCATCGCTGATCTTTGGCACGAATTTCAATTCGATTTCTATTCCGGCGACCCGTCCAAAAACTTTGAATCCGCACCGTCTCCTTGTGGCGCAGACACTCCTGTCTGTGATCCTTCATCCGTACCGTCTTCAATTCGCGCCCATTCACGTTCTTTCGCGGTTAAAAACTCTCCTGTCACAGGCGGTGCATCATGCTGATTCGAATCGATACAAGAGAGCAGACTCCGTTGGCGTTCGAACACTGTGCCACCGTGCGCGGAACCATCGGCACGTTCGACTATGCCATCGAAGGCGACCAGGACTTTTTCGCCGTCGAGCGCAAATCGCTGCCCGATCTGATTCAGTCGCTGGCCATCCAGAAGAATTGGATTCGTGAGCTGAAAAAAATCCGCCGCGTCCATGCCGTCGGATTCCCGCGTCTATTCTACGTCGTCGAAGCCTGCCGCGAGGACATCGAGCTCTTCGATTATTCTATTTTTACCCGTGGTCGGGTCGGCGCTACCTTCATTTTTCACCAGCTCAGCGAGCTAGAATACAACTTCGATGTTCACGCCATTTTCTCCGGCGATGCGCTTGGCGCAGCCCGGGACATCCACCGGCTTCTCAAACGCCGCTCCGAAGATCTTAAAGCGCAAGAGGGCGAATCATGAATAAAGCTCATCCAGCCCGCGGCCCACCAACGTAGGACAGTGCTTCCAGCCTGTCTCTCCCAATAACCAATTCCAAATAACCAATAACGAAAGATTCAACTATGGAAACCATTGACAAAAACGAACTGAAAAAAGAGATCACCGACGAGGTCCGCGAGGAACTCACCCGTTCTTCGGGAAAACTGATCACCCGCCGCATTTTGCTGGCGTTGGCAATCATCATTTTTGAGCTACTTCTTTGGGCTGTGGTCACAGCTGCAGTCGTGCAGGACACATCGATTGGAGATGGGCTCTTTGCCTGTTTCTGTGCCTGTTACTTCCGGGGTGCTCAGGCTTGGTTCATCTTTATGTTCAAAGGCGATTGAGGAGTTTTTTATGACAAATCAACTCCACGCAAAGCATGGCCCCAGCTCGCTGAAAAACAAAGAGCTGTGCGCCCATTGGCAAAATCGCCCCGGTTCATCCGAGGCCGCTGATGAGGGAACGATGATGCACGGGGCGGCCGAAACCGGTCGTCTCGATGGACTCAACCCTGAGCAAATCGCCCAGGTGCGTGAGTGCCTGGATGCGGTCGACGAGCTGCAATCGGAAATCCCCGGAGCAATTCGCTACACCGAATTGCAGGTCGATATCTGCGGGCTGACTTTCGGCACTGCCGATGTCGTTATCATCGGCACGAACACCGCAACCGTCATTGATTACAAAATGGGGCGTGTCCCGGTCGATGATGCGGAGGTCAACCTTCAGGGCTGGGCATACGCCCTTGGCGTATTCGACCTGTTTGGTGTCGATTCGGTCAAGGTGGTGTTTCTGCAGCCGCGTTGCGATCTGCGCACAGAACACACCTTCACCCGCTCTGCTGACTATGACCGGATGCGTGATCGCGTCGCTACCGTGATCGAAAAGGCGGAAGACCCGAACAGTCCGTACAGCCCGCATCCTGACAACTGCCAGTACTGCGGAGCCAAAGCCACCTGTCCGGCATTGACAGCCAAGGCAATGATGGTAGCCGAAAAGCTGCCGAACCGGCTGGAACTCCCGGCGGTAATGGATCCGCTCCAGATCGCCGAGCCTGACCAGATGGCGCTGGCTCTTCGCCTGGCACCCGTCCTGATCGAGTGGGCCGATGCCGTCAAAGCCCATGCCTTGGAAATGGTGCGCAGCGGGCAGGAAATTCCCGGCTACGAACTCAAACACCGCAGCGGACGGCGTGTACTGAAGGATCTTGCCGCTGTATGGGAAATAGTTAGCACGGAATTTCCGTTGCCGCTGGAGCAGTTCCTTCCCGCCTGTTCGATCTCGGTCACTTCACTGGAAAAAGCGGTCAAATCCATTCAGGAACGAGGGCAGGGGGCTAAAGCGATTCGGAAGCTCAACCAGCTTCTGACAGCAGAGGGACTCTGCATGACCGACCCCGACATCACCTATCTAGCAAAAGAAAGATAACAGTACGGGCGATCCCCCGTGGTCGCCCTAATTAAAGGAGAAAGAAAAATGACCACAAAAACAACATCGTTCAAAAAAGAAGAAAAAAGTACCGCAGGCGTCTCGCCTGCCTCGTCCGAACCCGCAGAGAAAGTAGGACAGGCTTCCAGCCTGTCTGTCCCCGCAAAGATCCCCTCCGGCGGAGGGGTGCCCGAAGGGCGGGGTGGGTCTCCGACCTCTGACCTCTGTCCTCCGACCTCCGTTGGCTCGCCGGAGCTTCCTGCGAAGGCGGCTGGAGATCTTCCCGGAATTGGTGGCATTGCCGGCGATTACGAGGAATCGGATTTCCGCCTTCCTCGTATCAACATCGTCCAGAGCGTTGGCCCGCTCTCCGAGGATTTCGATCCCGGTGCGGTTGTGCTGAACAAAGACATCATTGTTCTGGCGGCATCGACCGATCCGAAGACCTGGGGCGAGCCGCTCAATGTCACAGTGCTGAACGCCAAAAAGCAGTTCTCGGAAAATCTGCCGTATGATTCAGACGAAACCCCGGAAACAGTGGACACGCTCGATGAAGTTCATGAGCGCGGGGGCTGGATCGATTGGCGTAACGACGAGAAACCGCCGTGGCGCCCGATGCTCACCGCGCTGGTGCTGGTCGAAGCACCGTCGGCTGAATTGGCCGAAGAGTTCTCGATTCAGGGACCGGACGGTAAAGCCTACGAACTGGCTCTTTGGACCATGAAAGGTTCGGCCTACAGCCGGGCAGGGAAGGCGATCAACACCGCCGCCCGGTTCGCACTGCGCAACAAAGAAACCGGACTGCCCGAGCTGCATAAAGGCAAATGGACGCTTCAGGTGCGCCGGGAAAAACTCGGCACCAACCTGGTTTATGTCCCGCGTCTGCGTCAGCACGGAAAGCATGTCGATGAGTTCATCGAATTCATCACGACGCTTCTCTGATTGTAGACGCGACGCCCCTGTCGCGTTCCAGCGCTTCGGGGGCTCTTTCTTTCCTTAGTTCCCTTCTGTGAAAACCGGCTTTATGAACCAAATAACCAATAACCAATCACAAATAACTGTCCCGGCCACTTTGGCCGTGGACTTCGAAACCTACTACGACAAGGACTACTCCCTGAAAAAAATGGATGCGTGGAGCTATGTTCACCATCCGAAATTTGACGCCTATCTCATGTCCGTTTATGGGGTTGTTGATGGTAGGGACGGATCTCCGAGCCGTCCGCCTTCTGACACCTGCCACCCGACACCTGACACTCCTGCACCCGGAACTCTGTTCCGCTGGGTTGGCCACCCCAAAGATTTCCAATCCTGGGAAAAACTAAACGGTGCGTTGCTGCTTGCTCACAACGCAGCCTTCGACTCTCTGGTTTTCAAACGACTTCAGGAACAGAAGATCATTCCGCCGCTTCAACCTGCCGGGTGGCGATGCACCGCCTCGATGGCGGTTTACCTTCAGGCACCCCGAAACCTGAAAGGCGCGTGCAAACAGCTTTTGGGAATCGAGGTGGATAAAACCCAGCGAAGCAACGCGTGCGGTCAGACCACCGGGGATCTGTTCGAAGACAATGCAATGTTAGATTACGCACTCGAAGATGCGCGGCTTTGTTATCTGCTATGGGAAAAATACAATCACCTTTGGCCGGAGGAGGAGCAGGAATTATCGACGCTAACTTTTGAATGGGGACAGGCGGGCATCACTGTCGATTTCCAGACTCTGGAAAAAAGTATCCAGACCTTGGAGAAACAGCGGTTCGATGCGGTTCAGCTTTTGCCGTGGGTGGAAGATTTCACAGAAGATACACCGCTTTCCCGTCGCCAGCTTGCGCTCGAATGTCGAAAAGCAAACATTCCGGCGCCTGCATCATTGGCAATGGATTCCCCGCTTTGTGAACAGTGGGAAAACAAATACGGCGCTGAGTATCCCTGGGTGAATGCGATGCGCATTTTCCGCCGGACCAATATGCTGCTCTCCCGGTTTTACACCATTCGCAACCGCATTAAAGTAGCGCAAGCGTCCCGCTTGCAACCTGCAGACACACCGAACGTAGGACAGGCTTCCAGCCTGTCTATCCCCGCAGAGCAACCCGCACCGTCTCCTAAAGCCCAAAGCCTAAAGCCAATGGTCTTCCCGTATTCCCTCAAATACTTCGGTGCGGTACCGGGTCGTTGGTCCGGTGATGCCGGATTCAATGTGCAGAACATGCCGAGAGGTGAAATGTTCGGTGCCAATTTACGGAAGTGTTTCCAACCCTCGGATGGATGTGTGTTTGTCATTGCCGACCTGTCTCAGATCGAACCCAGGATTTTGGCATGGCTGATTGATGACCATGATTTCTTGTCTCTCGTTCGGAACGGTGTGGATATTTACGAAGCCCATGCGCGGGCAACGATGGGATACAGTGATCCCGAGCCTCTGAAAGAAAAAGATCCTGCCATGCGATCACTGGCAAAGGCGCGAGTGCTGGGATTGGGATACGGATGCGGCCCGAAAAAATTTGTTACAGTCGCCAAAAATCTGGGTGGTATTGAACTCTCCTTCGCCGATGCCAAACAAACCGTTGCCGACTTCCGATCCAAGAATCCGAAAATTTCCCGACTCTGGAAACGGTTGGATCGCGACTTCAAACGCAGTGCCGGCGGGGACTACGCAATCGAGCTGCCGTCTGGACGACACCTTCAATATTTCGATGTTCGGAAAACTCCCCGTGGATACTTCGCCGCCAAAACAGTACGAGGCGGACGGGATCGCAGTCTCTACGGCGGACTGCTCTGCGAAAATCTTGTCCAGGCCACCGCCCGGGATCTGTTCGCACAACACCTTTTGCAGATACACCGTTCAGACATTGGACGAATTGTTTTTCACGTTCACGACGAAGTGATCGTCGAAGTTCCCAAAGCGCAGGCAGAGGAAGCAAAACAACAAATCCTCGAAATCATGCGCACCACACCGGACTGGCTCTCCGGATGTCCCGTCGATGCCGAAGCCGGAATTTTTACCCACTACACCAAATAAGGAGACCATCATGTTTTTATCCATCAAAAATCTCTCGTGTTGTCATGCAACCGAGTGCGAGCCGTGGAATATCTCTACCCATGCGCTTCAGAAAACCCAATGGAACAAACCCGATGTGGAGCACTGTTTTTACTCCGGTCTCGAAGGTCTGATTGCCGCATCCCGCATTGATTCCAAAAACAATCCGGCGGTCTTTCTGCACTGGCTGGTTGCCGATTATGACGGCGACATAAATCAAAACATGCGCGATACGGTTTTGGAACGGTGTGGGGATTTCAAACCCCAGTACATCTGCCGTACCTTTTCCGGGGGAGCGCGACTGTTGTGGAAACTGGAACAACCTTTCCCGCTGCATAAAAATGATCTGACGGCGAAGCTGCTCAAGCACGTTAAGAAAAAACTCAAGCTCTCAAAAATCCTGGTCGGTCTCGATGCGGAAGCCTTTTCTGATCCCTGTAAATATTACGAGGCGGGTACGCAGTGGCAGCATTTATCTGATGATGTGATCCCGGCACCTCTGATGATGCAGTGGGCGATTGAATCAACCCATAACTACGCATGGAAAAAAATCGGTCCGGTGATCCCCATCGAGCTGATCGCGGACGAAGTGCAAAAACAATATCCCGGTGTCTGGCAGGGTGAATTTGAAATTGGTGTGCGTGGTGTCCGCTTCTGGGATTCGTCTGCCGACAATGCAACAGCGGCGGTGGTGCGCGAGTCCGGCATGCAGTGTTTTACCGGCGGGCAGGCGTTTATCCCCTGGGCGGCGATTCTGGGTCATCAGTTTGTCCGGCAGTTTGAATCTGATCGTATCGGCGGGGCCGTGTCCGAAGTATTCTTCGACGGGCGCGATTATTGGACAAAACTCTCCAACGACCAGTGGCAGGCATACAACAAATCAGACATCGCTTTGCACCTGAAGGTCGAGCGCGGTTTGACCTCTACGGTTCCCCGTGGTGCGGCATTCAGTGCAGTGGATCAGGCGATTCACCGGATACAAAAACAGCAGTACATCGCCTGTGCGGCCCCCTTGGTACATCGTCCGAAAGGTATCGTTCACGTCAACGGTCTGCGTGTTTTGAACACCTCGACCGCTTCTGTCATGCAGCCTGCAGAAGGTGGAGCAGACACTCCTGTCTGCTCATCTGCATCCGCACAGTCTTCCGATCCCTGTCCCCTGACTCCTGACACCTGTCCGGGGTTTCTTTGGCTTGCGTCTTATTTCTCAACGCTTTTCGACCCCGCCGAACAGTTGGAATACTTCCTTGCCTGGTTGCGCCGGTGGTACTCTTCGGCTCTCGACGGGAAAATGCTTCCCGGTCAGGCGTCGTTCTTTGCCGGTGTTCCGAACTCTGGAAAAACACTTCTGTCCTCAGTAATTCTCTCCCGTATTTTCGGAGGCCATATTGATGCTTCGTCGTTTTTGTCCGGTGAGGACGGTTTTAACTCCCACCTATTCCAGTCCGCAGTCTGGGCGGTCGACGATGTCGTTCCATTGACCGATAACAAATCCCATATGAAATTTTCCGCCCTGATCAAAAAGATGGCGGCCAACCGTACTTTCTCGGTCCGCGAGAAATATCGCGTGGACAAGTTGATCGAATGGAATGGCAGAGTGGTGGTGACCTGCAACACCGACCCGGAGTCGATTCGTATTCTGCCCGACGTGGATTTGTCGAACCGCGACAAAATCAATCTCTTCCGTGTGGCGGAGCGGGATACCTTTACCTTTCCCAACGATGTTGCGGAAATCATTCATGCGGAGTTGCCGTTTTTCCTGCGCTGGCTTCTCGACTGGTCACCGCCTGATCACGTCCTGGGTGATTCCCGGTACGGTGTTCAAACGTACTGTGAGGCTTCCCTGTTCGAGGCGGCACGTCATTCATCCAGTGCCTATTCATTCCTTGAGGTTTTGCTGAAGTTTTTCGAGGGGCAGGTTTCCGATGTCTGGACGGGATCCGCCACCGAGCTGCTTTCCGCCATGCTTAACGATCAGGACGGTCTTGCCGGTATCGCGGCCAAGTACACAACACGTCAGGTCGGTCGCGAATTGTCTAAGCTCGCATCCCAAGGCTACCCCCTTGAGCAGACGCGTACCGGCACTAAGCGTTCTTGGATCATCAATATCAAAAAACTGTCTGAAGGAGACACCAATGAACACGCCCCTTTTTGACATTCTGACGTATGACATCACGTTGAAAAAAGCCTGTGAAGCTTTCCTCAGACTCTCACACCCTGCACGGCGGGCGCTTTTTCCTATATCTATATTATTTATATATAGATGTCATAATATGTCATTACGACATTTCCCCTTCCTGCAGGGCGCTTTCTCGGTGTCGTTGGTTTTTGCCGTTTTGTCACTTGTCACCCTCTACGCCGGAGTCTGTTTATGAACTGTCATTCCTGTCCCCATTCCGAAGCCATCCTGCGCGGTGATTATGATTCCACCCCTTGGGATGCGTTGCCTTGTTCTACCTGTAAGCTCCGTGAGAATACATTCTACTCGGTTCCCTACGATGACGAGCACCTTCCGGAAGCTGCCGCGCCTGCTTTGGGTAACTCCGAACAGTTAACTGATAACCCGATGTTGCCGGCGGCAACACTCGCCCAGTTTGTGCAGGGCTTTCTTTCCCTTCCTCCTGAGCAGCGCGATGTGATTTCTTTGCGTTACCAGGGTTTGCAGTACAAGGAGATTGCCGAGCGTCAGGGTGTTACGGTTTCGTGTGTAGAGAAGCGTCATCGCCTTGCCATGAGGGATTGGCCGGTATTGAAATCGTTGTTTCCGTATAAAGTTGCCCGTCAGAAGGTTCGTCGTCCTCACCGCTAGGGCAGAAATCCTGCCAGTGAATACACTGTCATGCTTTCTGCTGTACGGAGACCAACCAAGCGCCCTTTGCCCTCGGCCTTCCACCTGGATTCCATTCGTACCTCATTCCATCCAGAGTGAAAGAGCCGTTGTCAAAGTTCGCTTCGTTGGTCTCCGCCTCAGTCGGGCCTTTGGAACCGTTCGGCAGACTGAAACAAAGAATGGTTCCGGTTCCTGTTCGGAACCCCCATTCTTTCTTTCAGACTGCCTTCCGGTTGGCCCTCCCTCGGATCGCGTCCGCTCAGATTGTCGGGTGGCGGAACAAGCGCCACCTTGAAGTCCGTCAAGCGCTGTCCCGTTCTGCAGCCCACCGTCCCCAGACCCTCAGCCTGCTCATTCGTACCTCATTTCGCAGACACCGGGGCAGGGGACTCCTGGTCTGACAGTCCGGGCCATCGCTTCACGGACTTCCCCCTCAGTCGGCCTTCAAAACCGTCCACAAACTGAACCTTCTGTCGTGCCTCCTTTCGGTTCAGATTGTTCCCGGTTGGCCTCCCTCGGATCGCTCCGCTCATTTTGTCGGCCGGCGGAACAGGCGCCGGGGACGCTCGGAAAGCCCCAGACCCACATAAGTTGTTTTTATGCGTCCGCGGAATACCGCACGTGTCGGCCAGCTCGTACCTCGCCTAGAGGCCGAAACATCGCATAAAAACCACTTATGTTTGTTTGGTGGCGGTGGATCAAACACCGCTTTCCTCGCTCCAACCCGGCACGGCTCGTTCCTCACACGTGCCTTCCCTCTGCGCAGTCACTCAAAGGGGGCAGGCCCCCAGCTCACGGAGTCGGCAAATTGGAGTCTCCAGGCAGAAGCCCGGCGAGTCGATCCTGCAAAACACCACCCAAGGGCAGGGGACACGCTGTTGCACAATCCGTCTCAAATTTCCCGCCTCCGGCCCCGTGCCTTCCCCCTCGGCCTTCGGCCTCACCCCCTTCCACCCAAAGCTGTCATGCTTTGTGCTGGCTCCTTCGTCGCTGCACAAAACCTGCCAGCCCCTTGGTTAGTCAAGTCAAGTGGGTGGGAGGGGCTCACTCCAGCGAGGGCCAGCCGCCCAGCGGAGCCTGCATTCCGGTTCTGCCCAACGCAAGGCGGAGCACAACCTGTCCGTTCGGCAGCGCGAAGCGATCCGGCGACCTGCAGGCAACACTATGGCGGCCGGCCCCCGCTTCCGTTCACCCCGGGGAATCCGTCGGCGGGCAACATCCCACCCGAAGATGCCCGCCCATTGTCGCCGCCGCCGGAAACTCGCCGCTACGCGGCACGCCTCTTGGCTCGCGGGCTCGCCCGGCTTCCCTGCCGGGAGCAAGGTGTTGTCCATTAGAAAACCCAGAACACCTCACCGCGAAAAGCGCCGGGCAGAAACCGCAAGCCCACACACGCGCAAGCCCCGGCGCAACCGCGCTCCGCACGGCTTTCCAAACCTTGGAAAAAATCCTTCCAAGGTCTGGAAAAACGGCCTGCAATTTTTCCAATGCTCGGAAAAAGCAGCCGCAAAAATTCCAGTCCTCGGAAAAGCGGACTCCCATTTCTTCCAGACCTCGGAAAAAAGTCTTCGAATTTTTCCAGAGCCCGGAAAACGAGGTGCCGTTTTTTCCAACGCTCGGAAAATTGTTGGGTGCAGGCTCAGCCTGCTTCCAACCTTCGGATGAAAAAATTCCAGCCCTCGGAATCCGCCCGCGCCTGCTGGCCGGGGAGGGGCCACGCGCTGCGGGGTGTCATCGAAGATGGATCGATTGACTGGAACGCTGGAGTCATTTCCGTTTCAGAATGTTTCAAGCACTGATGCCTATTGCCTGAAACCTGATCCCTGATTCTGGTTTCCCCCCCCCCGGAGGGTCCCCCCTTCCAGGCGCGTCGCGTGCGCTCCGCGCCCCTGCAAATTATTGCCCTTAGCAATGTTCTGAAACGTTCTGAAACACAATGCCCGCCCGGTTGATTTGTCCTCTTTAGATAAGGAGATTTTATGCCTTTCAAACCCGGACAATCAGGAAATCCCGCAGGCGGGAAAAAAGGACCGCGCAGCGGTCGCATGCTCGCTCTCGCAGAGCTTGACTCCATGCTCAAAGACGCGGGCGTAATGGAAACGCTTCGAGACGGACTTCAGAAAGCGCTTGAGCGCGACCCCGTTTGGTTCTTCCGCCGCATCATCATGCCGCTGCTTCCCAAAGAGGCAACGCTCTCACTTGAAAACAACGGAGAGTTCAAATGGAAACTCCTATCCGATACTGCCCCCATCGAGGACAGTCCCGAATACATAGCTCAAAAGCACGCTTCCGAGTTGTCTGTACCGGACGGCGATTCGGAAAAACCCTCTGCCTTGCCCGAGAAGTTGCCGAGCGCGGAGTCTTAGAGCCCGGAGACTACGGATGGATTGCGCCGACCTACAACGTGGCTGATCGGGGACGCGAGGCATTTCAGGAAGCCTTTGATCCGGAGTTTCTCCGATTCAGTGGACGGACTCCGTCGCGGCTGGAATTCACCAGTCCGAACGGAACCAGCCGGGTTTGGTTTCTATCCGCCGACAACCCTGAAAATATTCGCGGTTACGGCTTCAAGGGCATTGTTGTCGATGAAGCGGCGGTGATCCCGCCCGATGTTTGGACATACATTTTGCGACCGACCATTGCCCAGACGCTTGGCTGGGCTGTGTTCATTTCAACCCCGAAAGGCCGCAACTGGTTCTACGATTTGTTCACACGCGGCGAAGATCCGCATGAGCCGGATTATGAATCCTTCCGGTTCCCCAGTATCGACAATCCGTTTTTTCCTGTCTCGGAATGGGAGGATGCCAAACGGACACTGCCCGCCGATGTTTTCCAGCAGGAATACGATGCGCAGTTCCTCGAAGATAGTGCCGGGGTCTTCCGCAACGTCTCGTCCTGTTTGTTTCCTCAGAGGTCTTTAGCCCGCGAAGACCGCGCGGGGGCGGTGGTGATCGGATGCGATGTGGCCAAGCACACCGACTTTACCGTGCTCGTTGCCATGAACCAGCGGACGGGTCGCTGTTTTGATATGGAACGCTTCAATCAGCTCGACTGGCCGATCCAGAAAGACCGCATCCTTGAGTTCGCCCGCAAGTGGCGCGGGCGCATCATTCTGGACGCCACCGGCGCCGGCGATCCGATCTATGACGATCTGGCGCGGCGATATTCCAACATCGAACCGTTCAAATTTACCGCCCAGTCCAAAGTGGAGCTGGTCCAGCGGCTCATCGTCGCCGTCGAACAACAGCGGGTGAGCTGGCCGGAAGAATGGCAGGTGCTCACCAACGAGATGCAGCGCTATGAATACGAGATTTCCGCCCGCGGTCGCCTCAGCTACAACGCCCCGGCAGGATTCCACGATGACTGTGTCATGGCCCTCGCACTCGCCAACCACCGCCGTTGGGAAACCGAATCCGTCGGGCCGATGCTGCCGCTCTTGCCGAAAGGGCGCTTCTCTCCCTTTGCGAAACGTCCCCGCATTCTGCCCGGTTGATTTTGCCTCTTTAAGTGAGGAATTTTTCAATGCGCTACATTTGCTCAACCAAAGACCACGGTTACCGAGACTCCACCAACCCGCTGCGCGGGCTGAATATGCAGCGGCTGGTTGCCCTGCAGGAGTCCGGCGAGCGCGGGGAGTTTGCCGATCTCCAGTGGTTCTATTACTACATGGAACGCTCTGATGCCATGATCCACTCTGTTATCCAGCGGCGACGGGCTGCGCTTCTTTCCCTTGACTGGGATGTGCGCGTCGTTTCACAGGAACAGGATAATCCGCTGGCAAACGAGCAGGCTGATTTCCTGCGTATGGTCTACGACAACATCGACAACTTTCGAGAAGCCGTCTCATTTCTGTTCACCGGATTCTTCCGGGGCTTCGCTCACCTTGAAAAGCATTGGAGCTCCGGCGGACTGATCGAACGCTTAGAGCCGGTTGAACAATGGTTCTGGGTGCGCGACGGATTATTCGGCGATTGGGAATACAATGCTGGAGCTGTTTCAGGCCATCGGCGCGGCGAATCCATCAAACCTGAAAACTTTGTTCTCCTTGAGGCTCCGGCGCTCGACCGCATTCTTAGTATTCTCTATCTGCGCAAAAACCTATCCCAGACGGATTGGGATTCCTTCCTCTCGGTCTATGGCATTCCGTCCATCTTTCTGGTCGGCCCGCCCAACGCCGACGAAGCCAAGCAGAAAGAATATCAGGCGGTTGCCGAGCAGATCCTTTCCAACGGACGCGGTTTCCTTCCGCACGACAGCGATATTAAGTTTGTGACCGGCGGGGGAGAGAAGCCGCCGTTTCAGGAACAGATCAAATATCTCGACGAGCAAATCACCATTGCCGCCACCGGCGGACTGCTGACCATGCTTGCCCAGCCCGGCAGCGGAACGCTCGCCGGCAGTGCGCATCAGGACAGCTTTCTCCAGATTGCCAAGTCGGACGCCGTCACCCTGGCGGGGGTCTTGCAGAATGCGATTGATGTCCCGTTGCTCACCGAATTTTTTCCCGGTCAGCCGCCGCTTGCTTACTTTGAATTTTCACCCGGCCTCAACCATGCCACCAGTCAGGTGGTGCAGGATGCCATTGATCTCAAGACCGCCGGTATGCAGATCGACCCCGCCGAACTCTCCGAAAAGACCGGCTACACACTCACTGAAAAACAATCCGGTTGATTCAGCCTCTTTATATATGAACCTTATCCTAAATCGTAATTTTGAACTTCCTGAGGACGGATGGTATCAGCTCGCCCCGCTGGGCGAGTTTCCCCATGCCGCTGCCGGGGTCACCCAGATCATTGATGAGGCGGCTTGCAACCGCATGGTCACCGCGTTTGAAACCATCAAAAACGCTTCTGAGAATTTTCCCGGTCTATTGATCGACTTCGATCATTTCTCTCTTGATGCCGCCAAGCATTCCGAAGCCGCAGGCTGGATCACCGATCTCAAGTTCGTTCCCCAATCGGCAATCGAAAATCGTCAATCGGAAATGTACGGCGGCCTCTACGCAAACATCAGGTGGTCTGATGTTGGGGAGGCAGCCGTGGTCGGTGGCCGCTACCGTTTTCTGTCACCGGTCTGGGCGAAATCTGACTGCGAAAACCTTGGAAACGACCGCCTGCGCCCGGTTCGCCTGTTGAATGCCGCAGTCACCAATGATCCCAATTTAAAGGGGATTTTGCCCCTTTCAAATCGAAATCCGGCACCTCCGGTTGATTCAGCCTCTTTAGGTAGGGGCAATCCTCGTGGATGCCCTCCCAACCAAAAGGAGAAAACCATGCAACCTGTCATTGATGCTTTGCTCAACAAACTGAATCTGCCGGCCGATACAGCCGAGGCGGATCTGATCGCGGCCATTGAAAACATGGCAACGGCAGACGAAGCCGCCGCGCTGACCAACCGGGCGGAAACCGCCGAAAGCTCGCTCGCCGACCTTCAGACCGCCCAACTCGAAGCGGACGCCGATGCTTTCTGCGAAGCCAACGCCGAGCTGATCGAAAACCGCGATGAAGTACGCGCCCAGTTTATTGAAAACCGCGAACTAACCGAGGCGGTATTCAAAAACCTAAAAACCCCGGTAACTCCCGACCCTAAACCTCAAACTCCCAACCCCAAACCTTTGCATAACCGCGATTCGAAGGTCGCGGCAACCCGTAACCGTGATGCCGCCGCCAACGAATCCAACGCCGTAAAAATCCGCAATCGCGCTGCCGAAATCATGAAGACGGAAAGCGTTGCTTACACCGAAGCCTTCCGCCGCGCCGAACAGGAGCTCGCTGAGTAAGGGCTGCCTTCATGGCTGCCCCAAATTTCAAATCAACCAACGGAGAAATAAAATGAGTCAATCAAATGTAAAATTCGGTCCCGTCCCGTTCAACTGCGGCGAAGACCTCACTGCCGCCAATGACCACCTGGCGGTTCTCAGCCACGATACTGGAACCCCGCAGATGACTCTGCCGGATTCCCTGACCGCGCTGACGCTCTATCTCGTGCTCGAAGGAGCCGCCGCCGGTGAAGCCGGCTACTTCCTCCCGGTGACTGCTGCCGCCAATGTCCGGCTCCCGCTCATCGGAACCTGCAACCCGGGCGACACGCTCGTGCTGGCTGATCCGGCAGTCGAAGGGCAGCCCGGCAAAGTGATCGTTCTGCCGGAAGATGCTGGAACTTATCGCGCCGTTGCCATCGCTGAAGAAGCGGGTATCGACACCCAGCTCGTGCTCGCTCGTCCCGCCAACCTCGGAACCATCACTGTCACCTAACCATAAACCTAACGCCTAGTGCCTAATGCCTGAATTCGACTGAAAGGAGAATTAAAAATGTCCCGTCTCTCTACCATCAGCTCCAGCCCGATGCTCCGCCAATTCGCGCAGGGTGCCGCCCAGAGCGCCATCATGCCCGTGGCGGATTTCATCGCCCCGACCATCGAAGTTCCGACCTCGACCGGTCGCTTTAAAAAGTACACCGAAAAACACCGCTTCCACATTCCGAAGACCCTTCGGACGCTGGGAGGCCGCGCGTCCGAACTGCGTTTTGAAGTGTCCGACCAAACCTTCAACTGCGAACCGCACGCCCTCGATTATCCGGTGGATAATCTTGAGCAGCTCGAAGCAGAAGGATTGGAAAACATGCTCCGTGAAGGGGCGGTCGCCGTGGCCGAAGTCGCCGCGCTCGCTCACGAAAAAACGGTGATCGATCTCGCGGTTGACTCCGTCGGCCCCGGTACCGATGCCACTTGGAACGATGCTGCCGACCCGGTTGCTGACATTGATGATTCCATCCTCGATGTCATCAAGGCCTGCAAATACGGCTCGCTCATGAACATTGGTGTTCTGTTCGGTGCTTCCGCATGGAACGTGTTCAAAAACCAGGCCAAGGTCCGCGGACGTTTTGTTGTCGGCTCCGGTGCCCGCAGCGGTGTCGGTCTTGCCGTGCCGACCCAGTCCAACGCCGGGGAACTGTTCATTGGTTCGCCCGAAGTGCGCACCAGCTACATGGTGTTCGACGATGCGCCCGAAGGCGTCGACGAGGATGTCAAATTTCTGCTCGATTCCGCCGTACTCGTCTTTGCCCGCAAAGCCCAGCCGACTCGCCGTGACCCGTCCTTTATGAAGACCTTCCGTCTCATGAACCGCTTCATGGTTCCCGGCTCCTATCAGCGCGACGATGGCCGCGTCGAAGTTGCAAAATTCGACTGGTCCGAAGACGTTCAGGTCTCCAACTCTTCCGCCGCGAAACGCATCAACGTCTCCGCCAGCTAAAAGGGTACGGGCAGTCCTTGTGGTTGCCCGGCCTCCCTAACACCTAAAACCTAACGCCTAACACCTCTTCTTATGTGGAAAGAACTCACAGTCTCATACATCGAATCGATCATGAACCCGACGGTTTATGCATCGTATCAGGCGTGGCTCACGGACAACCCTGAAAAAGCCGGACGGCTGGCGGACATCATTGAGATGACCGCAATTGAATATCGCAGCGCGATGGAGGCTAACACATTGCCGGTTCCTGATACGTCGGTGCCGGCAGTCCATGAATCATGCGTCCGTCACGCGCAGACCACCATCCTCTTTGAACTGAAAAAGGAAATCGGCCTCACACTCACCGAGGCGGAAAATGCCGCCGTGATTCGCGCCGACGTATTCCTGCGTGCCGTTTGGATGGGTTCCATTCCGATTACCATCTCGCCCCAGCCGTCACCGTCCTACGCCCCGCTTGCCGACTTGCCCGAATAATGGAGTCAATCAATGAACAGTCTTCACTCATTGGAAAACGGCACGGTCTCCATCACCAACAACCAGACGCACAGCTCCTGGGTTCCGGTCGCCGTTCTGTTCCGCTTTGAGGCTGCGGTCACAGGAACCGTAACCATTACCCGTGAAACCGGCGGCACGAGCTTTCAGCTTGCCACAGTCGACCTGTCCGGCAATCAGTCCGCAACCTGGATCCCCGAAGCGGCCTATCAGTTCAATTTAAACGACGTGCTGACCATCACCTCGACTGCCACCAACGGCACCGTTGAAATTATCCGAAAGGCTGCCCAATGACAAATGCCTGGATTATAGACGGTCAAAAGACTGACTCTGCGTCTGGCGGAGGAAGCGAGCTGCTTGTTGAGTTGAAACTGCAAAGCAACGGCGGCTCTCCGTTTCTTTTTGGGACGCACCATCATAACAAAATCGGATGCGGCCAGTTCACGCCGACAGAGGTTTCTGACCCCGAAAACTGTTGGACATCAGATGCATTTAACGCTCCGAGTGACGGCGTGTACGAGTTCGTTGTCGAGGGGGCGGATCTAAAACAATTGGTGACAACCGTGATGGTTTCGAATGATCCTTTCGGTTTCGGCGTACTGATTAACGATACCTTTATCTATTATTCGACAACGCCCGGGCCCGGTGTTTCCGGTGATGGCCGATCCTCGCAGTTTCGCATTCAGCTTGAATTGACGGCAGGCGATACGTGCAAGCTGATCTCTCTTACCAACTGGATTCCTTTCCATAACCTGCATCCTTCCTATACGGATGTTCATGCGGGGCCGGCAAACAGCAAAATCAGGATCTACAAATGCGCGCTGTCTTAAACCAGAGGGACAGGGGGGCGGAGAAAGATTTTCTTTCCCGCCTTTGCGTCATCGGTTCGTTCCCGCGCTCCGGCTCGCATTGGACGCGCCGGATGCTCGGAGAAATCATTTCCCTGCGCTCCGGAATCCCCGCCACATTCGGCAATCCTCTGAATATATTGGCCGGATTTACCCAAACGGTGAATAGAGGCAACTGGAAGGAACATAAAGAGCCGATCATCTGGGCGGCACACGATTTGCGAATTGCGCCCACCCATTGGAAAATTTACCTGCGACGGGATTTTGAAGAGGTGTTCCGCTCTACCCAAAAAGCCGAAACAGAGCTGCCCGATTGCTGGTGGGGTGGCAGTCGCGATGAATGCTTCAAAAAATGGAAGCACCACACTGAGGTCGGCTGTTCGCGCGCAAAGCTCGTCGTCGATTACAACATGACCCGTGCCAATCCCGAAACGACGGTTCGCGCAATTTGTGAGGTTCTGGAAATGAATCCGACCGATGAAGAGGTCGCCCGCGCCCTGTGCGCAGGCCGCCGCGAAAACATGCTGAAGGAACAGACCGGGTCGGAACATTTAACCTGGTCGATGGTGAACACGGAGGATGCTTATGAAAATTGTTGAAACAGGAATTGGTAAGTGGAAAAAGGGCAATCAGTTTTACAAACTCGCGCCCTCTGCCGGACAAACATTGGCGGAGATGCGGGCTGAAGCCGAGGCCGCAGGATACGCGCTGGTTACGCCGACTGCGCTGGGAAAGGCGGCCATGCTCAAAAAATGTGAGATCGCATCCGCCCGTTATGATGCTGAATTCGGCGGCTTCACCGATCCGAATAGCGGCCTGTTTGTCCGCACCGACGAGCGTACACGCTCTTTGCTGACCGCCGCTAAGCTTCGCGCTCAGGCCAACGCTGCATACCTCGTGGAAAATTGGAAGACCGCAGACGGATCATTCATCACGCTCGATGCCCCGACCATCATCGCGCTTGAATTCGCCGTGCATGACTTCATTGAAGCGCAGTTCGCCAAAGAAGCTGCTCTTGTCGCCCAGATCGACTCCGCCACCACCATTGAGGAGGTCAACGCCACCGAATGGTAGGGCGGGCGCGCCGCTTCTCCCCCAATAACCAATCAAAAATAACCAATAACGAAAATTCGATGAGAGTTCTCCAATACGAAGGTATCAGCCGACTCAGCCAGACCGTCCGGTTCTTCACATGGAACCGCACGTCGCATACTGCCGTCGAATTTGACGATGGCCGCGTCTGCGAAGCCTGGAAGAGCCGGGAAGAAGACGGAGTACGTATTGTCAGCTCACTCCATTCGCAGCATACCCCCGGCACCATTGTAAAAGCCTACACACTGCCGGAGCTGACGGCCATGCAGGCCGAAGACTACACTCTTTGGCTTATCGGTGAGCTGGGCAAACCCTATGCCCTCTGGGGCGGCATCACCCGCTTTGTCACCCGCCGCGACCCGCAAGTCTACGACCCGCAGAACTTCAAAATCGGCGATTACAACCCCGACGCATGGTTTTGCAGTTGCCTCGCCTTTGCCGGTCTGATGCAGGTTGATTTTAAACTGCTCGACCGCATTCCTCCGTGGCGTGTCTCTCCCGGCATCATCAACTTTTCGCCCCGTCTTAAACTCGATGAAATTTTGTGCACGAAAGGAGCCGCCTGATGAAATCCTGTGAAGAACTGCCCGACGGCTGCCAGCAGCGTTTTGATCGTATCGACGAAAAACTCGATGATATCCACACCCACGCTGTCAAAACCAATGGCCGCGTCACCAAACTCGAAAAGTGGAATCTCGTGTTTCTCACCAGCCTGATCGTCCTGCTTTCCACCAATCCGACCGGCCTCATCAGTGTCCTGAAAACCATCACGTCTTGGATTCGCTGAATTTGGACAGTAAGTCATGTCTTACGTTTTCGTAATGTAATCTTGCGGCTGGGTAAGTTTTACCTTACTATTGGGCCATGGTAAGAGAGTTTATATTCTATGAGACTGGCTCAGGAAACAGGCCGGTTGAAAAATTTCTTGATTCTCTGGACAGCGATGTCCGCGAGGAAATTATCGCGACGATGGAATACATTGAGGAAACCGAGCAGGTTGCTAAACATCTGTTTTGCAAGATGCCGGGGACTAGAAATCTATGGGAAGTGCGGGTTCGGTATAAGAAGAACATCTATCGGGTCTTTTGCTTCTTTGACGGGTCGAGGATCGTTGTCGCGGCTCATGGAATTCATAAGAAATCGCAGAAGCCGCCAAAGCAGGACATTGATACCGCGCATAAGCGGCAAAAGGATTATTACCGTCGCCGGTAGATGACGGACTGATTAGAATTGAGAACGAGAGAATAGACGAGGGAATCAAATGAAAACGCTGAGACAGTATAAAGAGGATCTTTGTAGGGAAGATCCGGAATTGGCCAAACGGGTTGAAGAGCGGGTTGAACAGCTGAAAATCAGCGAGGCTCTTCGGGCGGCACGAAAAGCCGCCGGAATGACTCAGGAGCAGGTTGCCCAAAATATGCATGTCAACAGGGCCTATGTTTCGCAACTGGAAGGGAAGCCCCAAAATATTACCATTGCGACACTGGTAAAATATGCCGGGGCCATTGGAGGGGATATTTCCCTTCAGATTTCTCAGACACACAAACCCGGCCGCAGGAAAAGAAAGCTAGTCCACGCGTAGTGGAAAAATGAAACGGGGCTCCTGCCCGGAACCCCGCTTGGAATATTTGTCTTTGAATCATGCGGCTAATTCTTTCTCTATCTCTGCCAGTCGTCTGAGGATTGCGTCCTTTTCCAGATCCTCACCGAATTCGAGCAGTCCGCGTATTTTCTTGAGCAGCTCCTGGTTGCTGTCGTCTGACTTTTGATCTTCGGCTTCTGTCTCCGGGGCTTCTTCGCCCCCGCCGGTCAGCATCTTCGGCATGGCGGTTTCGAGCGCGGTTTTGAAGGCCTCCTTGCCGGGCCGGAAGTAGTGCTTTAATACCACGTCAACCGTTGAATGTCCGGTGACGCGCCGAACCAATTCCATCGGGACTCCGGCAGAGAGCGCCATTGTAATCCAGGTGGTGCGCAGGGAGTGGAAATCTTTTACGCTCGCTTTCATGCGGGTGTCTTCTCGCTCAACTACTGTATCGGTGATTCCGGCATTTTTGAGAGCCTTCTTAAAACGCCACGACAACCCATGTATGTTCGTGCGATACATTTCCTCGGCTTCGGGAAAAACGAACTCGCTGACGCGGGGCAGGTGCTCCAATTCTGAACGGAGAGCCGGGAATAACGGGATTTCGGCTACTTCTCCGGTTTTTGAGGTTTTCACGGTTACGAAGCCGCCTTCCATGTCGACCGACTCCCATTTCAGCCGGCAGCAGTCACCGCGCCGCATCGCTGTGCACATAGCTGTTAGCACCACCGGACGCAGGATCGGGTCGCAATGGTTCAGGATCTGGTTTAGTTCCTCCTGAGTGAACGGCTGACGATGAACCGTGTTCAAAGCCCGGTACGGAATGCCCGCAAACGGATTGGCGATTACGCCCGCTTCTGGCCCGAGCTGTTCAAAAATTCCCCGGAGCAGGGAGAGCTTCACGTTGTAACTGGTGGCAGACATTCCTTTGTCGTTGATGTCTTTCATCCAGCCCAGCGCCATTCGGCGGGTAATCTGCGACATCAGCGTCGCTGCCGGGAAATTTGCCTCGATAAACTCTCGGAACTGACGGATGCTCGCTTTTTGTCGTTTTGTCTGCTGAGTTGCTCGTTTCCGTTTGGACGGAATCACTTCCCAGTGCGCTTCCAGTTCTTTCAGTGGGATCAGGGCAATGTCCTCTCCAGCCTTGATTTCATACAGTTCCTGCAAATGATGTTTTGCGGTCTTTGTGTTGCGGGCTTCTGACTGCAGTTCTTTTAGTTTTGCCCCTGCCAGTGTGCGGGAGCATTCAAACGCCGTATCGCCTTGTTTGCGCAGCGTCTTCGGAATTCGGCCCTTGATTTCCACACCGAGGTTTATGCAGTGGTTTCTTCCGTCCATCTCGAACCGTCCATACCACCAGTTGGATTTCAGTGAACCATCTTTCTTTTTCTGGATTTCCAATCCCATTTTCTGCCTCCTGTAATTTTGAGTTCATCTGAAACGCCCTTATACAAAGAGGGCGAATCAACCGGCCAAACCCGTAGTTTCCGACGTAGTCGGGCCGGACAGGGCAGAAATAAAAACAGCACCTTTTGCAAAGTGCTGTTAATCAAGGTTTTAGATGGTGGGCGATACAGAACTCGAATCTGTGACCTCCTGCGTGTGAAGCAAGCGCTCTAACCAACTGAGCTAAACGCCCTCAAAACGAAGACCGATCTTTTTACTTCCCGAAGAAGTGATCGTAAAGAATTTCTTTGATTTTTTCGCAGCCTTCGCCAAGACCGGCGGAGATGCAGAGAGGATCGAGGCCGGTTTCTTTTTTGAATTCGGCAAGGTTTTCTTCGGCAACGTCCTCGTCTGTTTTATTGGCGAGGACAAGGAAGGGGCGGTCGGCCAGTTCCGGATTGTAGGTTTCAAGTTCTTTGCGCAGGTTGCGGTAGTCATCTGCCGGATTTCGGTTGTCTTCTGCAGCCATGTCGATGACGAAGATGAGGAAGCGGGACCGCTCAATGTGGCGCAGGAAGTAGTGACCGAGGCCGACGCCTTCAGCGGCTCCGTCGATGAGTCCGGGGATGTCGGCGATGCGGATGCGGGTGTAGTTTTCGAACACCAGCGTGCCGAGAATCGGGTTGATGGTGGTAAATGGATAGGAGGCTACTTTAGGGGTGGCGTCGGTGAGTGCGGTGAGCAGGGTGGATTTTCCGGCGTTAGGATAGCCGACCAGTCCGACGTCCGCCATCAGCTTGAGTTCAAGGCGATAGGCGCGTTCTTCTCCAGGGGTTCCTTCTTTGCATTGATCGGGAGCCTGGTTGATGGAGGATTTAAAGCGCAGGTTGCCGAGTCCGCCGTACCCCCCTTTGGCGATGACTATTTCCTGGCCTTCTTCAATGATTTCGTCAATGAATTCTTCGGTATCAGGATCTTTAATGACGGTTCCAAGCGGTACGCTGAGGATCGTGTTTTTTCCCCGACGACCGTGTCGGTTGTTACCGGCGCCGTTGCCTCCGTGCTCAGCACGCTGATGGGGCTGGTAATGCAGGTAATTCAATGAATCGGTGTTCGGGTCACCTTTGAGGATAATACTTCCCCCATGGCCGCCGTCGCCGCCGTCCGGCCCGCCGCGCGGAGTACGTTTGTCGCGGTGGAATGCCACCACGCCGTTGCCGCCGTTGCCGGCCTTGGCGTAGATTTTTACACGATCTTTGAATGAGATTGGTTTCACGGTGTGTCCTGATACAAAAACAGGCGAGCTTCAAGAGCCCGCCTGATTCCTGTTTTTCCAAGCGTTGGAAAAAGATTTATGCAGTCTGCATTTCGCGGATGTTTACGCGGCGGCCCTGCTTGTCGA
This sequence comes from Tichowtungia aerotolerans, assembly GCF_009905215.1. Taxonomy (GTDB): domain Bacteria; phylum Verrucomicrobiota; class Kiritimatiellia; order Kiritimatiellales; family Tichowtungiaceae; genus Tichowtungia; species Tichowtungia aerotolerans. The sequence goes on along the minus strand of NZ_CP047593.1, from coordinate 691,207 downwards.
ATTCAACGACGCCGTCTTTGAGCGCGAAGAGGGTGAAGTCTTTACCCTGTCCGCAGTTCTGTCCGGCAACGAATTTGTTGCCGACCTGACGTACGATGATGCTGCCTGCGGTAACGGTCTGTCCGCCGAAGCGTTTGACTCCGCGGCGTTGAGCATTACTGTCGCGGCCGTTGCGAGATGATCCTTGTCCCTTTTTATGTGCCATTGTTCAGCTCCTTCGAAATTATGCGCTGATGGTTTCGATTTTCAGCTTGGTGAGTTCCTGGCGATGACCGATTTTTTTACGGTATCCTTTGCGCCGTTTCTTTTTAAAGGCCACGATTTTGTCGCCGCGGTAGTTTTCAATGACCGTTGCGGTGACTTTGGCGCTTTCAACAACCGGAGTTCCGACGGTCAGTTCGTTTCCATCGGAAACGGCCAGAACCTGATCGAATTCCACGGTTTCTCCCGTATCGACGCCCAACAGCTCAACGCTCAGGACCGTATCTTTTTCTACACGGTACTGTTTTCCGCCTGTTTCAATTACAGCATACGCTTCCATAAGAAATTCCTCTTTAAGTCAAAGACGGGAGAAAATAGGACAGCAGGCGAAGGGTGTCAACTATTATAGCGCATCTTTTCAGGGGGTGGTCTTTTCTTTTTTTTCTGCGGTTCCGGCCTGATTGGTCGGGATGGCTTCGGCGCCCCGGGATGGTGAATTGATTTTATGAGCCCCGCGGAAGGGCGGGGAGATCGGATTCGGTGGCGAATAAACAGGGCTGTTCAGGCTTTTTGCGGAAGGAATGCGGAAAATGGGGTAGTCGATTTTCGGGGCCAGTTCAACGGCCACGGTATCGTAATTCTCCGGAGTGATGGTTTTTGTGCCCGGCATTTTCGGGAAGGAATGTGATTGGGTTACTTTTATCCGGGGATAAATTAAAAACAGGTATCGACGGGCTGGAATGCTTTTCGAGCTTCCATAGCCTCCCGGTCGACTGTGGGTCAGAGCTGCCGAGGGGGGGTTCTGACGGGGAACGCTGGATGCGAGATTCCGGTCGCTCAGTTCCGACAGTTTTGAGGCAGAAGACGACTCTTGTTTGTAGGGGCGGGAGGACGTCGTCAATCGTTCTTCCTGAACCTGCCGGGTTTCTTTTTTCTTTTTCCTGGTCAGGGCCCGGTATTCTTTATCCTTTTCCGATTCTTCTTTTGCGGTGAATTCTCTTTTTGTCAGGTATGAGGAGTCCAGTTTGGATGGATCAAGCAGATTGAACACAAACGCCACCACGGCAAGATAGATGAGCATGTTTGTGAGCATCACAAACGCGCATCCAGTCTGGAGCGGGGAAAACTGGTTCTTTTTTTCTTTCTGCTCTTCCGCAATATCCATAGCGGGGTGCTTATTGTTTTGCTGGACGGCGCTCCAGTTGATTTACCCGTAGAGGATAACGGATTTTCATGTCGTCTTCGAGCATGATTTCCACCCAGTAGGTGCCGGTCGTTGGGAATACGATGTTCATGAACACTTCAACGCTGGTGGCTGCCGCTTCGGGAGAGGGCAGTTTGACCTGCACGTCTTTTCCGGTCGCAAGAACCGTTTGCTGGTCCGGATGGATGATGCGTGAGCGCTGCGTGAAAACCCCTTCGCCGCTGCACCATCGGGTGACTAGACACATCTTGGCAAAGGTCATCGGCAGACTTTCGGCGTGAATGGCATCAAACAGGCCGATCAGCATAAACTTTCCATTACGCTCCTGTCGGACATCGTCGCAAATCAGACTGGATTGGAGGTCTGGGATCATTTTTCCACCTTTTCGAGTTCATGTGAACGATCTTTGGATAGGTCAAGCGTTCCGAATTCGTCGCGATCGGTCAATGTTAGAAAAAAATCATTACAGGTATCGGCTTGCAGAATCGCATCGTTCAGGCATAAGCCAAGCACGTGTCCTCCGGTTGTCCGATCTTTTGAGATAAAATGAAGATGATAGCCCGGAACGCCGATTCCTTTTACAAAGGCAGGTGAGCGGAAGCCGAGGACCGTTCCCTGAATATCTTTATATTCAAATACGGCCTGGTGTTTTACCACATCAGCCAGAGGGGGATATGGTTTTTCCTGTTTGGGTACGGATCGCACCTTCATGCTTGAAAATGTTCCGTCAATCCGGAATGCCAGGAACAGGTTGCGGTTCGGTTTCAGTTGATCTATTTTTTCCTGCAGATCTTCTGCGGAAAGCGGGCCGCAGAGCAGCTCGGTATGGTCGGCATCGAAATGGACCACATCGGCAAACGGGGTTGTGGCTTGGTCCGGCATTTCATAAACTGCTCCGTCGGTTCGTGCCTGGTAGACCTTGCCGTCGATTACAATCATTTCGCCTTCCAGTGCGTCAAACGTTCCAATGCCCAGGTCTCCGTGTTCTTTCAGTTCGTCAAGCGTCATCTGGCCGTCGTACGCACCCGCCAGCAGGGCGTCGATTGTGGAGACTTGCATCAGCGTGTTTTTCGGTGCGGTGACGCAGCCGGTAACGAGCAGCAGTACGGCCAATGCGGGAAGCAGGATTCTGTTCATTTAAATATCTCCGTCAGGGTGTCGCTTTGGGGGGTCATGTCATTAGTCAGCAGATTCAGAAGTTTGCCGGCAACAGGGCCGGGCGTTCCGTTATTGACTGGCCGGCCTTCCCACTCAATCACGGAGGTGACGTCTGTGGTGGTGCCGAAAATGAAAATTTCCCTGGCCTGAGCGGCTTGGTTCGGGGAAATGTCCCGGTACTCCGCGCATTTCAGCACGCCACTCGCAACCAGCTGCTGTGCCAGATCCAGGGCGCGCCGGGCGGTGGTGCCGGTGAGGATGTTGACCGGCGGCGGCATCAGCAGTTCGTTGTCCGGTGTTAAGATGCCGATATTTTCGGTGGCGCCTTCACCCAGATTTCCGTTCTGGTCAATGGAGATCACAAAGTCGACCCCTCGGCGGTTGGCTTCGAGTTTCATCAGCGCATTCGGCAGATAGTTGCAGGTTTTAATGGTCGCCAGCTGCGGCGGCTTGATCGGCACGCTGCTGATCGCCGCGCGGGCCGGTTTCAGTTTCCCGTCCTGAATTCGTGCCGTGTAGCGGTAGGCCAGCACATACAGTTCCGGTCCTTTGCACTGTGCGGGGTCAATTCCCATGTTACCGGTGCCGCGCGAAACCAGCACCCGAACCAGACAGTTGTTCTGGTTTCCTGCCAGAATAGTGTCGCAGATAATCTGTTCCAGCTCGTCGTGCGGGCAGGGCAGCTCCATGTCGATTCCCCTGCAGGATCGTTCCAGTCGCAGCAGGTGGGCCTTTACGTTATAAAGGCTTCCGTTGATGCATTTGAGCGACTCAAATACGCCGTCGCCGCGGTGGGCCAGGTGGTCGTCCGCAGGGATCGTCATCAGCGCAGGGTCGGTTGTGATTCCGCCGGTCAGGCTTGAATACATTGCGTAGAGCAGGTCCGACAGGCCGCTGCGCGCGGCGGTCAGCCGCGCAAGCCATTCGTCATTTTCCAGGGTTTGGAACTTTCTCATTGTATTTTTCCAGGCATTGGAAGCCGTTGCGGTCTTTGCCGCGGTTTACGTTAGGATGGCTTCCGGGTGTTGGAAAAATCATACGCTAATGTTTCCAGGCATTGGAAGCCTGTGTTAATTTTGAAAACAGATAGCTTCTATATCTTTGGAGAATTTTCGATGGCGATTGAAACAGAATTTGCTCCGGCAGAACGCGCACCGGGGGAAGAAGTTGAGCGGCAGTACCGCATGCTGGCCGGGCTGCCGTTTGTTCGGGAGTTTCTCGATGCGGTGCCGAATATGACCATCGTGCTGAACGGGCAGCGTCAGATTGTGTTCGCCAACAATGCTTTCCGGACGTTTGCCGGGGTCGTGGATGAGGTGGACGATATGGTCGGGGCGCGTCATGGAGAGGTGCTCGACTGCTCGTTGCTGTCGTTTCTGGGAAAGCGGCCGGGCGAGGCGGCTGGATGCATTCGTTCCGGTCTTACAGATGGAGGTTGTGGCACGACGGTTTTCTGCAGGACCTGTGGTGCTGTCCGGGCGATTCTGAACAGTCAGGGGCATCATTTGCCGGATGTGCAGGAGTGCCGGATGCTTTGCGGGGAGGAAGGCGAGCCGCTCGATTTGCGGGTGTGGTGCCACCCGGTTACAGTTAATGATGAGGTGTTCACGGTGTTCTCCGTGCTGGATATCAGTGATGAGAAGCGCCGCAAGGTGTTGGAACGGATTTTTTTCCATGACGTTCTCAATACAGCCGGTGGTTTGAAGGGATTGGCGGATCTGCTGATCGAGACAGGTCTTTCCCGGACCGAAATGAAGGACATTGCCAGTATGCTTTCCGAGTCTTCACAGCAATTGGTGGAGGAGATACGTGCGCAGCAGATGCTGGTGGCCGCCGAGCACGGTGATCTGGATGTTTCTGTGGAGGAGATTCATTCGCTGGAGATTATGTGCCGGATCATTCGTCAGTTTCATTCGGTCGGCTGTGCAGAGGGCAAGGAACTGATTGTGTCTGCGGACGCAGAGCATTTTGAATTTGTCTCGGATCCGGTGCTGGTTCGACGGGTTTTGATTAATCTGACCCAGAATGCTCTGGAGGCGATCCGGCCTGGCGGAACTGTGACGCTGAACTGCTTTACGAAGGAGGATCGGGTTTGTTTCAGTGTGCACAACTCAGACGTAATTCCCTTGGAAATTCAGCGGCAGCTTTTTACCCGTTCATTTTCCACTAAAGGCATTGGTCGAGGGCTTGGAACTTACAGTATTAAGCTGATTGCTGAGAAATATCTGAAAGGGAAGGTGTCGTTTGTTTCCGACGAAGAGAGCGGCACGCTGTTTACAGTATGTTATCCGCGACGCATTGAAGCGTTCAAAAAGGAAAAGGTTCTGTTTGAGGTGACTGAAGATGTCTGTAGAAATTCTTTGCAGTGAATGCGGTACAGAAGCGTTCCTGACCCGGGAACCGGTTTATGAAGGGCTGAAAAAGATCGGGGAAAAACTGAGCTGTTCTGCCTGTGGATTTGTTTTCCCTTCTCCGGAGTCGGTTCCTTATAAAGAAAAGGAAGCCGTGCCGCAGGTGTTTACCGACGCGGATCGTTCTGAAAAGGTTGAGGTGTTTGAAGACGGCGAAAACAGGCAGTTTTGTCGTTATTGTGCGGAATATGTAGTGAATCCGTTTATGCAGTATTGCTCATTTCATAAAAAAGAGGTTCAGGCTACCGACAGCTGTGCCGATTTTAAACCGGTTAAAGATGCGCCTTCTTCCCCGTTGTTCTGACGTTTGATTTTCAGACTGGAACGATAACTGCTTCTTATATTTGCGAATGTGGGGTGCAGTTATGAATTCAAAACGATTTATATTAATTATTGCTGTTTCTGTTTTCTCAGTTTTGATGATGGGGCGGGTAGGTGGTGCTGATTTGACCAATATCACGCACTTGAAACCGTCAAAAATTATCAAAGTTGAGAAGGTGAAGCGCGTTCCGATTCTGAAAACATTCTTTTCGAAGGATTTTCAAAAGCGGACGGAGTCATTGATTCAGGCTCCGCTTGTATATCTTCAAAACTCAGCCTTGGCAGACTGTTATCGCGAGCAGCCGTTTTTGTTCGGTTTCTTGGCCTTGTTTACCACGGTGTCGCTCGGAGTACTGGCTTTCGTGTTCCACTTGATCCGCAATGATCCGAGGTTTTACTGATTTCTCGTTTCTGAGATTCAGTTGCGGCGCGCAACCATCAGTTGAGCGATCGCATTGAGAATTGCGGCGTGCGGAAGGTTCTCTGCCGCGCTGCAGGCTTTGTGGGTTAATTCATCGGCTTTTATTCGCGTGGCCTCAATTCCGTGAACTGCAGGCCAGGTCATCTTTCCTTTTTCCTTATCAGAGCCGATGTTTTTGCCGAGTTCTTCTTCCGTAGAGCTTTCGTCGAGCAGATCATCAACCAGTTGAAAGGCCAGGCCGATGTTTTCACTGTAGGTTGCCAGATTTTCCAGATAGTGGGAATCTGCTCCGGCGCAGAGCCCTCCCATGACGCAGGCCGCGCGAATCAGTGCTGCTGTTTTGTTGCGGTGAATATATTCCACCATCTCAGCGTTCGGCATTTGTCCTTCGGCGGCGAGATCTTCGGCCTGTCCGGCGATAACGCCGCGGCTTCCGGCCGCGCGGGCAAGCTCGAGTGTTAGCGTGTTTCCGATGTTGGGAACCGTTGCGAGCACCTCGAACGCGAGAGTGAGGAGTGCGTCGCCTGCCAGAATGGCGGTTGCTTCGTCGAACGCGACGTGGCAGGTCGGGCGACCGCGGCGAAGCGTGTCATTGTCCATGGCGGGCAGATCGTCGTGAATCAGGGTGTAGGTGTGGAGCAGTTCGAGCGCACAGGCGGCTTTGATCGCCTGTTGCGGCGTCCCTCCGCACGCTTCGCAAGCGGCGATGCACAGGATGGGGCGCAGTCGTTTCCCTCCCGCGAAAACGCTGTAACGCGTCGCCTGGTGGAGCCGTTCGGGGCGTTCGGTTTCCGGTGGAAGGATGCGTTCAAGTGTTTCGTTGACGGTTTGCGTGTGCAAGGAAATATAGCTTTTTGGATCGGTCATGGTGGGGATCATAATGCGGTGTAAAACACGGGCAAGTCCAAAGAATTTAAACGGTCAGCTAACATAGAATGACTTTGACAATCCGGTAAGTCGGACCCTACTATCTTCACTCTTTTTTGGAAACGCAGGAGCAACACATCAAGACGGGAATCATTTGATATGAAAGATAGAAAAGAATTTTACAATGCCCTCGCTGAAATTGACGGTAAACCGTTTGCCGAATATGAATCTCTGGCAGGGGATTATGATTTTGCTCGCTACGTCATCAAATGTTCGGCGATCAGTACGGACAAAGATGCTGATTTTCCCGTCTTTAATATCCGCGTTCCGCAGTCGATTGCTGAGCTTCCCGGCCATTTGTATGATTCTCCGGTTCGTCGTACGGCCCTTGAAGACATGCTTGCCCGAAACCTTGCTGAAGCTGTCGACCAGATTGCCCGTTTTGATGAAAGCGGCGTCGCCCGCCGTCATATTATGGTGGCTCAGCCGGGACAGAAAATTCTGCCACGCACTTGTGTTGCTGTCACAAAAGAATATGTAGATGCCCGTATCCGCATTTCTCTTCCCTTCAAGGTTATGATGTCCGGCGAACGTCTGGTCGATGGCGAAATGGCCCGTAAGCTTTTCTTCGAAGACCTTCCTGAGGTCATCAGCAACAGTATTTTCTGCTGCAACCTGAACATTGCCGAGGCGGAAAACTTCGTGAACACCATGGAGGATTCCGACCGCGTTCGTCAGGCGCTTGCCACGATGGGGTTGGTCAGTTTTGTTGGCGAAGGTTCCTTCCTGGCCCGCGAGAAAGATTCAGACAATCCTGATTACGACAACATTGCTCCTTTCGAAGTGGAAGGCGATGTACTTGCAGAAGTTGAGGTTCCCAATGCCGGAACCATTCGCGGCCTCGGGGTTCCGGCCGGTTTGACGGTTGTTCTCGGTGATGATGCCGGTGGACGCAAAAGCTTTATGGATGCGCTGGCCGCCGGCGTTTTCAATCACGTCCCTGGCGATGGCCGTGAGCACGTTCTGACGGTTTCCGATGCGGTGCAGATCGACGCCGATCCGGGTCGCAGCATTCAGGAAATCAACATTTCCCCGTTCTTTGCGGAAATCGACGACGCAGATCCTTCTTCTTACAGCACAGATTCTGCCGGCGCTTCTGTTTCTCAGGCTGCCGGGATCATTGAGGCTCTCGAAGTGGGTGCCCGAGTGCTGCTGGTCGATGAAGACACCTCGGCCCCTGCATTCCTCACCACAGATACCCGCGTTGCATCCCTGCTGGGCGAAACCCCGCTTTCCTCCCTCGCACAGCGTGCCCGCCAGATGGTTGATGAGCTGGGTATTTCTTTGGTGGTCGGTGGAGAAAATCTGGTCGCTGAATACATCCCGGTTGCAGACACCGTATTGAAAGTTGAAGACTTCCAGGTCAAAGACATCACGGAAGAGGCCAAAGCGCTCGCCATCGAGCCGCCGCCGGAAGCTCCGGCTGTGAACCTTGGGCCGATGCTCGCACGTTCCCGCTGGATTATGCCCAGCAGTATCGATGCTTCTGTCGGTCGCATTGACCAGCTGATCCAGGCTCTGGATCTCAAGGCGGTCCAGTTCGGCCGCTCCGTGATTGAGTTGGACAGCGTGTCGCAGCTTGCGGATGAGAGTCAGACGCTGACCATCGGTCTGCTTCTCTACTACGCAAAGCTGCGTTACATGCAGGAAGGCTACCCGCTGCGCGAAATGCTCGACATGATCGACCGTGACCTCAGCACCGAAGGCCTCGGGTCCATTTCCCGCGACCTGCGCGGCGACCTGGCCCGCCCGCGTCGTTACGAACTGGCCGCAGCGCTCAATCGCCTGCCGACCTTCCGCGTTTCCCACGCGACCGAATAAGGATTGAACGCCTGAACGTCAGAAGGTCGAAGGTCTGCGGGCTTTCGGCCTTTTGCATTTGTGAGAAGACAGATGAAACTGCTCATCCAGCGTGTAAAATCAGCATCCGTAATTGTCGAAGGAAAAACGGTCGGTGAAATAGGGGGCGGTCTTCTGGTTCTCGTCGGCGTATCGCACGATGACACCGCCTCCGACGCTGCTCATCTTGCGAAAAAAACCGCCAACCTGCGGATTTTTGATGATAATGAGGGCGTCATGAACCGGTCCGTTCTGGATGTCGGCGGCTCTGTTCTGGCGGTCAGTCAGTTTACACTTTACGGCGACTGCAAAAAAGGAAACCGCCCGAGTTATATCAATGCTGCCCGCCCGGAGAGGGGGCGGGAACTTTACGACGAATATGTCAGTCAGCTGCAGGCTTTTATTTCGCAGGTTGAAACCGGCATCTTTCAGGCAGAGATGGAGGTCAGTCTGGTCAATGACGGCCCGGTTACTTTGATCCTCGAAAGCACCGGGCGGAAATAAAATTTCCAATGGTTGGAAAAATCTTCGTGTCTTAAGGGGTAAAATTTCCAATGCTTGGAAATCTGGAAAGGAAAAGGCGGATTTATGAAAACGCAGAAGACAACAGTCGGAACAATTGATGAGGAAGTACTGGCGTTTACGGCCGGGCGGGATGTAGAGCTCGATGTGAACCTGATCCAGGCGGACTGCATCGGAACAGCTGCCCATGTGACGATGCTTTCAAGAATGAAGCCGGCGATTATTACTGCTGATGAGCGCAAGCAGGTGATTGGTGAGCTTAAAAAAATTATAGAGCTGGCTGATGAAGGAAAATTTAAAATCCGTCTGGCCGATCAGGATGTGCATTTGGCCGTTGAGCGTACGCTGACGGAAAAACTGGGTGATCTCGGCAAGAAGATCCATACCTGCCGCAGTCGCAATGATCAGGTGGCGGTGGATCTGCGCCTGTTTGCCCGTGAAGAGCTTCTGGGAGCAATCGAAGAGGCGGTCGCGCTGGCGGCTGCATTGCTGAAGTTCGGGCGGAAGCATCAAAAGGTTCCGATGGTTGGAAGAACGCATATGCAGCCGGGGATGCCGAGTTCGGTCGGGCTGTGGGCGTCGGCGCATGCGGAGAGCCTGCTCGATGACTGTGTGTTGCTGGTAAACGCGTATGAGCTGAATGATCAGTGTCCGTTGGGGTCGGCCGCCAGCTATGGTGTGCCGCTGGAGATTAATCGCGAGCTGACATCAGATCTGCTCGGGTTCCGCTGTCCGGTCCACAACGTACTCTACGCCAATAACAGTCGCGGAAAAAACGAGAGTATTATTCTTTCTGCAATGAGTCAGGTGATGCTGACGCTCTCACGCATGGCGCAGGATCTGATGCTGTTTACCATGCCGGAGTTCGGCTATTTTACGCTGCCCGATGAATTGACAACCGGCAGCAGCATCATGCCGCAGAAGAAGAATCCGGATGTGATTGAGCTCGTTCGTGCGCGCGCGTCCAAAGTTAAGGCCTGTGAGCTGGCAGTGTATGATCTGATCAAGGGATCGCCGACCGGCTACAACCGTGATCTGCAGGACGCCAAGGAGTTTTTCATGGACGGCGTGGCGACGACGCGCGCCTGCCTGCGGGTTCTAAGCCCGTTTATTGAGGCTGTTGAAGTGAATAAACAGGCCCTTATCGATGGGTTCAGGCCGGATGTGTTTGCCACCGATCGGGCGTTGGAACTGGTGGGTGAGGGGATGCCGTTCCGCGATGCGTATCATTATGTGAAGGAAAATATTGGCGAACTCGAGAGTATTGATCCGCGCAAGGCAATCGAGCAGAAGACGCATCTCGGTGCGCCGATGGGAATTGACTGGGCGCTTTTCAAAGAGCGGGTTGCTGCGGTGAACGCTATTGTGCGCGAGCAGCGCAAAATGATCGATCGGACGGTGAATAAGCTTTTTGCTGAAAAGTGATTTTTCCAATGTCTGGAAGTATTGTGGTGCAATGCATGAAAAAGCCCGGTTGCTCGAAAAGCAACCGGGCTTTTTGTTGGGGTCCCCCTGGACTTAAATTTTTCCGACCAGATCCAGTCCGGGTGTGATTGTGTCATCGCCGGGCTTCCAGCCTGCCGGACAGACCTGATCGCCATATTCGCGCACGAATTTAGCAGCTTCGAGTTTGCGCAATGCCTCTGCGGCGCTTCGGCCGATACCGAGATCATGCATTTCGACCGTTTTCAGGATGCTGTCCGGGTCGATAATGAATGTGCCGCGCAGGGCGACTCCGTCGTCCTCCAGATACGTTCCGAATTGTCTGCAGATTTTGCCGGAAGGGTCGGAGCCCATGGGATACTTGACCTGTTTGATGGCGTCAGAGTTGTCGTGCCATGCCTTATGGACAAACGCAGTATCGGTGCTGACTGAAATGATTTCAGCGTCGGCGGCCTGGAACTGATCGTAGAGCTGTGCGGCCTCCTTGAGTTCGGTGGGGCAGACGAAGGTGAAGTCTGCCGGATAGAATAGAAATACAACCCATTTCCCTTTATAGTCAGAGAGTTTTACCTTTTTAATTTCCTCATTATGAAAGACTTCGATCTCGAAGTCAGGAACTTCCTGTCCAATTTGCAGCATGGTGTTTTCTCCTTATGAATTAAGGGTTTGAAATGTGAGTTTTAAGATAATACTTTCGTGCGTATCGGCAATCTTTTTTCGGGTTAATTTTTGCGGAGAAAAGCACGAGGGGGCGAGTGCGGAAAAAGGTGGCAAATATTTGATCCAAAAAAGTTGACACCCGGGCCTTTTTCGCTAAAGTCACCCCCCTTTGTGTGAGATACCAGAGATTGTTTGGTGGGGCGCGCAGGTAAAATTTAGAGAGTTGTGAGGAGTGTAAAAAGTCTGTTTCTTGGATTTCGTTAAAAACGGAGACGGTATTTTTGTGCTCTTTCTTCTTTAGTATTGCGCGAGCCGCAAAGGGATTTGCCGCCCATGTAGCTCAGTTGGTAGAGCGCATCCTTGGTAAGGATGAGGTCAGCGGTTCAAATCCGCTCATGGGCTCCAGTTGGAAATTTGGAATTAGAGTAAGTAAAGGATCAGGAGGAATAGTCATGGCTAAAGATAAATTCGAACGGACAAAACCGCACGTTAACGTCGGTACCATCGGTCACGTTGACCATGGTAAAACCACGCTGACTGCAGCGATTACCTGTGTACAGGGAGCTAAAGGTCTTAGTGAGTACATCGCCTACGATGATGTTGCTAAAGCTTCTGAGTCCCAGGGTCGCCGCGACGCTTCTAAAATTATGACCATTGCTACGTCTCACGTTGAGTATGAGACAGCGAATCGTCACTACGCTCACGTTGACTGCCCGGGCCATGCTGACTACGTTAAAAACATGATTACCGGTGCTGCCCAGATGGACGGTGCTATCCTCTGCGTTTCCGCTTCTGATGGTCCGATGCCGCAGACCCGTGAGCACATCCTGCTCGCTCGTCAGGTCGGTGTGCCGGCTATCGTTGTTTTCATGAACAAATGTGACCTCGTCGACGACGAAGAGCTGCTCGACCTCGTTGAGCTCGAAATTCGCGAGCTGCTTTCCAAATACGAGTTCCCCGGCGACGACGCTCCGGTTGTTCGCGGTTCTGCTCTGCGTGCGATCGAAGATCCGTCCGGACCGGGCGCTGAGTGCATTCAGGAACTGATGGACGCTCTTGACAGCTACATCCAGGAGCCGGAACGTGTTACGGACCAGGCATTCCTGCTTCCGATTGAGGACGTGTTCTCGATTGAAGGTCGCGGTACGGTTGTTACCGGTCGTGTTGAACGTGGTATGATCCACACGGGTGATGAAGTTGAAATCGTTGGTCTGAAACCGACCGCGAAAACCACCTGCACAGGTGTTGAAATGTTCCGCAAGATTCTGGATGAAGGTCAGGCCGGTGACAACGTCGGCTGTCTGCTCCGCGGCACCAAAAAGGAAGAAGTTGAGCGTGGTCAGGTTCTGGCGAAGCCGGGTTCGATCACTCCGCACACGACCTTCAAAGCTGAGGTTTACATCCTGAACAAAGAAGAAGGTGGACGTCATACTCCGTTCTTCAAAGGATACCGCCCGCAGTTCTACTTCCGCACAACGGACGTGACCGGTGACATCACCCTCGCAGAAGGTGTCGAAATGGTGATGCCTGGCGATAACGTCACGATGGATGTTGAGCTGATCACGCCGATCGCTATGGAGCAGCACATGCGCTTCGCGATTCGTGAAGGTGGTCGTACGGTTGGTGCTGGTCGCGTGACCGACGTTGTAAAATAATTCGGAGCACCGACTGACAATCAATGAGGTGGTGTTCCTGTTCAGTCAGGGCATCACTTCGTTAATGAACAGTTGGCAAAAGAGGGCAAGACAATGCCGAGAGATATTATTACATTGGCCTGCACAGAGTGTAAGCGTCGTAACTATACCACGACGAAGAATAAGAAGCTTGCGAAGGGCCGACTTGAGGTGAAGAAGTTCTGCCCCCACGACCGCAGCCACACACTGCACAGAGAAACCAAATAATTTGAAGAAGCAGTAGGCCAGTAGCTCAATTGGCAGAGCACCGGTCTCCAAAACCGGGGGTTAGGGGTTCGACTCCCTTCTGGCCTGCCAGGTTCTTCGGGAACATCCAGCATGAAAAAGATTGTTGAATTGATCAGTGCTCTGAAAACATTTCTGGGCGAGGTGAAAACCGAGCTGAAGAAGTGTACCTGGCCGACCCGATCGGAATTGATGGGTTCAACAATGGTGGTTGTGATTTCTGTGGTGATTCTGGGTGCATTTGTTGGTCTGAGCGACTCGGTGCTGATGGGAATTTTGAGAGCGGTTCTGCGATAAGCGGAGAAAGACCCGAATATGAAAAAGCAGTGGTTTGTTTTACACACGCTCTCAGGGCATGAACAGAAAGTTCAGGGCAATATTGCCAGCCGGGTGCAGCAGGAGGAAATGGAAGAGTATATCGGTGAGATCCTGATTCCGACCGAAAATGTTTCGGAAGTGAAGCAGGGTAAAAAAACCACCGTGAAACGGAAGTTTTTCCCCGGGTACGTGCTGGCGAATGTCGCTCTGTATGACGACAATAAGAATTTAATAGCGGAAACCTGGTCGTTTATTCAGGAAACCCCGAGTGTAATTGGTTTTATCGGAGGCGATGCTCCCGTGCCGTTACGCGATGATGAGGTGGAGAATATTCTGAATCAGGTGGAAGAGAAAAAAGAAAAAGTTACGCCGAAAGTTCAGTTTGATCCGGGCGAAACGGTTAAAATTTCTGACGGACCGTTTGCCAGCTTGGCAGGCATTATCGACGAAGTCGACCCAGCGCGCGGGATGCTCAAAGTGCTGGTTTCTGTATTCGGGCGTGAGACACCGGTGGAACTTGAATATTGGCAGGTGGACAAGGCGTCTTCCTAAAGCGGAGTTTTGTTATGGCAAAAAAAGAAAAGGGATTGATCAAACTGCAGATACCGGCCGGACAGGCCAACCCGGCACCGCCGGTGGGTCCTGCGCTCGGTCAGCATGGCGTGAACATCATGGAGTTCTGCAAGGCGTTCAACGCAGCGACACAGCAGGAAGCTGGAATGATTATTCCGGTGGTGATCACCGTTTATGAGGATCGTTCGTTCTCGTTTGTAACAAAAAGTCCACCGGCATCTGCACTGCTCAAAAAAGCAGCATCGATTGCAAAGGGATCCGGGGTTCCGAACCGTGACAAGGTTGGAAAAGTCACCCGTGCACAGGTGGAAGAGATCGCAAAAACAAAAGAAGCGGACCTGAACGCCAGTGACCTGGATGCGGCTTGCCGTATTATCGAAGGAACCGCTCGCAGTATGGGAATTGAGGTTGAATAGCGATGGCACACGGAAAAAAATATAACTCAGTGAAAGAAAAGGTTTCTGTTGAGAAACAGTATGCCCTCGAAGAGGCCATTCAGTTCTTAAAAGACAACCCCACCGCCGGTTTCGATGAAACCTTTGAACTGGCCCTCCGCATGGGAGTGGATCCGACGAAATCCGACCAGGCAATCCGTTCCACGGTGGCTCTGCCGAACGGAACCGGTAAAGATGTTCGTGTGATCGTTTTTGCGACGGGCGATGCGGCTGAAGCGGCCCGTTCTGCCGGAGCGGCAGACGTCGGATTTGAAGACCTGATTGAGAAGGTCAAAAACGGGTGGATGGACTTTGATGTGGTGATTGCCACTCCGGACGCCATGAAAGAAGTTCGCAAGATTGCCCGTGTTCTCGGACCGCGCGGTTTGATGCCGAACCCGAAAACCGGAACGGTTACTGACGATATTGGAAATGCGGTGACTCAGTTTAAAGCAGGACGCGTTGAGTTCCGGATGGACCGCAATGCAAACATTATGCTTCCGTTCGGGAAACGCTCTTTCACCGTTGAAGCGCTGGCAGAGAATTTCCGTGCTGCATATGATGCGATTCTGGCAGCGAAACCGGATTCGGTTAAAGGGATTTATATTAAGCGCGTGACGATTGCGACCACTATGGGACCGGGTTTGCACGTGGATGTCAAAGAAACCGCAGCAGCTTAAATAATCAAGGATATACGGTCATGAGCACAGAAGGTAAAAATTTGAGACCTGAAAAAAAGGCAATGTACAATGAGGTGCAGGAACATGTTTCCGGTGCGCTTTATATGATCCTTGCCGACTACACGGGCATGAGCATGCCTGAAACCACAGAATTTAAAAAACAGCTTCGCGGAGCAGAGGCCAAAGTAAAAATTGTTAAGAACAGCATGCTGCAGCGGTTGTGTGAGGACTTCGGTCAGGTGACCGGTCCAACCGCAATGGTTTTCGGCGAAGGTGACGTGGTTGAAGTTGCTAAAATTCTGAAGAAGTTTTCTGCGCAGAAAGAAAAACCGGTTCTCAAAGGCGGAATGCTCGAAGGATCGGTTCTTTCGGCCGAGGATGTGGCTGCTCTGGCAAAACTGCCGGGCAAAAAAGAGCTTCAGGCGAAACTGGTGGGTACACTGGCAGCACCGATGACTCAGGTGGTTGGTGTCATGAACCAGAAAGTCTGCAGTTTGCTGTATGTGCTCAACGCCGTACGCGAGAAAAAAGAACAGGCGGCGTAAAGACGCTTTTTATAATTGTTGAATATTATTCATCGTAGGGAGGAAGAAAAATGGCTGAAGAAGTAAAAGAAGAAGTACAGCTCGAAGGCAAAATGGCTGAATTCGTAGAGTGGATCGAAGGAATTTCGGTTCTGGAACTTTCCAAACTGGTTGAAGCACTTGAAACTCGTCTTGGCGTTTCTGCTGCAGCCCCGGTTGCTGTGGCCGCTGGCGGCGCTGCTGCTGGTGGTGGCGAAGAAGCCGCTGCTGCTCAGACTGAGTTCACTGTTACTTTGACGGTTCCCGGTTCGCAGAAAATTCAGGTTATTAAAGAGCTTCGTGGTATCACGAACCTTGGCCTGAAAGAAGCGAAAGAACTGGTCGACAACGCTCCGAAAGCTGTTAAAGAAGGCGTCTCCAAAGAAGAAGCCGAAGAGATTAAAGCAAAACTCGAAGGCGTGGGCGCTACCGTCGAAATCAAATAACGACGATCATGCAGGCAGATCCGGCGGGGCGATAAGCTCCGTCGGCTCTGTCGCATATAGTTTTCGTGTGCCTAGACCTCTTTCTTTTAAAGTGTTTAGGCCTTTGGCGACCCGAAATTTAGCCTGAGGATGATTTGCATGGCTGAGAGAAAAAACTTTGGAAAACTGACTGATATTATCGAAGCTCCCGACCTGATCGAGCTTCAAACCAATTCATACCTGGATTATCTCCAGCAGGGGGTCGCTCCGTCTCGCCGGAAAAAAATCGGCTTGCAGGCGGTGCTTAGCGAAGCCTTTCCTGTGGAGAGTTATGACGGTCAGATTGCTCTTGATTTTGTAAGCTACGATATCAAAGAGCCGACTATGTCTTATGTGGAGTGCCTGCGGGAAGGGGAAACTTTTTCGGCACCGCTTTATGTAACGTTTCGTTTGCGTGAAAACGAAGATATCCGTGAAGATACGCTCTTTATGGGTGAGATCCCGTTGATGACGGAACGTGGAAGCTTTGTGATTAATGGAGCTGAACGTGTTATTGTCAGCCAGCTGCACCGTTCCCCCGGAATCTGTTTTGAGCGCAGCACGCACGCTAATGGATCCTACCTTTACTCTTTCCGTATTATTCCTGACCACGGATCCTGGGTGGAAACCCAATTTGATACTTCTGATTTGCTTTATGTTTATCTGGACCGGAAACGTCGCAGGAGAAAATTCCTGGCTTCGACGTTCCTGCGCGCGCTGGGGTATGGATCCGACGAAGAAATTCTGGATCTCTATTATACAACTGAAACATTCTCTCTGAGCAAACGGATCAGCGATGAATCGGATCTAGTTGATTTAGTCCTCAAAGATGATGCGGTTGACAGCGATTCTCAGTCTGTGATTGGGCGTCGTTATGATGCGCTGACCCTGGATATGATCGAACGCATGAAACTCGCCGGCTACAAGTCGGTTGAGGTTGTCAATGTTTCCTGGGATGAAGGTCTTTTCCTGAAAACCATTCAGAAGGACATGACTCGCACGGTTGATGAAGCGTTGAAGGACCTGTATCAGAAGCTGCGTCCCGGCGATCCGCCGACGACCGCGTCCGCCCGCCAGATGCTGAAACGTCTGTTCTTTGATGAAACCCGTTTCAGTCTCAGTCGTGTCGGTCGCTACAAAGTGCAGCAGAAACTCGGCACAAAATCCAACGCGTTGACTCTGGATAAAGAGGATGTCGTGGAAGCAATCCGTCACCTGATCAACATTCGTCAGGGACACGGAATGCTGGACGATATCGACCATCTTGGAAGTCGCCGTATTCGTACGGTCGGCGAACTGCTCGAAGGGCAGTGCCGTGTCGGTCTGGCTCGTATCCAGCGCCTCGTTAAAGAGCGCATGACCATTTTTGATACAACGGTTGACCGCCTGACGTCCCAGAAACTGATTAATCCCAAAGCGCTGTCTGCAGTGATTAAGGATTTCTTCGGTCGTTCTCAGCTCAGCCAGTTTATGGACCAGACCAACCCGCTGTCTGAGTTGACGCACAAACGTCGTCTTTCAGCGCTCGGCCCGGGCGGACTGAATCGTGACCGTGCCGGCTTTGAAGTGCGAGACGTTCACAGTTCGCACTACGGTCGAATCTGTCCGATTGAAACTCCGGAGGGTCCGAACATCGGTCTGATTTCCTCACTGGGAACTTTTGCCCGTATCAACGAGTATGGGTTCATTGTGACTCCGTACCGCAAAGTGACCAACGGGAAAGTCAGCAAACAGGTTGAATGGCTGACTGCGGACAAAGAGGAAGTCTTTGTTATCGCTCAGGCCAATGCTCCGTTGAATGACGACGGAACCTTCCAGAACGACCGCGTTATGGTTCGTGCCAAAGGGGACTTCATTGAGGTTGAGCCGTCCGAAGTGGAACTGATGGACGTGTCTCCGAAACAGGTGGTGAGTATTGCTGCCGGACTGATTCCGTTCCTTGAGCACGACGATGCGAACCGCGCGCTCATGGGATCGAACATGCAGCGCCAGGCTGTTCCGCTGATGGTTGCTGACCGTCCGTATGTAGGAACAGGTATTGAAGAGCGTCTTGCTCGTGACTCCCGTGTGCTCGTTATTTCGGATATCGCGGGTAAAATCGCTTATGTTTCCGCGGACAAAATTGTCGTTTCCAAGACCGGTGAAATGCCGACGAAGAAAACGCCGAAAGACGAATACGTCGAGTATTCACTGCGTAAATTCATGCGTTCCAATGCCGGAACCTGCCTGAACCAGAAACCGATCGTGGAAAAAGGCCAGAAGGTGACTGCCGGACAGGTGCTCGCTGACGGACCGGCTACCGATCAGGGAGAGCTTTCTCTGGGTCGCAACGTCACGGTGGCCTTCATGCCGTGGTGCGGATACAACTTTGAGGACGCGATTCTGATCAGTGAAAAACTGGTGAAAGAAGACGTTTATACCTCTATTCACGTTGAAGTGTTCGAATGCGGCGCACGTGACACCAAACTCGGCCCCGAAGAAATCACTCGTGATATTCCGAACGTTGGAGAAGACGCACTGAAAAACCTCAATCATGAGGGAATTATTGAAATCGGTGCGGAAATCAAACCGGGCGATATTCTGGTCGGTAAGATTACTCCAAAAGTGGAAACCGAGCTGGCTCCGGAAGAGCGCCTCCTGCGCGCGATTTTCGGTGAAAAAGCGGCAGACGTGCGGGATACCTCCCTGCGTGCGACCAGTGGATCTCATGGAATTGTGATGGATGTCAAAGTGTCGTCCAAAAACAAACACGCCAAGGAATCTTCATCCTCCTCTGCGAAGAAGAGTTCGGATGCTGACGTCAAAAAACGTCAGAAAGAGATCGAAGAGCGCTACAAAAGCTCTGTTCACGAACTTACGGAGGATCTGACTGAAGCGCTTTCAAATATCCTTTTGGGTGAAAAGATCCCGCTGGATGTGATGAATATGGAAACCGGCGATGTGATTATCCCGGCGAACCGTAAAATCACCAAAACGCTTTTGCGCAAACTGGCAGCCAACTACGAGCACATCGAAATTGACCCGAGCCCGATTCGGATCAAAATCATGAGCATCATCGATAACTTCCGCAACAAGTTCTCGGAGGCGGAGTCTGATAAACAGCGCAACATGGATCGCGCGGACAGCGGTGAAGAGGTCGACGAAGGTATCATCAAGCAGGTAAAAGTTTATGTGGCCTGTAAGAAAAAGCTTTCGGTGGGTGACAAAATGGCTGGACGTCACGGTAACAAAGGGGTGATTTCCCGAATCCTTCCGGAAGAGGACATGCCGTTCCTTGAGGATGGGACTCCGGTGGAAATTGTACTGAACCCGCTGGGTGTGCCGTCTCGAATGAACGTCGGACAGGTTTTGGAAACACATCTCGGATGGGCCTGTAAGCATCTTGGAATTCATGCTGCAACTCCGATTTTTGACGGGATCTCCGAAGCCGAGATTCGTCAGATGATGGAAGATGCCGGCCTGTCCAAGGATGGTAAAACGGTTCTGTATGATGGCCGTACCGGTGAAAAGTTTGAGCAGCGCGTTGTGGTCGGAACCATTTACATGCTGAAACTCCATCATCTTGTGACGGAGAAAATCCATGCTCGTGCTGTGGGACCGTATTCTCTGGTGACGCAACAGCCGCTGGGCGGAAAAGCTCAGTACGGTGGACAGCGTTTCGGGGAGATGGAGGTCTGGGCTCTGGAAGCATATGGAGCCGCTCATGCCCTGCAGGAAGTGCTCACCGTTAAGAGTGACGACCTCGCCGGCCGGACACGCATTTATGAGTCCATCGTGAAAGGTGAAAATGTTCTGGACGCCGGTCGTCCGGAATCATTCAACGTACTCATTAAGGAACTTCAGGGGCTGGGCCTCAATTTCGAGGTGAAGGCCGCGGAAGAAGAAGAGTCCGCCTTTCCGGGATACCTTTAATTTTTTGACAGGAGAATCATCGTGGATACACGTAGCGCAGCAGACATACTCGGCGGCGGAGAAGACTCTTCCAGTGATGTAGCAAGCATTAAGCTGGCTTCGCCGGAAGACATCCGTTCCTGGAGTTTCGGGGAGGTCAAAAACCCCGAAACGATTAACTATAGAACATTCAAGCCGGAAAAGGGCGGTTTGTTCTGTGAGAGAATCTTCGGCCCGTCGAAAGACTGGGAGTGTAGTTGTGGGAAATACAAACGCATCAAACACAAAGGTGTTATTTGTGACCGATGCGGTGTGGAAGTAACCCTTTCGCGTGTTCGTCGCGAACGGATGGCTCATATCGAGCTGGCTGTTCCGGTGTCGCACATCTGGTTCTTCAAGGCGACCCCGAGCCGCATGAGCCTGCTTCTGGACATGACCATGCGGAATCTTGAGCATGTGATCTACTACGATGATTACGTCGTTGTTGATCCCGGCGATACTCCGCTGAAAGAAAAACAGCTTCTTTCCGAGCTCGAATATCGTGAAGCTCTGGATAACTACGGCGTCGGCAGCTTTGATGCACGGATCGGCGCCGAAGGGATTCGTGAATTGCTCAAAAAAATCGATCTTCCGGAAAAACTCCGTGAACTCGAAGATGCATTGGCTGCCACTCGCAGTAAAATGACCCGCAAAAAGCTGGTCCAGCAGATGAAGGTTATTGAAGGCCTCATCAAAAGCAAATCGCGCCCGGAGTGGATGACCTTTGAAGTGCTTCCGGTGATTCCGCCGGACCTGCGCCCGCTCGTTCCGCTTGAAGGTGGCCGTTTTGCCACCTCCGACCTGAACGACCTGTACCGCCGTGTGATCAACCGCAATAATCGTCTGAAAACCCTGTTGGCTCTCAAAACGCCGGAGGTGATTATCCGCAACGAAAAGCGGATGCTCCAGCAGTCGGTGGACGCGCTGTTCGACAACGGCCGCCACGGTCGTGCGGTCAGCGGTCCCGGAAACCGTCCGCTCAAGTCTCTCAGCGATATGCTGAAAGGGAAACAGGGCCGTTTCCGTCAGAACCTTCTCGGTAAACGTGTGGACTATTCCGGACGTTCCGTGATTGTGGTTGGCCCGAGCCTCAAACTGAATCAGTGCGGATTGCCGAAGAAAATGGCGCTTGTGCTGTTCGAACCTTTCATCATTCGCAAGCTCAAAGAACGCGGGATCGTGCACACCGTGCGCAGTGCTAAAAAAATGATTGAGCGCGAAGAAGAGGTCGTTTGGGATATTCTCGACGAAGTGACCCAGGGTCATACCGTCATGCTCAACCGTGCGCCGACTCTTCACCGCCTGTCGATTCAGTCGTTCGAGCCGGTGTTGATCGAAGGGAATGCGATTCAGGTGCATCCGCTTGTGTGTACCGCTTACAACGCGGACTTCGACGGTGACCAGATGGCTGTGCATGTCCCGCTTTCCGTGGAAGCACAGATCGAGTCCAAAGCACTGATGCTGGCTCCGAACAATGTTTTCTCCCCGTCGAGCGGAAAACCGATCACCACACCAACGCAGGATATTGCGCTGGGGATCTATTTCATGACCTCGTTCTCCCAGAAATACATTATGGAGTCGCGGAGAAGGGACAGCAAAAAAGAGCAGGAACGTCTGCCGCTGTTTGCTGATATTCACGAAGTGCACACCGCTTTTGATGAAGGTGCAGTGGGAATGCATGACCGCATTCGCTATCGCAATCCTGACCGCCAGACCGAAACCAAATTCGGCGATCCCGAAAAAACAGTGATTGAAACAACCGTTGGGCGTGTTTTCTTCAATGAAGTCTGGCCGGTGGGTCTCGGTTTTGTGAATGAACGGGTCAACAAAAAGCTGCTCGGAAAACTGATTGAGCACTGCTATGAAAAAGCCGGTCATGATGAAACCGTACATGTGCTGGATCGCCTGAAAGAACTCGGCTATGCCAATGCAACTGCAGCCGGAATTTCGATCGGACTGTCCGACATGATTATTCCGCCGGAAAAAGCAGAACTGGTTGCGGCTTCCCGCAAAGAAATTCGCGAAGTCGAAGACAAGTATAAGAAGGGGATCATTACCGACGGTGAGCGTTACAACATGGTCATTGACAAATGGACCGATGCGAACGACAAACTGACCAATCGTCTGTTCAGTGCGCTGGAAACCAATGATGATCCGGTGAATGCCCAGTCCAAAGACGACCTGAACCCGGTGTTCATCATGGTGGATTCAGGTGCCCGTGGATCGCGTCAGCAGATTCGTCAGCTGGCCGGTATGCGCGGACTGATGGCCAAGCCGTCCGGTGAAATTATTGAACGCCCGATTCTCGCGAACTTCCGTGAAGGTCTTTCCGTTCTCGAATACTTCATTTCGACGCATGGTGCCCGTAAAGGTCTGGCCGATACCGCGCTTAAAACCGCTGACTCCGGTTATCTGACCCGCAAACTGGTGGACGTTGCTCACGATATTATCATTATGGAAGAAGACTGCCATACCCTCAACGGTATTGAAGTCAGCGCCATTACAGATGGTGAGGATGAACTCGTTTCGCTTTCCGCCCGTATCATCGGTCGTACGGCATGTGATGACATCTTCGATCCGCACAGTCCAAGCGAAGTGATTGTGGCTGCGAATGAAGTGATCGATGAATACTCCGCGCGTAAAATCGAGCGTGTTGGTATTGAGACCATTCGGATTCGCAGTGTACTGACGTGTGATTCCCGTCGCGGTGTCTGTTCCAAATGCTATGGCCGCAACCTGGCTTCCGGAAAAGATGCTCGTCTGGGTGAGCCGGTTGGTATTATCGCCGCCCAGTCCATTGGTGAGCCGGGTACCCAGCTGACCATGCGTACGTTCCATATCGGTGGTACTGCCAGCTCCGTGTTTAAGCAGCCGAAAATTTCGGCCAAGGAAGACTGCGTCATTCGTTACGAAAACCTTCGTACCGTGAAAATCGAAGGGGGTAACGTTATTCTGAATAAGAACGGCTACGTTGTAACCTACGACGATGACGGACGCGAGTTGGAGCGCTATTCAACGGTCATCGGAGCGACGGTTTCGGTGGATGATGGTGATCGGGTGAAAACCGGCCAGACATTTGTGACCTGGGATCCGTATTCCGTGCCGATTCTGTCGGAACAAAACGGGGAAGTCGACTTCCACGACTTTATCGAGGGCGTTACCGTCCAGAAGGCGGAAGATGAAACCACCGGGGTGGAAGGGCTCGTTGTTCTCGAACATAAAGAAGACCTTCATCCTCAGATCGTTATTACCGATAACGCCGGAAAAGCTTTGGCTTACTATTCCATTCCGGCCGGTGCTCACGTGATGGTGGCCAAGGGCGACGAGATCAGCGCCGGTTCCACGCTGGCCAAAACGCCTCGTAAGCAGGCTCGTACCAAGGATATTACCGGGGGTCTTCCTCGTGTGGCAGAGCTGGTTGAAGCCCGCCGCCCGAAAGAGGCTGCTGAAATCGCCAAGATTGACGGGATTGTTGAACTGGGCGGAATTGCCAAAGGGAAGCGCCAGCTCATCATCAAAGACCTTGCGACCGGAACCGAAGAGGAGCACCTTATCCCGATGGGTAAACACATCATCGTTTACGGGGGGGACCTGGTTTCCAAGGGACAGCAGCTTACAGAAGGTCCGGTTGTTCCGCAGGAACTGCTCGAGGTCTGCGGACCTCAGGAGCTTCAGGAATATCTTGTGAATGAAGTTCAGGCTGTGTATCGCCTGCAGGGTGTGGAAATCAACGACAAGCACATTGAGGTGATTGTTCGTCAGATGCTTCGCAAGGTGAAAATCACGGATCCGGGTGACACCGAATTCCTCTGGGGTGAGCAGGTTGAAAAACAGAAGTTCCAGGAAGTCAACCAGACCGCGATGATGGAAGGCCGCCGGCCTGCCGAAGCGTCTCCGGTTCTGCTGGGGATCACCAAAGCTGCCTTGGCGACCGAGAGCTTTATTTCTGCCGCATCCTTCCAGGATACAACCCGTGTTCTGACGCAGGCTGCTACGCTGGGCCGTATCGACCAGCTGCGCGGATTCAAAGAAAACGTCATCATGGGTCATTTGATTCCTGCTGGAACCGGATTCCCGATGTACAAAAACATCCGTCCGGTCAAGCTTGGCGAAGAAATCAGTGTGGAAGACGCTTTGGGTGTCGATCCGCTGGCCGCCGCTCAGGAAGGATCCGAAACGTCTTCGATGCCCGAACTCTAAATCGGGCAGAAAAGAGAAAAGGAGCGTCCCGTTGCGGGGCGCTCTTTTTTTGTATACACAGGTTCCAATGTTTGGGAAATGTGTGCGCTCTCATCGGTCGCATGTGGTAAGAAGTTACTGATGGAATTACAACGACTCTCAAAAATCATGGCACAGCGGGGGATGTGCTCCCGGCGCGAAGCGGACCGTTATATTGAGCAGGGACTGGTGCGGGTTGATGGAAAAGTCGTTTCTGAACTGGGCACTAAAGTTTTACCGAGCCAGGATATTCTGTTGAGTGGTGCCGGGCAGGCTCAGCAGAATGCTTTGGTCACAGTGTTGCTGAACAAACCGGTCGGATACGTTTCCGGACAGGCTGAAAAAAATTATAAGCCGGCGGTATTGCTGATCAAACCGTCTACTCATTGGAACGGAGACCGGTCTCCGCTAAAATTTCATCGCGGTCAGCTTCGGGGGATGGCTCCTGCCGGACGGCTTGATATCGATTCAAACGGACTGTTGATTCTGACGCAGGATGGACGCGTTGCCAGGCAGATTATCGGGGAACAGTCATCCATTGATAAAGAGTATCTGGTTCGCGTGCAGGGGCGGTTGTCTGGAGACGGGCTGAAGCTTTTAAATCACGGACTGAGTCTTGACGGAAAAAAACTGAAGCCGGCCAAAGTGAGCTGGCAGAACAAAGACCAGTTACGGTTTATTCTGCGCGAAGGTAAAAAACGCCAGATCCGTCGAATGTGCGAATTGGTTGGACTCAAAGTGGTCGGGCTGAAACGCATTCGGATCGGCCATGTGAAACTGGGAGACCTCCCTCCCGGTCAGTGGCGTTATCTGGGTGCGAATGAGCATTTCTGATTCCA
This sequence comes from Tichowtungia aerotolerans, assembly GCF_009905215.1. Taxonomy (GTDB): domain Bacteria; phylum Verrucomicrobiota; class Kiritimatiellia; order Kiritimatiellales; family Tichowtungiaceae; genus Tichowtungia; species Tichowtungia aerotolerans. The sequence goes on along the minus strand of NZ_CP047593.1, from coordinate 666,162 downwards.
TGTAGTTTCTGAAAAATATGCGAACAAGATCCGTTTTTCGGAATATTGACATTTCGGAAGTGATACATAACCGTTCCGATCATGTTCGAGCTGCCGGTTAATGAGGTGCGTTTTTATACGCCGGATATTTTTGAACTGTCTTTGGAAAAGGGCGGGTATTCGTTTCGTCCGGGGCAGTGTGCAGTGCTGTTTAATGATGTTGCAGATTCTCGCCCGTACAGTCTGGCATCCGGAGCCGGTGAACCGCTGCTGCGTTTCCTTATTCGGCGTATTTCCGACGGAGCTGTCAGCAGATGGCTGGGCGAACGGAAGCCCGGCGATATGGTTCAGGTCAGTGCACCGTTTGGCGATTTCTGCCCGGATTCCGGCAGGAGTACGACGGTGTTTGTGGCCACGGGGGTTGGAATTGCTCCGTTTTTGAGCGTACTGCGATCGTCGCCGAATGATCCTCTTCATGAAAAGTTGCTCTGTCTGTATGGAGTTCGTTATCGGCGGGATGCTGTCGAACTTGCTTTATTGTCCCGACTGGCCGATTTGAAGCTGGCTGTTTCTCGCGAGATGGTGCTCAGCCATTTTCAGGGACATGTGACTGCGCTGTTGAGGACCCCTGATTTGCCGTTGAATGCGGATTTTTTCCTGTGCGGCTATGATGCAATGATTGATGAGGCATTTGGCTGCCTGAACGCCCGGGGGGTTGCTCTCAATCAGATCCATTCGGAGGTGTTTTTTACTTCAGCAAGAAGTCGGCTGACCTGAGGAGCATGTGACTCTCTCAAACATCACCGAGCGTATGCCGGTTGAGTTTTTGTGTAGTAGGCCTTGGTTCCAATATTTCCTGGAACCAGATAGTTGTCATCGACCTTTAACTCTTCCAGAGTTTCTGCCGTATGGATGCAGGCCATCAGATTTTCTTCTGTATAGTCACCTTCACCAAATTCGGCGCCGTCTTCGAGGGAGCGACCGTACGCATAGACCAATTCGGGAAGAGTCAGCATGCTCTTTGCTTTTTCAATTGTGGCAATATGTGATTGCTTCGTCTTGTCTTTTGCATTTTCAAATGCATGCAGGATCGACGGAATGCCGATTGATGCCAGCAGCCCGATAATTGCGACCGCAAACATAATCTCGACCAGTGTAAATCCGTCTTTGTTCTTCATTGTCTCAAAGCTCCTGCTGTCTTTCGTTAGAAAGCATGAAGCATTCCATAAAAATAGGTTGTTGTTTCCGTGTGGTTATAAACCAACATGTTGTCAGCTAAATCACTAGTAAAAACAAGGGATTCTCAAAAACGACATGATGTTTGAGAGAAACCGGGTTTAAAGCGCGCTTTTTAACAAAAGTTGGAAAATCAGTCAATACAGGCTCTTTGGATCTGATTCCATGCCTTTATTTTCTCAGTTTTGCTAATGGATGCGTTCGCAGGGCTGGTGGAAGGGAGGGAAACGAGAGCTGTTTTTTTGTCAAGATTTGGAAAAACCAATTTTTTAAAAAGCTTGGCTGCTTTCTGTCCGTTGAAAAAAATGCTGTGTATGTTCGGTGCCAGCGCAAACAAGGACTGGAAATCATTGGCTTCCACTTCGGTCATATTGGCATCGAGGCTTCCTTCACGCCGGCAGGTGTGCGCGACGTCCCACAATGCAACGCCGTTATCGCGTAAAACAGATAATCTCTCTTCATACGGCAGCTCGCGCCCGGCCCCGAACAGGTCGTTCATGAATTCCCAGAACAGGTTGCGCGGATGGGCGTAATACTGCTGCTGTCTCAATGATTCCGCACCCGGCATTGATCCGAGGATCAGAATGCGAGCACGGCAGTCGGCGGAAAAAGGAAAGCTTTTGATTTTTTCAGACCCTTGTTGGTTGCCTTTTTTCGCAAGATTTATCAACAAGGTTGGCTTTGTCTCAGGTTCAGCCATTGAAACTCTCCTAATCCAGAAACCGGCCGTTTCTTTTATTCGTCAGAGCGCCGTTCTTTATGGTCAGGGTGCCATTGACGAGTAGAGTTGTAATTCCTTCAGACAGTTGATGCGGATTTTGATAGGTTGTTTTTTCCGCGATAGCTTCTGAATTGAATACCACAACGTCGGCAAAGTTTCCTGCTTTCAGCTCCCCGCGGTTTTTCAATCGGAATTGCGCCGCAGCGAGCGAGGTCATTTTGCGGATCATTTCCGGCAGGGGAACGGTCTGGCCGTCGATCGACGCGCGCAGCAGTTTGGTGAAACTCCCATAGGCTCGCGGATGCGGGTGATCGGTGCTGAGGATGCCGTCCGGAGAGCGCAGGGATGCATCGCAACCGATCATCACCCAGGGTTGGGCGAGAATCCGCCACATATTTTCTTCGCACATGCCGAAAAAGATTCCACCGGTGCGCAGTTTGTCCTGTTCGATGATGTGCAGCAGCGCGTCGACCGGTTCCATGCCCAGTTCCTTGGCGGCATCGTCGACCTTCATTCCCTTAAACCGGTGAAATTTCGGATTTTCGACCGAGCCGATCATAACCGTGCTGAAGCCGAATTCGCCACGGCCTTCGAGAACTTCGTCCCGGATTTGTTTCCGAACGTTGGAATCGGCCAGCCGGGCGAGCTCTGCCTCGGCTCCGCCCTGAATGGCCCAGTCTGGGAGAATAATATCGAGGTCGGTCTGTGCCGCGGTATAGGGATAGCGGTCGGCGGCAACTTCGAGGCCTTCGGCAATGGCCGCTTCTATTTTTTCGAGCGCGGCGTCGATTTTGTGCCAATTGGCCTGGCCGGAGGTTTTCAGATGTGAAATCTGTACGCGAACGCCGGAGCGACGGCCAATGTCGAGAGCTTCGTCGATAGCCTCCAGAAGCTGTTTACCTTCGCTGCGCATGTGAGAAGTGTAGATTTTGTTTTTTACCGCGCAGACTTTCGACAGCGTCACGACTTCTTCGCGCGGCACGGCTGAGGCGGGCGGGTAGATCAGGCCGGTGCTCATGCCGAATCCGCCTTCATCGAGAGCCTGTTCGAGAGCACGGCTCATGGCTTTGAGTTCGTCGGGTGCTGCTCCGCGCGGGTCATAACCGCACACGCCGCGGTGCAGTGTGTTGTGTCCGATCAGCAGGGCTTCGTTAACTGCCGGGGTTACTTGCTCAAAGAGCTTTCGATACTCGGCAACGGTGCTCCACGTTCCGGGAAATGGTTTGTCCTGCCAGTCGGACGGCAGTTTGGCATCTCCGAGTTGCGGCGCAACAGACGCTCCGCAGTTTCCGCACACTTCGGTGGTGATGCCCTGAAAGACCTTGCTCGACGCGCGTGGATCAATCAGCAGGTAGGCGTCCGAGTGCGAGTGGACATCAATAAATCCCGGGCAGACCGTCTGGCCGGTTGCGTCAATAATGGTGGTTGCTTCTGCTCCTGCAAGGTTTCCGATCTCCACAATTTTTTCGCCGCGAATGCCAATGTCAGCCTGTACTGCTTCCGCTCCGGTTCCATCGAGTACACTTCCATTTCGAATCAGCAGGTCAAAGTTCATGACCAAAACCTTACCCGCATCCGCCGGATTTTCAATAGCGCACGCCGAAGGTTTCGAATTCGTCGGTTGCTGACGAGCGGCGAATCAGCTCGTTGGTGATATACCGATCCAGAAGTGAATTCCGGATTGCCTGAAGCAGTCCCGTCAACTGGTCTTCTTCCCCTTCGGCAACCAGCGTTACGCTGCCGTCAAACTCGTTTTTTACCCAGCCGGTTACTTCAAAACCCTGCGCCAGTTTCACACAGGTAAATCGGAATCCGACGCCCTGTACGCGGCCTTCGTAACGGACTGTCATTCGATGATTCATGTTGGTCTGATTGTTTTAGTGTTGTGATTTTATCACATCATCAAAACGGGTTAGGATTTTCTGATCGGGTGGTTCGTCGAGTTTGCTGAAAAGGATGATGAGCAGAATAGAGGCGATGAACCCGGGGACGATTTCGTAGAGTCCGGTGCCGAGCTGTTTCCAGATGAGTACGGTGAGTCCGCCGCCGATGATGCCTGCAACAGCGCCGTTGCGGGTCATTCGCTTCCAGTAGAGCGACATGAGGACGAGCGGGCCGAACGTGGCGCCGAATCCGGCCCACGCATAGGAGACCAGGCCGAGTACGGAGCTGTCGGGTTCCAACGCAATGGCGCAGGCGAGCGCGGCAACGCCGATAACGGTGCCGCGACTGACCCAGACGAGTTCGCGATCGGAGGCCTTGGGTCGAATGATGACGCGATAGAGGTCTTCGGTGAGCGCGGAGGAGGTGACCAGCAGCTGCGAGTCGGCAGTGCTCATGATGGCCGCGAGAGCTGCGGCGAGCAGAATGCCGCCGATGAGCGGATGTGTGAGCTGATTGACGAGAATCATGAAGACCTTTTCTGAATCCGTTTTGGAAAGAAGTTCCGGCAGAATCGCGCGTCCGACGAATCCAACCAGTAGGGCGCAGAAGAGACTGACGAGGACCCATGTCATGGCAATGTGCCGGGCCGGTTTGATTTCAGAGGGAGACCGGATTGCCATGAAGCGGGTGAGGATGTGCGGCTGTCCGAAATATCCGATTCCCCATGCTGCCAGAGAGAGGATCGCTGTGGCTCGAAGTTGAGTTCCCGCTCCATCCGTGAAAATGCTGAGAAAACCGGGGCTGACATTTTTCCAGGCATTGGAAGACTCCGCGAATCCCCCTGCCGCATGGATTCCAAGCATTGGAACGGTGATGATGGCAAAGAACATGATGATGCCCTGAAAGAAGTCGGTCCAGCTGACGGCCATGAAACCGCCGAGTGCGGTGTAGGAGATGATAACGACGGCGCCGATGAGCAGTGCGCTTTGGTAAGGCAGCCCGAAGACCGACTCGAAGAGCTTGGCGCCGGCGACGAATCCGGAGGCGGTATAGATCAGGAAGAAGACGAGGATAAAGAGGGCGGATAAAACGCGCAGAAGCCGGTTGTGGTCTTCAAAACGGTTGGCGAAATAATCCGGCAGAGTGATGGCGTTTCCGGCGGCTTCGGTGTAGCACCTCAGCCGCCGCGCAACAAATTTCCAGTTCAGGTAGGTGCCGGCAGCGAGACCGAAGGCAATCCAGAATGCTTCCATGCCCTGAAGGTAGGCATAGCCGGGAAGCCCGAGCAGCAGCCAGCCGCTCATGTCAGAGGCCTGTGCGCTCATGGAGGTGACCCATTTGTTAAGCTGGCGGTCACCAATCAGGTAGTCCGAAAGGGATTCGTTGCGTTTGTAGAAGTGGGTTCCCACGGCGAGCATGAAGAGCAGATAAGCCGCGAAGGTGATGAGTATGCCGAGGTGTTCCATGAAAGTTTCCTTTGTTTCCAGACCTTGGAAAAATGTGTCTTGCGATGCAACTGGTTTTCCAACCTTTGGAGAAAAGACGCGTGGGTTCTTATGGCGTGATCGTTCTGCTACTTGTCTTTAACGTGCTAGCGAATTTGAAAGATCCTTTGGTAAATTGGAATCAGGATGCGCTTCACTGTTGTGTCTTTAACTGTTTTAAGACGTGGGTGTAGAGAAGGGGTGTGGGTTGAAGGCATAAAGTGGCCGATGAGAACTGTAACCGGTTTCTCGTTGGTAAACGTATTGATCAGAAATAACACAGAATAAACGTTTGTCTGTCATATGGCCAAGAGCACAAAAAATGGTGGGTTGATCAAGGGCGTGCCGACAGCGGTGCTGGTGAGCATGCTGATTCATGGCGGAATCGCTCTGCTGGCCGGCGGGTTGGTCGTCTTTACGATGGTCCAGAAGCCGGAAAAGAAATTTGAACCGCCGCCGCCGGTGAAGCGCCAGAAGATGGAGCTTAAAAAACCGAAGGTGAAGGTGAAGAAGCAGGTTCGCCCCAAAGCGGCCAGTCGGATTACTTCAAAGAATGTTCAGAATATGACTCAGCTGCAGCTGCCTGAGATGCCGAGTATGTCAAAAGGGCTCGGCGGAGGCGTCGGCGGGTTTGAGCTGATGCCCGATGCTTCGGACATCGGACTGTTCGGCACGAAAAACTCCATTGCGATGGGGAATGATTTTGAGGGAACGTTTTATTCCCTGGAAATGAAGCGCGACGGATCTTTTGAAGCAATCGGGGTTGATAAAACACAGGCCCTGATCCGTCGGTTCATGAACTCCGGCTGGAACCCGCGTGTGTTCGCCCCGTACTACCGCTCTCCTCAAAAACTCTACACAACGCATTTTATGATTCCCCCGATTCCGTCGGAACATGGTCCGGCACAGTTCGGCATTCAGCTGAGTGAGCAGGTGAGTCCGGCATTCTGGCTGATTCATTATAAAGGAAAGATCGCCCGCAAGGACGGCGGACGTTTTCGTTTCCGCGGAACCGGAGACAACTACCTGATTGTTCGGGTGAACAAGCAGGTCGTGCTGGTGACCGGTTTCGGAAACTCCCAGATGCTGCACTTCGGCGACTGGCGTTCGGCGCATAAAGACAGCTGGAAATATCTGATGGGGCACGGGTGGGCCACGGTCAGCGACTGGTTTGAGCTTGAGCCCGGCGTTCCGGTGGATATGGAAGTGATCGCCGGCGATTATTACGGCGGCTGGTTCAAAGCCATGCTTGCAGTGGAGGAGCAGGGTGCCATTTATCCTAAAAACGAGGATGGGATGCCAATCCTGCCGGTATTCCATACCGCGGAGATCCCCGAGAAGGTGAAAAATAAAATGACCTACCTGCTGACCCCGGGAGAGATCAATCTGGACAGCGACTTAATGTTCAATGTGTACTGATTTATGAAAATGAGCCGAACCATTTTAGGAATACTGTTTGGCTGCGCAGTGATCTGTGCAGGTGCCGACGGTATGCGCATCTGGCGCACGCAGTCCGGTGAGAGGATTGAAGGCCGATTCGTACGGGTACTTCTTGGTAAGGTGCAGATCGAAACCTCTGCCGGAGAAAAAGAGTATATTCCGCTCGGAGAGCTGTCTGAATGGGACAAGAAGCACCTGTCCTCCATTTTTATTCCTAAGGTGAACATCAAGTTCTCCGATTCCTCGCGTGCCAAATTCAGGAGCAAAAATGCGTTGGCGGATGATATCATCCGAATTGTAACCGGGACCGTTGTGGTGGAGGCGAAAGATAACATTGAAAGCGACACGCTGCGCATGGAGGTGTATCTGATCGGTGAAGAAGTCGCCGACGATGGCTACAGGTTATTGCGCAAAGCCTCGAAGCCTTTGAGTTTTAATGAAGAGAACGATTATACCTGTCAGATGTCGCTGGAGACCGAATCCCGACGGTATATGGAATACAACTATCAGTTGCGCGGCTGTCTGTATGCCGGATATGTTGTGATTATATTCGATCGGCAGGATCATCCGGTTGAGTTCAAAACCGACCTCAGCTGGATTACAGAAGACCGGCTGGATGCCTTGCGAGGCTTTGAGGAGGAGGACTTTTTCAGCGATCAGCTCAAATCCCGCCCCATCCCTCGACCGAAATACTCCAACGCCCGCGTTGGGGTTCAGTAAAGGTGCGGAATCAAATGGTAGACGCGCAGGGGCTCGAACCCTGGACCCGCTGATTAAGAGACAGTAGGTCATGATTTTATAAAGTGTTGCAATGTAGATTGTTACTGTAGTAATAAAAATAAAGATGCAACCAATTTGCAACGAATGCTTGCTTTTCCACGCCTATCTTTCATCATGTTGCCATTATGAAAAAGGCAACGGATGCGACATTCAAAGAGGACAAATTCGAGATTCACCACGGCTTTCGAATTCGGCTAATTGAGACAACGGCAGGGAAGCGGTATCAGGTAGACCTTGGGCGCAAATCCGGCAAGCATGTTCGGAAGACCTGCAAAACAAAAGATGCTGCCATTGGCTGGGCGCAAAAGAAGAGCATTGAGGCCGGGAACAAGGGGATTGCTGCCCTGCGGTTCAGCGATGAACAAAAAACGGATGCAGTTGAAGCCCTGTTTTTGCTGAAAGAATACGGGGTAAACCTGAGAGCTGCTGCTAAGTTCTACATAAAACACCATCAAAAAGTTGATAGCTCGAACGGTTTCGGCCCTTTAGTAGAGCAGTATATCCAGAAAAAAGAACGTGACATGAAGCGCGGCGATTTGCGCCCCCGCTCGTTCAGCGAAATTAAAAAATGGCTAAAACCCTGCAAGGAAGCGTTCGAACATATGGCGGTTGATGCCGTAGAACCGAAGGACATTGACGTTTTTTTAGATGAACAAGGGATTCAGGGAACGAGCCGTGCAAATCTAAAACGCTATCTGGGTGGGTTCTACAATTGGGCAATGCGGGAGGGCAAAGCGACCGCCAATCCCGTTAAACGCACCCGCCAAACAGTGATGGAATCGCACACCCCCGGCATTTATACACCCAAAGAGGTAAAAGCCATTTTCAAACAGGCAGAGGAACTGCACCCCGACCTTGTGCCATACCTTGCTCTTGCTTTTTTCGCCGGGGTGCGCCCCGAAGAAATCACCCGTCTAGGCTGGAAGGATGTTGATTTGAATCTCGGGGAAATTCACATTCGGGCCGATCAATCCAAAACCCGCTCGGCCCGTATTGTCACCATGCCGGAGAATCTGAAAGCATGGCTTTTGAAATACCGCAAAAAAGACGGGAAGATTTTCCCGTACTCCGCGACTACTCTCAAGCGGTGGCGCGTAAAGGTCTACCAAAAGGCCGAAGCTCCATCTATTCAGGACGGGGCGCGACACACCTTTGCAACCTTTTGCTTTGCGCTGGAAGGGTTGGATGAAACCCTGCACCGCCTAGGGCACACAGATTCTAAAATGCTCCAGCGGCACTACAAAGGCCTTGCGAAAAACCGCAAAGCACAGGCGCAATCGTATTTCCAAATCAAACCCGCAACAGCGGGGAAGGTGGTGCAAATAAAAAAGTCGAAGGCGGCATGAGCAAGCTAGAAACCCTATCAGAATTTATCACCCCCGGCAGGGTAGGAGCTTATATTCCTACTCTTTCCCCAGAAGCCGCAACTGCCTTAGCAAGAGACACCATTCCTCTTTGCATTTGTTTTCAGCATGTTTTTAATTCACGCCTTCCGGAATCAAATGAGTTCAAGGCTTACCTGAAGACTTTGAGCGAAAAAGAACTGCTAAATATCGACTATATAAGGGTGGACGGGTTGGAAATAAAACTGGCTCGCAGGAAAAGCGACCTACAGCGAGGCCTCGACTCGCTTTGGAAAAAAACAAAAAAGCCGAATTGTCCGAATCATGATGGGGTGAGCTTTTACCAAAGCATTCTGTCAAAAAAGTTTGGTAAGGGAAAGAGCCGGAAGCCCTACAGCTTGCTGCAAAGATATGTTTTTAGGCAGTTTGCAGACCTGTTTGAAAAACATGCAGAAATGGCCCCAAAGACGGGCTCTGCCAGCTGTTTTCTTTCGTATCTTGAGCTATGTCGAGACTCGATGGATGGCGACCTGAAAAACATCAGGGCTTTAGCAATATTGTATTCTCCCTAGCTATGTGTCTAATTTAGCACCTTTGTGCTTGCTGCAACAGTCCTCCATTATCTCCTCCTGAAGGCGAGAATCTCATCTTGCCGTACATAGACAAACAGAAGGAGATAATATGGCGATAAGCAACAAAACAAAACCACGCGCCCTTAAGGCGGGGGCGGCTAGTGAATATCTGGGAATTTCCCGGCGCTATTTACACGACCTCACCAAACAAGGGCGAATTCCTTATTCTAAAATAGGGCCTCGCTGTCTTGTTTATGACATTGCCGACCTCGACCTCTTCTTAGAAGAGTGCAAGATTGGGGGTGCGGCATGAGTGACAGGCAAGACGTAACAAAGCTAATCCTTATCTCTCCTGTAACTTGCTGTGGTGACGGCCAATCTCAAAGCCAAGAGGAACCCTTTTCGTTTGAGCTGATTCCGGGAAACTATTTCCTTGGCATATCCATCAAAGGGGATGACCTCAAGAATGTTGAGATACTGGGATTCAACTTTTACGGAAAGGTAAAAGAAGATGACCGGATCAAAGTAAACCCGAAATGGGCCTTGCCTCTTGATGAGATTGTTTCCATTCCGCTGAGCGCATCAAAGATGCGCCTCCGACAAATCATAAAAATGATTCTCAAAGCGCACCCCGACTTTTTGGAAGGGGCTGCTAATGACTAACAGCTCCCAACGAAAGGCAATAGCTGTAGCTAATGACCCGAACCCGCTGGATCATCCATTGTTCAGCGGGTTTCGGCAAGAGATGGTCCAGTTCAGCCCTGAGCTTGTGAAACATATCTATTTTGACCACCAGCGGAACCGGTATCTGTATGGGGCGAGCGATGGAAGCTATATTGCCCTCCCGTTGTCTGACGTAAAGAGGCGACTGAAAAAGCTAGGTATTTCCAATGCCCGCGACCCGCTTACAGAGCTAAGCCTTATTGACGATTGTTTGCTGTTCGTTCAGGACAATCAGAGCATTCAATTTGCAGGGCCGCTTGCCGGGTATCCTTGCGGGATGGTAGAGCAGTGCGGGAATCGAATTCTGGTTACATCAGAGGCAAAGCCCTTTGATATAGTGGAGGGAGAGTATGCCGTCCTGCTTGAATTTTTAGACGGACTGCTTGGGCACAACGCCGATCAGTTGGAAACTTTTTTGCTATGGTGGAAAGGGATAATCTGGGAGCGTGAGAAACCCAGACAGGCCCTTGTTATCGGCGGAGAGCCCGGGAGCGGCAAATCCTTGCTTCAGAAAATAGTCAGCTACACGTTAGGCGGACGCTCTGCAAAGCCCTATCGCTATCTGACAGGGCGCACAGAATTTAATTCGGAACTGTTCGGAGCGGAGCACCTGATTATTGACGATGAAAGTGCAAGCACTGATCACCGAAGCCGGGAGAGCCTAGGAAATGAGATAAAGCAAATTGCTGTAGGCTCCGAACACCGCCTGCATGCGAAAGGCAGGGATGCAATCATGCTTTCCCCGTTCTGGGTTTTGAGTTTCAGCCTGAACGATGAGGAAGAAAATTTGCAGGTTCTTCCCCGGATGGAAAAGAGCCTTGAGGATAAAATTATCCTGTTGCAAGCACGGAAATCTCCGCTACCAATGCCAACCAATACGGCAGAGGAGCGGTCGCAATTCTGGAAGCGGCTATGCAGTGATGCAAGCGGACTTCTGTACGTGCTCAAAGATATGGACGTGCCCGCCGACAAACGATCTGAACGGTATGTAGTAAAGGCCTTTCATCATCCCGAGCTTTTGCGGGCACTCCGCAATACCTCCAAGGAAACAGAGCTGCTTGAGCTGATAGAGACGCATATTCGGCTTCCGTTCCGGGGTTCGGCGGCATCGTTAGACGGAATGCTTAGGACGGCAGCACCGCAACAGACAAGCCAGTTGTTCAGCTTCCCCAGTGCGTGCGCGGCCCTGCTTGGAAGGCTTCAGAAAATACACCCTGAACGGGTTGAGAGCGTAAGAAGCAAATCTAACAGGGAATGGTGTATCGCACCGGAAAAAGAACAAGGGGGCTAGATTTTGAAAAAAGAGCTAAAAAATCAAAATCCCTTGAGACGGGTGTCACCCTTGCCGGGCTTGAAAAACCGCGTGTGTCACCTTTTTAGCCCTATAAATAAAGGCTGGTGTCAAGGCTCCACCCTCTACCTCTATAGTCAGATAATAATAATATAAATAACACAGGAATGGGGCAGAGGGTGACACCCCGTCACCACACACACACGCAGAAAAAAAAGGAGAAATTGCCATGAACAAAGAAAAACTAAAACAACATCTCCGCCAGCACGCCCCGGATATGCGCTCAAAATACCTGCACAAGCTGGAAACCCTTCCCCCTACAGGTGCGGGGTATCATCCCGCTATTTTGGGGGTAGCGAATATCGGAGTGAAAGCGGGCTTTGACGATGAGACGATCTTTGAAGACATTCGCGGGCAAACCGATGAGTGCGCCCGCTATGTGCCAGACTCGGAAATTTGGAGTGCTGTTCAAAAGGCCCGCGCCGACCATGAGCAAGGAGCAGAAAACATACCCGCACCACCGCCCCCGACAATCGGCTTGTCCTGCGCTCCCGCTACGTTGAAAAAACGGTTGATACAGGTGGGTAGAAAATATTCAGAAAATGCCCTGCTGGAAAAAAGCACATTGCAACTAGGCGGGCATCCTTTTGAGGATTCCCTTTGCCTGCTGGAAGCATTCTATGCGCCTTGTGAATACCTTTTTATCGGTTCTCGCTATCTAAAAGAGCCCTGCACTGTGGCAGATTTTAAGGAGTTCATCATACAGGATCAGGACACCAGCAAAATGCCGCACATAATCCCTAACCCATTAACAGGAACGACACACAAAACTAAAGACGGGAAGGACTCAATGCGATGCGATGCGGCAATAAAAGAATATCGGTTTGCGGTGGCGGAATTCGACAATATGAGCCGCGAAGACCAGATAGCTTTCTGGTGTGCGGCCCCGTTTCCCATTGCCGCCCTCATTGATTCAGGCGGGAAAAGCATTCATGCATGGATAAAGCTTTCAGAAATCTACACCCCCGAACAATGGCGGCTCACTGTAAAGGAAACCCTGTACAGGAAAATGCTTGTCCCGATGGGGTGTGACCCTGCTTGCGCTAATCCGTCACGCCTAAGCCGTCTGCCGGGGCATTACAGAGAGGAAAGAGGCCGATGGCAAAGGCTGCTTTATATCAATCCCGCCCCCAGCCCAAAGGGCATATTCAAAAGCTAGTTAGGAATAGATTTTCCAATAAACAATTGCCCCTACTGCAATAATCAATATTCCCTGTACGGCAATTATAAAGCCTATCAGGTTGTGGATCTCCTTGAGGTAACGGGTTTGTTTTTTACTTTCCTCAAGCATTTCTGAAGATGCAGATACGTCCATTTTTTTTCTCCATTTATAAACCGCTACGTGGGGCTTTTAAAAAAATCGTTATTCCTCCTCCGTAAATCGCGGGGTGCAATTTTTGTTCGGAAAATTTTTGGGTAAAATTTTTTTCCGCTAACGGCGACCTCCGGTTTGGTCAAAAACGCTCACTGTTTTTACTACTCCATTGGAATCAAAGCCGATGGTTATGGAATGAGCCTCAGAGTCTACGCTGCCAATCAAGGGCCCAACAATTGGGATGAACATCCTTTTTTGAGCTTTTGCCTCAGCATAAGAGTAGCTCCATGTTTCCCGGTCTGATCCGATGCCTATACGCATAGTTGGAGGTCCAAACAATCGGAGGACTTCGTTCTTACTGGTCTGACCTTTAACTATTTTTTGGCGAGCATCTAAGTTTGATGCGCTTTTTGTTCCAGATGAATATGCGCAGCCTGAAATGACCATAAATCCCACGGTAACAAGGATAAGAGCGCGAACAGACAAATTGCGGGCTAATTTAATCATAGTGACCTCATATTCCATCTCATCCATAATTGTCCTTTCTGCCTCAAAAAAAGAGGCGTGACTCATGACGCCCCCGCTCAAGGTACCGCCAAGCACCCGCACAGAGAAACGAACACAAGCCACGCCCGAGCGGGCGCGTCCCTGTGCAGACTGTTCTCTGTGCTTAAAATTGGCGGTTTCTGAGCAGAGCAACTTACACAAACGCAAAATTCAAATGTCTGGGCGAACCGTACTCCTTTTTTGAAGGAGTGCAAGAGCGGAAAAGTTTAGGTGAGCAAGGTGGTTGCTTGAATTGCTTCAAATCACTACGCTTTTACATCAATGAAGCACACAACTTTTACCCTCTGGTCAGATAGCGCAAAACGAAACTCAATTGGTCTTGCTGCCCTAATTGTTTTAGCCATTGCTCTAGCGTTTTCCATGTCCTTAAGCTTGGGATATAGCCTGATTAGTGGAACATGCACGGCTCTTATTTGGGCTGCCTTGGCATATATTGGAACATGGGTTAGGGATATAAAACTGGAGCAGGCTTTGAAAACGGCCCTCTCTCCCCGTTCGGTTGGGTTTCACATAGGACCATCGCCAAATAGCCAGTACGTGTATTTAACAATTAAGAATTGTACTTCGGTCGAAATCACTATCCGTAGTGTCAGATTTTTAACAAATCTCGAAAATCATTATTTTATGCCTGATGACCTGTCTAAAGTCTCGGGGTCTCATACAACCATATCCCCCATGCATGTTTCAGATATGGAATGCACCGTATCAGGCGCTGCAACGCACAGCTTTGTGGTCGTTCCCCCGTATACCACGTCATCGTGGGGGCTCTTATGTTACAGCGGGTGCAGTTGGTTTAAGTCAGACAGTATAAGAAGGAATGGTAATCCGGTTAAACAAACGGTTACAGGGTGCCGAATAGTGTTTGAGTATCCCGGATTTTTTGGCAATCGAAGGATTCTTACGGTCGATACTTCTCCGCAGGTGTCTAATGGTCTGCATCAAGACTTCGAGAGCTTGAGAGAAAAATACAGTGATTAGTAGTGGGAGGGAGGCGATGCAACCAAAATGCAACGCTGAGTATGTTTTTTTCGGGGCTTTACGCCTAAAATGCAACCAGTTAATTCTGCAAAACAATCAAGTAAAATTGTAGTTAAGTCATTTGTTTGCAATGGTTTGTGGTGGTAGACGCGCAGGGGCTCGAACCCTGGACCCGCTGATTAAGAGTCAGCTGCTCTACCAACTGAGCTACGCGTCCATCAGACAAACTATCAATCTACTGCGCTCCGTCGTTCGGCGCAATGAAAAAGCTTAACGTCTGTTCCGGGTGCGGTGCCGGTTGTTCCGGGTGCGGTGGCGATGCTGTTTTTGGCTGTTGCCATGTCGCCACAGGTGGGGGTGCCACCAGCGGCCGGTGCCGACCAGAAAGATAAAAAACGCCAGTAAGATTGTGACGATCAGAGAGAGTTTGGTGCGGTTCGCTGCCGCCAGATCGCCGGAGTCGGCATACAGGTGAAAGGACAGGGTCAGCAGGGTGCCGATGGTCAGCTCCAGAATAAGCAGAACCTTGATCGGCCCGGGAATTTTCAGGCTGAAGTTCGGCACGCCTCCGTGTTGCGGCATCATGTTGTTTTCCCCTTTAACTGAATGGGCGAAGCGGGACTCGAACCCGCACTCCGAAGGAACTGGATCCTAAATCCAGCGCGTCTACCAATTCCGCCACTCGCCCGTACGTAGAAAAATACAATATGGAAAATGCCGTCCGGATGGCAAACTCCAAACGGCGGCACTTTAATCTTTCTATCGAAGACGGGGATAAGGTGGTGGAGCGAAAGGGGATCGAACCCTCGACCTCCACATTGCGAACGTGGCGCTCTACCAACTGAGCTACCGCCCCGAAAGAAGCGGCAAATATACTAAGCGGCCTTTTTGTCGGCAAGGATTTATTCCGGGATTTGGGTTGATCTTTGGCGGGTTTGCCCCCATGTTCCCGCCGCACTCAGTTTTTGAGGCCCCGGTGTTTAGTGCAGGATGAAGATCGGTATTTTGGGTTCCTGCAACAAAACATTGGGTTAACTTATGAAATTCTCCGACTTGGGGCTCAGCCCCGAACTGCTCGCCGGTATCGAAAAACTCGGCTTTGAAACACCGACGCCTGTCCAGGGCGAGGTAATTCCGTATCTTCTGGATAACGATGATGATGTGGTTGCGCTGGCGCAAACCGGCACGGGCAAAACCGCCGCTTTCGGCCTGCCGATTCTCGAACAGCTGGATTTGACGCACTGTGCGCCGCAGGCGCTGATTCTCTGTCCGACCCGCGAGCTGTGCATGCAGATTGCGCGCGACCTGCAGAGTTTTGCCTCCTGTATGCCGGAGGTGAAGGTGCTGGCAGTCTATGGCGGCGCGGATATCCGTCGTCAGCTCGACGCATTGAGCGCCGGCGTTCAAATTATCGTGGCCACTCCCGGTCGTATGCTCGATATCCTGCGCCGCAAGCGCGCGGACTTTTCCTTTATTGAACGCGTCGTACTCGACGAAGCTGACGAAATGCTCAACATGGGCTTTGAGGAAGACATCGAGGCGATTCTGTCTTCCGTGAATGATATCGCGCAGACGCTCCTGTTTTCGGCCACCATGCCTAAAGAGGTAGCCAAAATCGCCCGCAACTATATGGAGGATCCGCACGAAATCACGGTCGGTTCGCGCAACGCCGGGGCCGAAAATGTCAGCCACGACTATTATGTGGTGCATGCCAAAGACCGTTATCGCGCTTTGCGCCGCATCGTCGACTTTTACCCCCGCATGTACGGCATTGTCTTCTGCCGCACCCGGATGGAGACCCAGCAGGTTTCGGATCATCTCCGCAAAGACGGCTACAGCGCCGAGCCGCTCCACGGCGATCTGACCCAGATGCAGCGCGACAGCGTTATGAAAAAATTCCGGGACCACCACGTCCAGATTCTCGTGGCCACCGATGTCGCCGCGCGCGGACTGGACGTGAATGATCTGACTCACGTCATCAATTATAATCTTCCCGATGATCTCGCCGCCTACACTCATCGCAGCGGACGCACCGGCCGCGCCGGGAAAGAAGGGATTTCTGTTTCGATCATTCACATGCGTGAGCACCATAAGATCAACCGATTGCAGAAAGCGCTCGGTAAAAAGTTTACGCAGAAACCGGTCCCGACCGGCGAGGAGATTGCCCGGGTGCGCCTCATGGCGATGGCTGAACGCGTCCGCGACTGGACGGGCGGGCCCGGCTTGATCGATAACTATCTTGAAGAACTTACCGCTATGCTGGCCGACCTCTCCAAAGAAGAGCTGATCAAACGCTTTGTCTCGATCGATATGCACCGCATGCTTCTGTTCTATCGCGATGCGCCGGATCTCAATGTGCAGCCTTCGGAACGGCAGAGCGAACCCCGCAGAAAAGACGGACCGCGCGAGTCGGGTCGTGAGAAGCGTGAAAACCACGAGCCGCGGCAGATGACTGCCGGCATGGTTGAGCTCGTCATGAACGTCGGGAAAGTCAACGGGGTTACGCCGAAAAAACTGATGGCGATGGTCAATGTGGCCGATCGCGACAAAAGCATCGAGATCGGTCGGATCAATATTGTAAAAATGCAGTCCTATTTTGAGGTGCCGCGCGGCGATGCCATGGATGTGATCGACAGTTTTACCAAAAGTTATGTCGACTGTGAGGGCCGTCAGGTCAGTGTCGCGATGGCAGGCAACACAAAGTCCCGTCCCAATAAGCCGAAACGAAAAGGTTCTCCATCAGATGGAAAACCCTTCGATAAGTTTAAGGATAAACCCCGCAAAGGCGGCCGCGGGCAGGGCGGCCCCCGCAAGCGCCGCTGATGCGGCGGTCAGATTTTTCAGGGTTTGGAAGGAGGCTGAGCCTCCATCCGGCTTTCTTTTCCAACCTTTGGAAATTCAGGACCTTTTTCCCAGCTTTTGGCCGCCGGAAGTTCCGGCGACCAATTGAGTTTCCAATGTTTGGAAAGGGTGGGTGAAGGCTCAGCCTTCCTCGCCGAATCCGTAATTGTCGGCGATGAAGTCGATGTCTTTATCCCCGCGGCCGGAGAGGTTGACGAGGATGGATCCGGAGCCCATCTCTTTGGCTTTCTTCATAGCGAAGGCCACGGCGTGTGAGCTTTCGAGTGCCGGAATAATACCTTCGTAGCGGCAGAGTTTGTAGAAGGCATCGAGGCATTCCTTGTCGTCGGCGGTGGTGTACTGCACGCGGCCTTCGTCTTTGAGGTGGCAGTGCTCCGGACCGGTGCCGGGGTAGTCGAGGCCGGAGGCGATGGAGTAGACGGGGGCGGGTTCGCCCTGTTCGTCTTGCAGCATGTAGCATTTGAAACCGTGGATGATGCCGGGCATACCGTAGGTCATTGTGGCTGCGTGCTCGCCGGTCCCCGGGCCGCGCCCCAGCGGTTCAACGCCCCAGATTTCGCACGGATCGTTCAGGAACGCGGAGAAGATTCCCATGGCGTTGGATCCTCCGCCGACGCAGGCGGTGACGAGATCCGGCAGGTTGCCGGTCATTTCCTGGAACTGTTCGCGGGCCTCGATGCCGACAATCTTCTGGAAGTCGCGCACCATCATCGGGAATGGGTGCGGGCCGACGACGGAGCCGATGCAGTAGATGGAGTTTTCGGGGTCGGCGAGGTAGGCGTCGAAGGCGCTGTCGACGGCTTCTTTGAGGGTTTTGAGTCCGTGAGTGACCGGAACAACAGTGCAGCCAAGCAGTTTCATGCGCACGACGTTGGGGTGCTCTTTAGCAATATCAACTTCGCCCATATGGATTTCGCATTCGAGGCCGAAGTAGGCTGCGGCGGTGGCGAGGGCCACGCCGTGCTGACCGGCGCCGGTTTCGGCGATGAGTTTCTTTTTGCCCATGTATTTGGCGAGCAGGGCTTCGCCCATGCAGTGGTTGAGCTTGTGGGCGCCGGTGTGATTGAGGTCTTCGCGTTTGAGGTAGATTTCCGCGCCGCCGGCGAGTTCGGAGAGGCGTTTGGCGTGGTAGGTGGGGGTCGGGCGGCCCTGGTAGTGTTTGCGGATGGAGCGCAATTCGTTGATGAAATCAGCCGATCTGCTGATTTTCAGGTAGGCGTCGTGGATTTCTTTCATCGGCCCTTCCAGCTGCGGAGGAAGGAACGCTCCGCCGTATTCTCCGAAATTGCCGTTTGCGTCGGGTGTGTTTTCAAAATAGTTGCTGTAGTCCTGCTTCATTAGGGAGCCTCCTTGTTGAACAGTTGAAAAAATGAAGGGAAAAGGGTAGTTGATCGGCCTTCGCAAAGCAAGGAGAAGCCGGAGCCGGGCGGCTTTTCGACTTCGGCAAAGAGAAACGCTTGTTGCTCGACTCGTTCTGTTGTTAAAGTCTATCTTACATTATTTGCTGATGAAAAAAACAAGGAGTACCCTCTGATGAATATTTTGCATGTTTGCGCAAATCCGAAGCCGACCGAGCAGTCCGTTTCTAAACAGCTTGCTGCCCGGTTTTTCGGTAAGCTGATGGAGATGAACCCTGATGTGGAGCTCAACAATGTTGATCTTTATCAGGAGAAACCTCCGTACTACTCCAATGACCTGTTCCGCCGTATGTGGAATCCGGTCCTCGATCCGGTCTACGAGTCGTCCAAAGCAGAGGAAGCTGCCGCGCACTATGCAACCAAACAGGCGGAACTGTTCAACGCCGCCGATGTGCTG